>NZ_PTRA01000001.1:309631-619262 GCF_002943425.1 Siphonobacter curvatus
CAGTTTAGCGGGCGTACAGACATCGATCGTATCCTGCTTTTTGCTATTTAGGAACATATCGAATTTCACTTCCAGATTGTCGATATCAAACTTGAAAACGGCGTTATTACAGTTGCCAGCCCGGTTTACGGTAGACCAGGCTCCGGGCGTGGTAGGGAAGGAGGAAGGCTGACAGGAACAAACGGCCTGATAGACATACCCCCGTTTGTCGAAGCGAGAGGTACCGCCATCCACGTGATCGCCCCGGACGTCGGGCGAAGCATTGGTATTGCCAAAAAACGTCGCGTACAGCAAGGACTTTGCTCCATTTTCTAACAGAGCCAGATAAAAATTACTACCGTCCGTCGTTTTCTGAAAAGCGTCGGTGGTAACAGGCAAGCCTTTGGTACTACTTGCGAGTGCCAGCGTTGTGCCGATGGTCGCATTGACTTCGCCGCCCCAGCCAGCCAGGTAAATATTTCCGCATTCGTTAATGAGAAAGGCCGTCGGAGCGATGTCGGGTGTACCTCTACCGCTACCAATGACGGTCGAAAAAAGCGTTCGGTCCAGTGTTGGATCAAAGGCATGAATAAACTGACCGCTGTTCCGGTTGGTGTACACGCCCGACGTAACCGGGTATTTCCCACCATTACTCAATCCTAATACGTAGACGTTTTCGTCCTTATCCAGATCCAGCAGCATGGCTACGTCGGCGTTGCTGGTACCGATGCGTTTGGTTTTCTGTACGTTTCCGTTGGCATCTAGTTTGGCCAGCCACCCGTCTTCGGGTGTCGGCAGGTTATCGCGTACGGCTCCGCAGACGTAGATATTCCCCGAGGCCGCCGCCCGTATCCCGTATGCTCCGCTGAAGCCGGGCATAATCTTCGGTCTTTCCCAGATCAGTTTCGATAAATCCGGTGAGAATTTGAGAACGGTAGCAGCCAGTCGGTCGGGGCGGCTTAGGGGAAGTTCCGAGGGGGTAGTCGTTGCTACCAGTACATTATCCTGGGTGTCCGTAATAATCTCGCCCCGGTACGCATCCCCGTAATACTGAATGCTTAGAAGGGTATTCAGATTCAGACCATCGTTGGCCGTCGTACCGTAATAGGTGGATGCCAGCAACGATTTCCCGTCCGCACTAAGTTTTGCCAGAAAAATATCGCTACCGTTGTTATAGTCCATCCCACTGAGCGGTTGAACGTAGGTGCCGCCGCTAAAACTGCGTTTATGAGCTTGCGTACTGGTTGGAAAATTCTGGGAGGAAGTCGTGCCAAAAATCAGTAGTTCTCCCTTGGAATTAACAATGAGACTATGCGGTACTTCCGTTTGTGTACCTCCCAGGTACGTAGCATACAGTAAGCGGGTACCCGTTGGATTGAATTTCAGAATGGCAACATCCCAGAGGGTTTGACCGCCGTTGCCGCCGTAATTGATTTGATAGGCTCCCGCGGTTACGGGGAAACCAGTCGCATTCGTCGATCCACCGGAGATGAGGTTACCTTCGGCGTCGTAGGTAGCGGTGTGGCCCCAGTTGTCGGAATAAGAGCCGGAGAAGCTGGCAAAGATTAACTCCGGATCAATGATCAGCGGATGTTTAGGATCGTAGCCATTGGGTAAGTGAAAGCTCACTACGTTTTTCTCACGAACGGCGAAGTGACCTTTCACTTCCGTGGTTTTCCCTCGAATTTCCTGGTAATTGTACGGATTCAGTTCCCGAAACCAGCCCATGGACGTGCGAACTTCCAGATTCCCGTGTTCGGATACGGAAAGCTTCTCCGAACCTTCGTACCGCATCTTAATCAGATCGGGGTTAGCTTCGCTGTGTACAATGAATTCGTACTTAATCGTCGAATGGTGAGCGTACAGTCGCAGATCAATACCCGGATACAATTCCTTGTACACGACTTCGCCGAAACCAGAAACGTTGGAAGCCCAGCGGCGGGCGTCGTTTCCCAGGAAGTAATTTCGGGAAATTCCGTCTGAGAGGTCACTTTTCAGGGTTGGGTTCGGATTGGAACCCTCAAAATACACGCGTACACCGTGCAGCTTTAAGGGCGTGTTGGCCGGTAAGGTTCGGTTATGAAGTTGCTTGAAGTAATCCGTGTCGTAGAAAACGTAATCCATCCCATCCGTCCGCAGGTCCAGTTGGCCGCCCGGAATTTGAATGCGGTACCGCACGCTGGCGTCCCACTGACCTTGATTGGGAATGAAAGTAACGGGCTGATTGTCAGCAAATGCAGATAAAGTAAGAAAGATAAGCAGGCAGGTAAACAGGTTCCGCATCGCTTCAGTGAGGTTAGGCAACGAATATACAAAATGCCACCGAAAGCGGAGAACCTCAGGAATCGGATTTTTACTTATACGCCTGAATGTCAATTACTTTTTCGCAGAACTGGTACTCGGCGGGCACGTTTGAAGCAATGATCAGTGTTTGATCGGCATCCAGCTTCTGAACTTCCTCGAAATACCAGTCGCTGTTGCGGGTATCCAGGTTTGAAGTGGGCTCATCCAGAATGACCAGCGGTACGTTCGAGTAGAAAGCCAGACCGAGTTTGAGCCGCTGTTTCATGCCCGAAGAAAAATTCCGGATGAATTTATCGCGGGAAGCCTTCAGATCCAGGCGTTCAATGAAGGCGGGTGTACTCAGATTCTGCTTGAAAGGCTTAAACTTCTGGTGGAAATCGACAAGTTCGGTCAGCGTAAATTCTTCAATCAATTCCAGATACGGAGCGGCGATACTGACTTGTCGGAAAAAGTGATCCGCTGGAATTTCATTGGATCCCTCGAAGTACTGAATCTTGCCTTCGCTGGCGGGCATCGCACCCGTGAGGACCTGAAGAAGCGTAGATTTGCCGGAGCCATTCGGACCCGTAATGGCCAGTCGGTCGCCGGTAGCAAGTTCGAGGGATAAGCGGCGGAAAATCCATTCCCGAATAAACCGTTTACCCAGCTGTTCGAGAATGATCTGCATGGGAAAGAAAGAAAAAGGTCAGAAGACATGATTCTGACCTTTTCAAAAAGTGCTATTCTACGGATGTCCCTTTGCCAGGGCCTTTCATAATGCCTCGTTCGGAGGAGCGGATGAAGTTGATAATTTCGTCCCGTTCAGCCGAAGCAGGGAGTTCAATTTCGATCCGGTGCAGGGCTTCAGCGTTGTTGTAGCCTTTCAGATATACGTAGCGATAAATCTCCTGAATTTCGGCAATTTTCTCGTTGCTGAATCCCCGCCGACGCAGGCCGATGGAATTCAAACCGACGTACGCAATGGGTTCCCGGCCCGCTTTTGTATACGGAGGAATATCCTTCAGTACGTGCGAACCGCCACCAATCATGGCGTGAGGCCCAATTTTCGAAAACTGATGGATTGCGGTTGTGCCTCCGATAAAAGCCCAATCCCCTAATTCCACGTGACCAGCCATTTGTACACTATTGGCCATAATGCAATGGTCGCCAATGACACAATCGTGGGCAATGTGCGTGTAGGCCATGAGCAGACAGTGGCTGCCAATAACCGTTTTACCCGCTGCTTTCGTGCCTTTGTTAATGGTTACGCATTCCCGAATCGTAGTATAGTCACCAATGATAGTCAAGGTTTCTTCGCCTTCGAATTTCAGGTCCTGCGGTACGGCCGAGATGCTGGCACCGGGAAAAATTTGAACATTCTTCCCAATACGGGCTCCTTCGAAAATAGTAACATTGGAGCCAATCCAGGAACCTTCACCGATTTCAACATTTTTATGAATGACCGCAAAGGGTTCGATGACCACATTGGGGGCAATTTTTGCATCAGGGTGAACGTATGCTAAGGGCTGTATCATTCTGTTCATTGCCAGAATACGGTACGCTTACTTCACCTACCGTAAACGGGTCGGCTTATTTTTTACGTACTAAACTTGCGGTCATGTCACTTTCCATCACCAATTGACCAGCCACCCAGGCCTGTCCGTGCATTTTGGCAATACCCCGTTTCATGGGAGCCATAAATTCGCACTTGAAAATAACGGTATCACCCGGCACTACGTTACGACGGAACCGGCAGTTTTCGATAGCCGCCAGGTACGCCCAGTAGTTTTCCGGATCGGGTACGGTACTCATCACCAAGATACCACCCGTTTGAGCCATCGCCTCGATTTGCAGTACACCCGGCATCACCGGATTCTCGGGGAAGTGACCAGTAAAGAAGGGCTCATTCATCGTTACATTTTTGATACCTACTACACTGGATTCATCCATGTGAATGATTTTGTCAATCAACTGGAAGGGATAGCGGTGGGCCAGCAAATTGGAAATCTGTTTGATATCCATGACCGGTGGAATCTTCGGATCGTATACCGGAATACTGGGTTTTTGGGTTTCCCGCATCAGCTTCTTGATTTTTTTAGCCATTTCCACGTTGGCAGCGTGACCTGGACGAGCGGCCAGGATTTGTGCTTTCAACGGACGGCCTACCAAAGCCAGATCACCTACTACGTCGAGCAGTTTGTGACGAGCAGGTTCGTTGGCATAGTGCAGGTCAATATTATTGAGAATACCCTTGCCAGGTACTACACTTACGCGGGGTTTACCGAGTAAGGAGGACAGGTGATCGAGTTCCCCGTCTTCAAACTCCCGGTCTACAATGACAATGGCATTGGAAAGGTCACCACCTTTAATCAAATTGGCCTTAAAAAGAGCTTCCAGTTCGTGCAGAAAGCAGAACGTACGGCTCTTGGCAATTTCCTGTTTAAAGAGGGTAATATCATTCAAGCTGGCGTGCTGGCTGCTCAGAACCTTCGAGTTATAATCCACCATCACCGTTACGCGGTAGTCATCGAGTGGCAAAGCAGCAATTTCTACGTCGCGATCCCGGTCCCGGTAGCGTACTTCCGAAGGAACTTCGAAGTAATTACGCAAGGCATTTTGCTCCACGAGTCCAGCATCGTCAAGGGCTTCAATAAACTTGATGGAAGAACCATCCATAATGGGCGGTTCGGGGCCATCGAGCTGAATGAGGCAATTGTCGATCTGAAGGCCCACCAAAGCGGCTAGCGTGTGCTCAACTGTATGCACCCGGGCTCCGTTGTGTTCAAGCGTAGTACCACGGGATACATCGACTACATAGTCAACGTCCGCATCGACGATGGGCTGACCCGGTAAATCAATCCGCTGGAATTTGTAACCGTGGTTGACTGGAGCCGGCTGAAACGTCATAGATGCGATTACGCCGGTATGTAACCCTACGCCGGAAACGGTGACGGGCTTCTGAATGGTGTGCTGTTTAAGATTCATCTTGGATGGATGAACAGCTATCGATTAGGGTCTTTGTAAAGTCCTTGAATCTTTCCTCGGTTACCTCAAAATGAGAAACGAAAAAAGCGTTTATCGACTCACTGCTGAACTACTGAATACTATTAGCGGGCAAAGATAATTCTTTCAGAATTTTTTCTAGTTCCCGGACCCGCTTTTCCAATTCGGGAAGTCGACGAACCAGTACTTGCGACTTGAGGTTCTCCCGGTTTTCTGCGGCGGGGGAGCCACTCAGTATGGTTCCCGGCTTCTCAATCGACTTTGAAATTCCGGATTGAGCAGTGATAATCGTATGGTCAGCAAGATGCAGGTGACCCGAAATACCTACCTGTCCTCCGATCATGCAATAATCACCAATTTTGCAGGAACCTGAAACGCCCGACTGAGCGGCCATAACCGTGTGGCGACCAATTTCGACGTTATGAGCAATTTGGATCAGGTTGTCGAGTTTGGCTCCTTCCCGGATGATGGTTGAATCTTCCGGCATGGTTGCACAATCAATAGTAGTATTGGCTCCGATGGATACGTAATCTTCCAGAACCACATTACCCAGCTGGGGAATGCTTTTGTAACTACCGTCAGTTTGCGGAGCAAAACCAAAGCCATCGGATCCAATTACGGCATTGGCATGAAGGGTACAATTGGCTCCAATCCGACAATTATCATAGACTTTTACGCCCGAGTACAGAATGGTATTATCGCCAATGACTACGTTATCACCAATGTAAACTTGGGAGTAAATTTTTACGTTTTTCCCGATCCGGCAGTGGTCGCCAATGCTGGCAAATGCTCCCAGATAAACGCCTTCACCAATTTCTGTATCCTGACCCCGGTGTACGGGCTCTTCAATCCCTGATTTACGAAAACTCAGGGCATTATGGTAAACTTCCAGCAGTCGGGTGAAAGCCGTATAGGCGTTATCCACCACGATAAGTGTGGGCGTATATGCTTTTTTAGGCTCGAAGCCTTTGCTAACGATAACGGCCGAGGCAGCAGTTGTATAAAGGTAGTGCTCGTACTTGAGGTTAGACAGAAAACTAATCGCCCCTTGTGTCCCTTCTTCGATCTTAGCTAGACGACTAACCTTCTGATCAGCAGGACCCTTTACTTCACCGCCCAAAAGCTGGGCCACCTGTGCAATTGTAAACTCCATGGAGAATATATAAAACGACGGTTAGGAATAGTTTCCTCGGTCATGTATGTATGGCTCTTGCCTTAGGAAAATACAACAAAATTGCCTATAAACCGGGTTTTTTGTGGCAAAGATACAAGACTTTTGAAATGAAAAAGAACGGGAGTCTATCCAGTATGAAAAAATGATCTATTTTTCGTAAGCGTGAGTTATTCAACGGATTACTTCGAATGAACCGAATCACCTTGCGATGAACGGACCTACTGATTTAGAGGAGCTTCGCATTCTAAAAACGCTGACTGAAAGAACTTGTTTCAAGGAGTACTAAAAAACAGACATTCCTCCGCACGTTTATACGGATACGGAGGAATGTCAGGAATGAAAGAATGGGGCTTTAATCGTGTTGAATCCGAGGCCGGGTCCAGTGCAAAGTGGGGCTTTTGCGAATAGGAATGACCAGGTTAGTAAAGGCGATCAGGATTACGGAAATCGTCAGTATCAGAATGCAGATCTCGCATACGTACACGATGGTCATGTTAGGGTCCGGCGTTTGATACCGTTTTAAGATAATCCCCACAATGGCCCAAATAACGACTAGTCCATACGAAACGCTGCGAAGGGTAAAGAGCACCAACTGAGCAAGAATGGTACCCGTAATGATCATAATCACCGTCCAAACTTCCGCCGAGACACCGAACTGATTCCAGTTGATACTGACCAGCCAAGCCGTGATATTAGCAATGGTAGCAATAGAAATCCAGCCGGCGTATAGGCCAAAGGGCGTGCGTACGACAAAACGTTGTCCCCAGGAGGTATCTACTTCAGAAACTTCGTGTACCCGCACGAGCAGCGTCAATTGCGTAACCAGAATAGCCAGCATAATAACTACGGATAACGTTACGTACTCATAATGCCAAGCGATAATCCAGGTGGCATTCAGCAGATTCGACGCAATAAACCAACCGCTCAGCCGCCGTACTACGCGGTTGACATAGTCGCTGGATAGGGAGCTAAATAGGCCTTTCAATTGAAAAAAGACGAAAATAGCCGTCATGGTATAAATCACCCCCCAAACCGAAAACGTAAGCCCGGCGGGTGTAAATAGGTTGGGATACTGATCCGAAAGCTGTCTGGTCGATTTACCATTTAAAGGCAAGCTCACGGCTGCCCAATTCACTACCAGCGTAATCAGGAATGTAACAAAATTTAAAATTTGCAGGGTTTTGATGGCGAACGATGGCCGGGATTCGGGCCGAATGTCGGCATTAACATATGTTTTCATGGCTGTGAGGATTAGTAAGCTGGGTTTGTATGACAATCAGTGTCTATCATAATAGCCTTTCAGACTCGCCACGTTGACGTGGGGTATCTGGCCCTGTTCGAGATTTTTAGGTTCAATTTCCTGTTCATAGACTATAACGGTCTCGTTTTTCGGTACAATGCCCCGCCCGTATTGCTTGACATAGACTTTAGTAAACTCCGCTCCGAAGTACAAAATAGCTGCCGAGTAATTTACCCAGAGCAGGATGATCACCAGCGAAGCGGCTGAGCCGTAGGTAGAGCTAAGGTTGGACTGCCCTAAGTACAAGCCGATCAAAAATTTACCTACCATAAACAGGATCGCGGTAAAACCCGCTCCAACGAAGGAATCTTTCCAATACAGTTTTCCATCGGGTAATACATTGAAAATCAAAGCAAACAATACCGTGATTACCGTAAAAATGAAAGCAATATTGATGATATATACAACGACTACCATTTGACTATTGAAAAGTCGTTCCAGTTGCGAACTGAACACATCCAATAGCGAATTGAGGAGCAGCGATACGAGTAATATGAAACCCATACTAATGATCAGAGAAAAAGACAGCAATCGGTTAATAAGAAGCTTCAACCAGCCTTTCTTGGGTTTGGCCCGTAAGGACCAAATGCGGTTGATGGAATCCTGCATTTCTCCAAACACCCCCGTGGCCCCAATCACTAACGTACCAATACCCACTGTTAACGCCAGCGGTGAACGATTGGAAAGCTCAGCCCGGCGGATGATTTCCTGAATCTGCAAGGCGGCCTCTTTACCGACAAGCCCCTGAATTTGCCCGAAAACCTGACCCTGAATGGCGTCCTGACCGTAGAAAATGCCCAGTAGTGAGATAATCACTAGAAGCATAGGGGCCAGGGAAAAAATCATGTAATAGGAAAGAGAAGCACTCATCTTAAGTGCGTTGTCACTGGAAAACTCACTATAGACTTCAGCAAAAAAATTAGCAATGCTTTTTAGGCGATTCATGGGTCTGATTGGAGGATTAATAGAGTATATCAGCTGGGGTACCATTTATATGCCACTTCCCTTCCCCGTTGTACCTCAGGGCTTTTTCCCCGCGACGGGGAATTATTTACTCGAACTTTTACGACTTTAACGTATATAAGGCTTATTGAAGCTAAAAATGCGAGTATTGGCACAGTGGCAAAGAGTTTTTATTCAACTAGGCACATACCGATTCACGTAAAACTTTAAAACTTTAACCATCATGAGAAGTCTATTGTATATCATCGCTGTCATCTTAATTATTGGCTGGTTAATTGGAGTAGTAGGATACAGTGCCGGAGGGCTTATCCACATCTTGCTTGTAATCGCAGTTATTTCACTGCTGTTGACCTTTATCCGTAGAGGAACAGTATAGCAAAAACAAGCTATCCATCACCGCCCACATCAGATTATTATGTCACTAGCTCTTATCATGTTGTTGACCCTGGGAGTAGGGGCTGCAATTGCCGCCATCATGGATATGGCAAGCTCAAAGAAAGATTTGGGCTACTACCGTCCGCAGGCCAAAATGGAGCGTACCGAATTCAATAACTTCATGCGAACCATCCGTAGTAAGTCGGCTCGTGTGTAATTATATAGATCTTACCCGAAAGGGTTTGTTAGGTTAGGTAAAACAATGGGGGAAAAGGAAAGTCCAGCAGCTATGCTCCTGGACTTTTTTGTTTATATATATGAACGTTCGACGTCTATACGAGCTTTCAATAGGCACGAATGACCGCTTATCCAAAAAACATTCGACACTTTCACGCTCCTGCTGTATCATTGAATAAATGAATCAAGGATACAGATGATGGGAAAGGCCTGGCTATTGGGAGTAAGCTTGTTGCTAGCTTATCCGGTTTGGGGGCAAACGAATACAGCACCGAAGCGTTCGCTCCAGGAATGTGTCGATATTGCCTGGAAAAACAATCTGGACGTAAAACAAAGCGAGGTACAGGTTGCCGTGAACCGTAATACTTTGGATCAATCCAAGTTCTCTCGTTTACCTACGCTAAATAGTGCCATTACGCAGGGACTAAACTTGGGTCGAAATATTGACCCTTTTACCAACAGCTACGTAACCCAAACGCTCAACTACAACAATGCTAACCTGACTTCTACTGCCATTATTTACAATGGCGGAATTGTCAATAATACCATCAAGCAAAATCAATTGAATACGCAGGCTAGCGAATTCGATGTGCAGGCTACCCGCGATCAGGTTGCTTTAAACGTCGTGCTGGCGTATCTACAGGTGCTTAACAACGAAGATATTCTGGCTGTATCCCGTACGCAGGTAGACATTACGCAGCAACAGGTCACCCGTACCGAAAAGCTGGTCAATGCCGGAGCTTTGCCACAGGCTAATCTGCTGGATTTGCAGGCACAGTTTGCCAACGATGAACTGTCAGTAGTAACGGCGGAGAATAACTTGGCAATTTCCAGAGTGCAACTTCTGCAACTGATGAATGAACCAGAAATTCGGGAATTAGTGCTGGATCGAATGAGCATCAATACGCCCGATGATACGTACCAAACGCCTATTCAAGATATTTACGCCACGGCAGTGCAGACCCAGTCGGCCGTAAAAGCGGCGGATCTTCGGACTCTGAGTGCTCGTAAGGGCGTTGATATTGCTCGGGGCGGCTATTTCCCTTCGCTAGGTTTTAACTTGTCCGTCGGTAGCAACTATTCGAGTGCGGCCCGCCGTTCACTGGCTGGTACACCCACGACGGTTACCAATACAGCTTTTGTTGAGTTTCAAGGGCAGCAGGTGCCCATTACCTTTACCACCACGCAGCCCGGTTTTCTTACCCAAAATATTCCCTGGACGGAGCAGCTAACCAATAACGTTAACGGTGGCATTGGCTTAAGCCTGCGAGTTCCCATTTTCAACGCTTATCAGGTTCGGTATCGGACTTCTACCGCTAGCTTGAATGTCAAAAGTCAGGAATATCAGGCGGCTAGTGTACGTCTGCAATTGCGACAGAATATCGAACAGGCGTACGTAAACATGACCTCCGCCGCCAAACGTTACGCATCACTAACCCGGCAGGTGGAATCGCTGGAGCTGGCCTTTAAAGCCGCCGAAAGTCGATTCAATGCGGGGGCCATCAATTCAGTGGATTACAACCTGGCGAAGTCGAATTTGGACCGCTCCCGAATCAATCAGATTCAAGCCAAATACGACTATGTGCTGAGAATTAAAGTGCTGGATTACTATCAAAATAAGCCGCTATCTTTCTAAAAGCGGAACAACATACACGTAGTATTGCCCAAGGTCCTAGTTATGAAACGTTCTTCAAATCGAATTTGGTGGATTCTCGGAATAATAGTAGTTCTGCTGTTGGGGGGGCTCTTCATAGCCAAATCAGCCGGTTGGATCGGAAAAGAAAAAGCCGAAGAAGCAACCTTTAGCGTAGTGAAAGCGGCCGATATTGTCGAACGCGTCAGTGCCTCTGGTAAGGTACAGCCCGAAGTAGAAGTAAAAATTAGTCCGGACGTATCGGGTGAAATCATTGAGTTGAAGATTCACGAAGGGGATTCCGTTGTAAAAGGCCAACTATTACTTCGTATTCGCCCGGACAACTATGAGTCGCTGGTAGCTCGGGCCAAAGCAGCGTTGAATCAGTCCAAAGCCAGTTATGAACAAACGAAGTCGGCCCTCGGTCAGGTAGACGCTCAGTTGATACGGGCTCAGGCCGATTACAACCGGAACAAAAAACTCTACGCGGATAAAGTCATTTCGGATGCCGATTTCGAAACGGTTGAAGCCAACTACAAGGTAGCCCGGCAAAATGTAGAATCAGCCCAAGCCAACATTGAAGCTGCCCGATTCGCCGTCGAAAGTGCCGATGCCGGCTTACGCGATGCCAATGAAACCTTACGCAAAACCACTATTTACGCTCCCTCCAACGGAATTATTTCCAAGCTGGACGTTGAGCTAGGCGAACGCGTTGTAGGAACTTCGCAAATGGCCGGTACGGAAATGCTACGGATTGCGAATCTGAACAATATGGAAGTACGGGTCAATGTCAATGAAAACGACATTGTTCGGGTAAACGTAGGCGATTCGGTAATTATTGACGTGGATGCGTATTCCTATTCCGGTCGAAAATTCAAAGGCCTGGTTACTTCTATTGCGAATACGGCCAATGGCAGTGGAAGCTCGTTATCGGCAGCAGCTACCTCTACGGATGCAGTAACGGAATTTGAAGTGAAAATCAGAATTTTACCGGAATCCTATCTGGATCTGGTGGATCGAAAAAATAAACGTAGCTTCCCTTTTCGTCCGGGTATGACGGCTTCCGTCGAGGTCGTTACGGATCGCAAAAACGGAGTACTCAGTGTACCCATTGCCGCAGTCACTACGCGTAGTGAAGAAAAAGAAACGGCAGCGACGGATCCTCAATCGCAAAAAAACCGGTCCGAAGCTCGTCCGCAGGAAGTAGTCTTTATTCACAAAAACGGCGTAGTGCAGATGCGTCCGGTGAAAACGGGTATTAGCGATTTTGAAAATATTGAAATTCTTTCGGGCCTAAAAGCCGGAGAAGAAGTTGTATCCGGGCCCTTTACCCTCGTTTCCAAAACGCTTAAAGCCGGGGATAAGGTGATGAAGAAAGTGGAAAAAGAAAAGAAATAGTTTGTTGGTGACTAACAAAATCCCCGCCGCCTGGATGGGGATTTTTTGTTTAGAGAGCAGGCATAGTCTGCCATTCTTGAATTCGTAATAAATGCCGTGGATGCAATAATCCATTAGGTGAGAGGAGAAAATTTCTTCTCCAGGTGCATACGTACCAGTTTAATCAGAATACTTCCCAGGAGATACGTTATCCGTAACATCCGCTAGGGCTATTTAAGGGTAAAAGATACCTATCCATCCGTTCGAATCAGGTTCGCTAGAATTCCTCCTTCTGTGAGTAACGTTTCGGTTCGCTCGGGGCGGGCATCCGTAAGAAAAACTTGCCCGAAGGTTCCATCTTTCATCATTCCCATCAGTTTGGTGATTCGGCGGTCATCGAGTTTATCGAAAATATCGTCGAGTAACAGAATGGGTTGCCAACCTTTTTCCTGCGTCAATAAATGAAATTGAGCCAGTTTCAAAGCTACCACAAAGGATTTCTGCTGTCCCTGCGAGCCGAATTTTTTAAGTGGATACGCGTCGATTTCAAACGCGTAATCGTCCCGGTGGACGCCCAAAGTTGTACGCTGGGCGGCTACATCGCGGTGCCGATTCAGCCAGAATTGTTGTCGAAAATGTTCGGGATCCACTTCCGACTCATAGCGGATTTCGACGGCCTCCCGACTTTCGCTCAACTCTGCGTAATGCTCCTGGAAAACGGGTAAAAATTCAGCTAAGAAGGCTTGCCGGTGTTCGTGTAGCCGCAAGGCCAGATCGACCAGTGGCTGCGAATACGCTTCCAGCAAATCTTCATCGGTGTAATGGCGTTCGTGGAATTGCTTCAGAAGTACATTCCGTTGTTCCAGAATCCGGTTGTACTGGAGCAAATCGCTCAGGTAATCGGGGCGTTGCTGGGAAAGTACCCCGTCAAAAAATTTCCGGCGTTCTTCCGAACCCTCCCGAACCAGATCCGTATCATCGGGGGCAATCAAGACTACGGGAAATTTTCCAATATGATCGGCCAGTCGTTCGTACGGTTTCTTATCGTGCAGTACGGCCTTCCGCTGACCCCGGGGAAGGGAAATGGTAATCTGCTGCGTGCGTACTGAGGTAGCGACTGGAGCCGCTTCATCGGCCGTGGATTCCGAGGGGGTAATAGAAAAATTTCCGTCAATCACCATGTAATCAGCCCCGTGCTGAATGGACAAAGCGTCCTGAGTAGTCAGTGCACTTTTAGTCAGGGATAAAAAATAAATGGCGTCGAGCAGATTGGTTTTTCCGCTACCATTCTCGCCTACAATGGCATTTACCCGCTCAGAAAATTGAAAGCTTCCCGATTCGTAGGATTTATAATGCGTTAAATGAAGGCGTTCGAGAAAAAGCATCTTTGTGTTTTGACGATTGCAGGCTAATTTCGCCGAAAGTTTTGTACCAAGGTTTTCCAGATTCGTGCCTTCGGCCGGAGAAAAGGTCGGAAAATCGGACATTATTTCCATTCTTCTTAATCCCGCGTTCAATGGCAAAAAAAGAAAAAGCCGAAGCGAAGGTAAAATACCCGAAAGAAACCTACCTCTATTGGTTTGAAAATATGCTGCTTCAGCGGCGTTTTGAAGAAAAAGCCGGGCAGCTCTACGGACAACAAAAAATCCGGGGTTTCTGCCACTTGTACATTGGTCAGGAAGCCTGCTCGTCGGGTTGCGTTACGGCCCTGACGAAAGATGACAAGTGGATCACTGCGTACCGTGACCACGGGTTTCCCCTGGCCCTGGGTACCAGCCCGAATGCAATCATGGCCGAATTGTTCGGCAAAGCTACGGGTACGACCAAAGGAAAAGGCGGATCGATGCACATTTTCGACAAAGAAGTAAACTTCGTCGGAGGTCATGGGATCGTCGGTGCTCAGATCCCGCTGGGAGCTGGTATTGCCTTTGCTGAGAAGTATCTCAAAACAAAAAATTTGTGTATCTGTTTCTTTGGCGACGGTGCCGTTCGTCAGGGAGCTTTGCACGAAGCTTTTAACATGGCTATGACCTGGAAACTGCCCGTCATTTTCGTGGTAGAAAACAATGGTTACGCCATGGGAACGTCTGTCGCACGGACGTCTAACGTAACGGATTTGTACACCATCGGCGAGGCCTACGATATGCCTTCGGAGCCCGTAGATGGGATGAGCGTAGAAGCCGTACACGAAGCCGTAAGCCGGGCTGCCGAGCGGGCTCGTAACGGCGAGGGTCCTACCTTCCTCGAATTCAAAACGTACCGCTACCGGGGTCACTCGATGTCCGATCCTCAGAAGTACCGGACGAAAGATGAGGTAGAAGAATACAAACGCCGTGACCCGATTGAATGGGTACGGGCGACCATCCTCGAAAACGAGCTGGCTACGGAAGAAGAGCTGGCCGCTATCGAAGATAAGATCAAAGAGCAGGTGGCAGAATCGGTGAAATTTGCCGAAGAATCACCCTGGCCAGATCCGAGCGAAGCGTACAAAGACGTATACGTTCAGGAAGATTATCCGTTTATTCAGGAGTAATAGCGTTATTGGTTGTTTGTTGCTAGAAATTTCCTGCGACATCAAGCCAACGAAGGAAAAGCAATACGGGTGAAAGGCATCAATCGATGCCCTTCACCCGTATTGCTTTTTGAGGGATATAGAAATGTGTTTTGTGATTGCCTAATACTTCAAACGAGTACTAGGCATTCCATACGACGTATTCGCCGCATGGCATACGGTGCTAATGAGGTTGAACTCCTTCGCAGTTAGAGGAGCGTTTAGGAGTATTCTCAAGCCTTTCAATGTATTCTTTCCAGAAAGACCACCTCATTACCCTTTAACAACCAATAACTAACAACCAAATTTAAACTTACTCTTCCCAGCCAAACGACCGCCGCACGGCCTTTCGCCAGCTTCGGTACATAGCGTTGCGTTTGGCTCGGGGCATTTGCGGTTTCCAGGTTTTTTCGATGCCCCAGTTCTGGCGTAAGTCATCAAGGTCTTTCCAGTAGCCCACGGCTAGTCCGGCGGCGTAGGCGGCTCCCAGAGCGGTGGTTTCAATCATGGTCGGACGTACTACGGGAACATTCAGTAAATCCGACTGAAACTGCATGAGGAGTTCATTAACCGTCATACCGCCATCGACGCGTAATTCCGAGAGCCGTACCCCCGCATCTTTTTCCATGGCTTCCAGAATTTCCAGCGTTTGAAAGGCGGTGGCTTCCAGAGCGGCCCGCCCCAGGTGACCTTTGGTGACGAAACGGGTCAAGCCAGCTACGACGCCCCGGGCATCGCTTCGCCAGTAGGGAGCATACAGCCCCGAAAAAGCCGGTACGAAATAACAGCCACCGTTGTCTTCCACGGTGCGGGCCAGCGTTTCGATATCTGAGCTTTTTTCGATGAGGCCCAGGTTGTCCCGTAACCACTGTACCAAAGCCCCGGCAATGGCCACGGAGCCTTCCAGAGCGTACTGAACCGGTTGATTGCCCAACTGATACGCTACGGTCGTCACGAGGCCGTGAGTGGACTGGGTTAGCGAGTCGCCGGTGTTGAGCAACATAAAACAGCCCGTGCCGTACGTATTCTTTGCTTCGCCCGGACGAAAACAAGTTTGCCCCACCAGGGCCGCCTGTTGATCGCCCAGAATGCCCGCGAGCGGTACGCCTTCAAGTACGCCTTTGGCCGTTGCATAGACTTCTGAAGAGGAACGGATTTTGGGCAGGATACTGCGGGGAATGCCAAACGTTTCCAATAAGCCCTCATCCCATTGTAAGGTACGTAAATCCATGAGCTGCGTTCGGCTGGCGTTGGTGACGTCAGTCAGGTGCAGGCCCCCTTTCATACCGCCCGTCAGGTGCCAAAGCAGGTACGTATCCATCGTTCCAAACAGTACTTCCCCTTTCAATGCATCCTTCTCCAGCGTAGCGACGTTTTTCAATAGCCACTTGATTTTCAAACTGCTGAAGTACGTAGCCAGCGGCAGCCCCGTTTGTTCACGAAAGCGGTCCGGACCTGCTTCAGCGGACAATTCCGTTACTAAAGCACTCGTTCGCGTATCCTGCCAGACCAACGCATTGTAATACGGTTTGCCGGTATAGCGATTCCACATTACGGTAGTTTCCCGCTGGTTGGTAATACCCACCGCAACGAGGTCCTTGGGCGTCAGGTTGGCCTGTTTCAACGCCTTTTGAATGACTTCTTTGGTATTACACCAAATTTCGTCGGGATTGTGTTCTACCCAGCCGGGTTGCGGGTACAATTGGGCATGCTCTTTCTGAGCCAGTGAAATAATCTGCCCTTGTTTATCAAAAATAATAAATCGGGTACTCGTCGTACCCTGATCAATCGATCCAATGTACATGTCGTCGATGGTTTTGATTGAAGCAGTCAGGGAACTAGTGAAAAGCCATGAATAACAGGCTACCCGCTACACCCCCGAGTAAGGAAGCCACCACGGGAATCCAGGCGTAGTCCCAGTCGGAAGGGCCTTTGTCGGGAATGGGTAGTAAGGCATGAGCGATTCGCGGGGCCAGGTCACGGGCCGGACTCATGGCGTAACCGGTCGTACCACCCAGCGATAAGCCAATACTCCAGACCAGTAAGCCTACCAGATAAGGACCCAGACCAATGGCCAATTCACCCGCCCCGGAAATTGAACTTACGCCGAGAATGAGTACAGCAGTGGCAATAAATTCAGAGATAAAATTACCAGTTCGGTTACGCACCGCGGGTCCCGTAGCAAATACGGCCAGCTTCGTGCTGGGTTCGGTCGTTACGGCCCAGTGGGGGAGGTATTGTAACCAGACGAGTACGGCTCCCAGAAAGGCCCCGATCATCTGAGCGAGCCAGTAGGGCAGAAGCGTGGAGTAATCCTGATTAGAGACGGCAAAGGCGAGTGTGACGGCCGGATTAAGGTGAGCATCCGAACTACCGAAGGCTTTGGCTACGAAGATCCCCAACATGACAGCAAAGCCCCAGCCGGCGGTAATCACAATCCAGCCGCTGTTTTCACCTTTGGAATTCTTTAGCAATACATTGGCTACGACGCCATCGCCCAGTAGAATTAAGACGAGCGTACCCATGAGTTCACCCCAGAATGCTTGCATAAATGGTTAGAGGAGTAGAAATGACTTTTTGTACAAAGAAAAGAATGAAAAGGATTTAGTCAAGCATAAGCTAAAAGTACAGCCCTTTGAAAAAGAAAAAACGCAGGAATCCGAGCAATAGGATTCCTGCGTTTTGGGGTGCATTGACCTTAGTCCTTTTTCTTCTTGTCGTTCTTAGAATCTTTGTCATCCTTGCCGCCGAAGATTCTTTCCAGTAAACCCTTCTTCTCTTCCTTCTTTTCACCCACGCTTCCCAAATTAATTTCGTAATCAATGGAGGGCTGGATTGCCTGAATGAAAGCATTTTGGAGAATAGTACCAATCATAAACCAGACGTTCGTATCCGGCTCTTTTATGTCCCCCTCGAAAGGAATTTTAGTAGCTAACTGGTTCTTCGGTTGATTTTTAAAGGCAAAAGCCACCGTACCAACGACTCCTTCCCAGATTTTTTGCAGAAAATTATCTTTACGATCCTCCGGCCCGAGCACTTTCAGATTTTTGATCAAAGGCTTTACGTAGCCATTAAAACGCCCTTCCTTAGCTGCCGCTTCGGCGTAGAGGCCAAACGTACCTCGATTGACATCAATCTTGGCATATGCTTTAAAGAAATCATTAAGTTTCACCAGATTGGTCCCTTTGACCTCGGCGTTTACGTCGAACGTAGGCTTTCGAGCCAGCAGGTTTAGGCGGCCATTGATATTCATCTCGCCTTCGTAGACATTGGCACGAGCCGTAACCGTAGAGGGTAATACGCTAGTCGAGTCGTAACTGTTTCGCAGGTTGAGGGCTAGCAGATGAGCGTTGGTCAGGGCAATATCCACCCGGGGTTTGGAGTGTTCATCCACGTATTCAATGCGGCCATCGTTGATTTCGACCCGGTTGACATCCAAGGGCATGAAATCATTCAACAGATCCCGAAAATCACTCGAATCTTTCTTCACCTGATTAGGCTCTACCTTGTCCTTGGTAAAGCGGAGCAGGGGTGATTCAAACACCAGCTCCCCCACAATAGAGCCTTTGAACAGGGCTTTCCATTCTACGGAAAGGTCAATAAGTTTGGCTCCGAAAAACGGTGTTTGCCGCTGGGTCGTGGAGTCGTACTTGTTCAGATATACGCTGTCAATTTTATAGGCACCTCGCAACAAAGCAATATCAATATCCTTGATGTGGCCGCGGTATCCGTTCATGGTAGACAGCGTTTTGTTGGCGTAATGCAGCACCACGTACGGGAGAGCGATCCGGGCGATGATCAGCAAAGCCAGGATACTCATCACAATGATGAGCGTTTTCTTTTTACGGGTAGTTTTCTTAGGAAGATCCATATCCGGCGACTTAGTACAACGCAACCTCTTTCCGAAAAATCAGTGCCACTATACGTTTAGCCGTAGGGAGCGTTCGGCGGGGTATGTTTGAATTACGCAAGTATTCGTTTGGCTGACGTAAGCTTCAAACCAAGCTTAGCGTCTACTTTTGCTTTATAAAAATTAGATTACTCGTATGGAAAAAGTTTGGTTTGTTACAGGAGCTTCCAAAGGTTTAGGCCTCTCGCTGGTAAAAAAACTAATCGCTACCGGACAGCGGGTAGCAGCTACTTCCCGGCACGCGGAGGCCCTTAGCGAGGCAGTAGGTACGTCTTCCGATCAGTTTCTGCCTTTGCAGGTAGACTTAGCTAACGAGGCCTCCGTTCGGGAAGCCGTGCAGAAAACCCAGGAAACCTTCGGTACGCTCGACGTAATTGTCAACAATGCCGGTTACGGGATCGGCGGTAGCATTGAAGAACTAACCGACGCCGAAACGCGTACCAGCTTCGATGTCAATGTCTTCGGTACCCTTAATGTCATTCGTGCCGTGATGCCGTACCTGCGGCAGCAACGGTCGGGGCATATCATCAATATTGCTTCCATCGCTGGCTTCGCAGCCAATACGGGTTGGGCTATTTACGGGGCCAGTAAGTTCGCAGTCGTGGGACTTTCCGAAGTACTCGCGGAAGATGTGAAGGAATTCGGTATCAAGGTGACCGTGCTTGAGCCCGGAGCCTTTCGCACGCAGTTTCTTACCAAAGAATCACTCGTGTTTGCTCAAAATCCCATTGAGGACTATCAGGCCATTCGTAACTCGCACGCTAAGTACGCAGCTATGGACGGCGTACAGCAGGGTGACCCCGAACGGGCAGCGGATGTTATGCTGGAGCTAGCAGCGATGGAACAGCCACCGGTTCGTTTATTTATGGGTAGCGACGCCTACCGACGGGCTTTACAGAAGCTGGAGATCGTTCGGCAGGATTTGGAAACGTATCAAAACCTTTCTTTCGCTACGGATTTTCAGTAAGGAAATAAAGTCAGAAAAGCCGAGGGGTTCCGCCAGTATTCATGCTGGCGGAACCCCTCGGCTTTTTTACATAGGACCCATAAGGATGAATCTATATACTGAATTATGGGTATTGTAAATAAACGTGAGATACTGGATTTTTACAGTAGTGAGGAAATAACGAATCCAGATTGATAACCTTTCCGGGTGGGCGGGGATAACGAAGTGAACCCGGTTCTGAGTGAAAGTATTTATTGCTACGCTACGTATACTCAGAAAGTTACAAATACTCGGTAACTTCATCTGTACTTGACAGTAGGGGTGTAGAATTAATGTATTTGATATACCTGTGAACCTGTTCTTTCTCCCGCACCTATTTATGATGAGTATTTTTATTGGTTTCGGCAGTTGCCTGTTATGCTTCTTCCTGAGGTACCAGGTCGAGTTACGAACGAGTGGAATGTATACCGCCAGTCGTTTAGCCCTAATTCAGACCTTACTCATTCATGCCGTTTTAGTACTTGTCTACAGTGAAACATGTTCCGCTTTTAACCAACTTAACACGCTAACGGCAACGGTTTACTGGATTGTGATTTCGGGCGTTTGGATGGGTTTGGGTATACGCAGGATGACGTTCACGGATAGGAATCTGTATCGCCAGTTCACACAAATTTTTACGTTTCGTACCTTCCCGACGGTCTATAAACTGATTTTCTGGATTACTATTCTGTTTTTCATCGCTCCTTTAGGCTTGCTGGCGGTGTACTCCACGCCTAATAATTACGACTCGAATAGTTACCATATCACCCGCATTCTAATCTGGCTGCTCAATCAAAACCTGGACCATTTCCCTACAACGCATGTTCAGCAACTGTACCATAATGTTTTTGCTGAATACCTGATTCTTCAGGTATTCTTACTTACGGGTACCGATCAGCTGATTAACGTTATTCAATTCGGGGCCATGCTGGGCTCACTATCCGTGGTAAGTTTAGTGGGCAAGCGACTAGGGATGGACTACAAAGGACAGTTTTTGATTGGTATTTTGCTGTTTACCTTACCGATTGGTATTTTCGAAAGTACGACTACGCAGAGTGATTACGTAGCCTGTTTTTTATTCCTCTGTTTTGTGTACGGTGGCCTTCAGCTAATCCATGCCTACACGTACAAAAATGGCTTACTCTGTTGTGTGGCTCTGGCTTTAGGGGGCTTCACGAAGTACCCGATTTTCTTTTTCGCCTGTCCCTTTGCCCTCTATTTCGGACTAACCTTCCTAATCCGTCAGGGGTTTAGACCTACGGCTCAGCTCTTAATTCTGGCGGTAGTTTGCATGATCCTAACATTTACTCCTTTCTTTACCCGAAACTATAGCCTTTTTCACCACGTACTGAGTCCGCCGGAAGGTTCTGCCTTTTTTGCGGAGAAAATTCCCTGCGATCGGCATTCGGTGGCTTACACCATTTCCAATGTGGTTAAAAACGCAGGTTTACACGTAGCTCTGCCCTACAACCACTACAATATCTTTATGGATTCCGTGATTCAATGGATTCATAAAAAGATCGGTGTATCCGTAAATGAACCCGCCATTAGTCTAAATGCGTACGCGACCACCTTTTCCGTACATGAAGACATGGTACCTAATACTTTGCATTTCATATTACTCTTAATTAACGTCATTTTTCTATTTTCTCAACGAGGTAGCAAGGAAGTAAAAATGCTCGTTATTTTATCGGTAATCGGTATGATGATCTTCTGTACGTTGCTGAAGTTCCAGTCCTGGAGTACACGAACTCACATGCCATTTTTTGCCGTTGGAACCATTGTGATTGGTTTCGTCTACCAAAAAATACTGAAACTCCGACAATCCGTTTTTATCGTTTTTCTGCTGTTGTCCTGTATTCCTTTTGTTTACGGTAATTCCAATAAAATGCTGATTCCAACGCGGTATTTTTCTAAAAAAATTGTTGCTCATATTCCCAAAACGGTCAATGTAAGTAGCCTGAAAATGAAGCATCAACTGGAACCTTCGCTGGGTCCGTATTATGATTTTAATTCAACGCTGGTGAAGTATTCGTATCCGATCAAGGACGTGTACCCTTACAGTGAACGAGTGAAGATCTTTTCAATGCTCGATGACGCTGGTTATTTTGATTTGGAAAAAGACGAAAATGTGTTCTGCATGGATCGAACGAAAGCGTATTTCATGAATCACATGCACGAGTACGAGCCGTTCCGTCAGGTACTATCCGCGATTGGAAGTGATGTAAAAAATGTGGGTTTCTTTTTTCGTGAAGGCGTCGGGTTCTATCACTTTTGGGCCAGCGTAGTACATCAGAATCATCCAAAAGTTCACTTCAATTATATCTATTACCCAGCCGGGTTTTCGTCGCTGCCAAATGCCAAACGTCCGTTTGCGTATAACTACATCTTAACGGATAATCTAGAGCTGGTGAAACAACACATCCCGGCTTCACGCATCGCTTCTATTCATTCGTCCAGTCGTTACCACGTCATTCAATTAAAAACCGTTTCTACCGAAACATATACGTACTGATGGATTACGTTACCGATCCATGGTCGAGTGCTTTTCGGTATCTCGCATACGTAAACTTACCCAAAGCGATAGGGCAATACAGGCCGTCAAGTACCAGTAAAACCAGTCGGCATGGCCTCGGTCCTTGAACAATAAGGCAATGTATTCGGCGGTGCCGCCAAATAACGCGACGGCCAGTGCGTAGGGGAAACTAACCCCCAGCGAACGAACGTGTACAGGAAAAAGCTCGGCTTTGATAATGGCCGAAATGGACGTACTCATGCTGAGGATCAGCATGGCCAGAATGATGAGTAACGTGGCCATCCAGCGATCCTGCGTATGACTGAGCAGGGTCAGAATCGGGTAAGTGGTCAGTACCGCCAGTATACCGTACAGAATCATCAGGCGTTTGCGGCCTATTTTATCGCCAAGTAGACCCAGGATGGGCTGGGCTAGCATGAAGACAATCAGGGTAACAACCATAATAGTGGTCGCATCGTTTTTGCTGAACCCGGCGGTATTGACCAGAAACTTCTGCATATACGTCGTGAAGGTGTAGTAGGAAACCGTCAGACCAATGGTGAAGCCGATGACCAACCGAAGTTCAGGGGCGTATTTGACGAGTTCTTTCAGCGAACCCCGTTGCTCCAGTCGCGTCGTTTCCTGAGCGAATGATTGCGTCTCGACGAGTCCCCGGCGTAGATAGATGGCCGAAAGAGACAGTATCGCTCCAATACCAAAAGGGATTCGCCAGCCCCACTCACTGAGTTGCTCAGACGTTAAGGCGTATCGTTGAAGAATCATCAAAATACCGAGGGCCACTAGTTGCCCCATCGTGGTGGTGACGTACTGAAAGCTGGAATAAAAGCCCCGCAGGTGTCGGGGAGCCATTTCGCTGAGGTACGTAGCCGCCGTACCATATTCACCACCAATACTAATGCCCTGAATCATGCGGGCGACTACCAGAATAAGCGGAGCCAGCAGACCAATCCGATCGTAACCGGGTACCAGGGCAATCAGTAAAGAGCCCGCACTCATGAGCAGTACCGAAAACGTGAGAGCTGATTTTCGACCGTAGCGGTCAGCGTAGCGTCCCATCAGCCAGCCGCCAATCGGCCGCATGAGGAAACCAATGGCAAAAATCCCGGCGGTATTGAGCAACTGAGCCGTTTCATTGTCTTTCGGAAAAAAGGCACTGGCGAAATACAGGGAAAAGACCGAGTAAGCGTACCAGTCGTACCACTCGATTAGGTTACCAATAGATCCGCCCAAAATGGAGCGAAATTGCTGACGAACGGAAAAGGTAGGTCTTGGAAGCGGAGTATTCATCGGATCACAGGGGAAGAGAGAAACAGCGAATTCTCCCGCAGAATACGATAAAATGACTGGAAAAGCTAGTGAGGTAGAGTGTGGAAGTTTAGGTTTGAAGTTTGATCGGTTTAAAGTTTAATAAGCATAGGGTTTGCTGGGTTGGGAGCAGACCGAACCAATGTAAATGAATAGCCCCGCGGAAGAGGCGGGGCTGTTAGGGAATCGGAGGGCTAGATGCGTTCGAATACCATCCGGTAGTGTTCCATGGTTTCCTGTTCAAAACACACGCGATTCGGGCTGACTCGGAATACCGCAATCAAATCCCGGAATGATTTATCACGCAGAAATTTGGGAATCAACGTAGCATAGAGCCAGTATTTCTGAAGATTGAATGCCCTGAAGCGCTTTCGCCACTGACCGATGGTTTCAATATAATCCAATCGCCCACTGCTTATCGAAACCAGTTTGAAATGCGGCTTTGCATTTTCAATCACCTGCTCCGACCCCGACGGAAGCCAAGAACCCGGAAACTGAGCAATCATTAAAGCCAACGCATAGGCGGGCGAATCCTTAGGAGCGTTCAGACTTATTTCCTCCAATGGAATCATGTTTTTGCCAAACACCATCGTCTGAATGTAGCAGCGTTTACCACGGGGTAATAAATCAGCTATATTCCGAAAGAAGTCAGCGTAGACCTGATCCTGCTTTCCAGCTTTAAATTCTTCGATGGAGCAAAAATGTTCCATCGCTCCCACACTAACGACGGCATCGAAGGAACCAAAATCGGAGGCTCTTACCTGACGACAATCTTTCAAAACCACGTCCAAGCCACTAGCTTGACAAGCCGCTGCCTGTCCCTGCGAAAGCGTGAGGCCCTTAACAGTGGCCCCTAGATTTTTAGCGTACGTCAGGAAAGGTCCCCAGCCGCAGCCCATATCCAAAACCCGTGATCCGGGTTCAATCTGCAGCTGATCCGCTATAAACTGATGTTTTCGTCGTTGGGCCTCTTCGAGCGAGAGCGAAAAATCTCCCTCGTACCGGGCACCGCTGTAATCACCATTCGGCCCTAAACTAAGGCGGAAAATTTTATCAATTGTAGTGTACGTAAAATCCAAATGTTCCTGAGATGCCATAGGAGTAGAAAGTAAAGGCCAAGGCTTGGTTGATCTACAGGAAAGTTATTGGTTTTAAAGGAAGATGGTTGCGGAAATAGAAATAGAATTCGATGCATATGAGATGATTTCTGATACTTAAGCAAACTTGATTTAGGGGATTTTTTGTGAGTATTTCTCAAAACAAGGATCTGTTACAAGTAATGATAACTGATGCTTATTTTGAGAAATTACATTACCTACTTATGAGATTGATATAATGCAATGTTTTGATGGCTAGTTGATTATAGATAATGTTTTTTGTTGAAGTTGTAATCTTTTAAATTTCTTTACTGAGTAAAAGAAAAGTAATAATCTTGATAGATTTTCTGGTAAGAGATTATCTTTATTTAGATATATATAATAGGTTGAGAAAAATTTAAAAGGTAAAAAAATACATGCCAAGAGGAGAGATAAATAAAGCTTAAAGAACAAATGAATACGTTATTGAATAAAACTATTAATTAATGCATTGATCTCCTCTTTTTGAGCTTGCGTACCTTCATCACACATATCGTTATGAATGGTATTTGTCAAAGTAATAATCTTGATTTTATACCTTTTCTGTTCTTCGCGTGTTGGCAGTACGCCTGGATCCGCGGGCTGATCGCTGGATCGGATGGAAAGGATACGGGGCTTATAGCTACGCGGCAGGGGCATGCGGCGATTATCCAGCGAAATGACTTGCGATACTAATTCAGGATACTGCTGGGCAAAGAGCATTGACATATCGCCGCCATTCGAATGCCCCACCAAGAGTACGTGTTTGAAATCTAGGTCAGGTTTCTGCTTCTGAAGGGATTGCAAGGTATAAAGAATAGTGGCCGCTCCTCTTTGCCAGTTCGGCATTCGCACTTCATAAGGCTTACCTGTAGTCGGGATGGGTTCATCGCCCGGTAATTCGTGAAGAATACTAACCACGTAGTAACCACGCTCGGCCAAATTAGTAGCAATAAAAGTGTAGGCGGTATGGCTGACCTTATAGCCATGACTCAGTATAGCTAACTTCAACTTTGATTTTGTTTGCTCGGGCCAGTAAAGTTGCAAAGGAATACGGCGGCTCCGGGCTTCGTCCAGCAAAGTCATTGAATCGATTTTGATGGGAACCTGACCCAATAGAGGGCATGAGGTAGTAAGAAGCAGGAAAAAGACGAAAATTCGGCAACGCACAGAAAGAGCAGGATTAGTTATTCTTTCTACAGTATAAGAAGAATCTGCTAAACCTGCTATATATACGAATGACTTTTGAAAACGAAAGGGCTGACAATAGCCTTACAATCAAACAAGGAAGCTAACAAAAAACGGCAGTCAGATTTTTACATCTAACTGCCGTTTGACTTTCGGTCGGGATGGCGGGATTCGAACCCACGACCCCTTGCACCCCATGCAAGTACGCTACCGGACTGCGCCACATCCCGAAATGTGGGTGCAAATATAGGGCTTAAAAGGGCGTTTGCGTGATTTTAGCCCAAGAATTTTTAATAAAAAAGCGTCCCGAAACTAGTTCGGAACGCTAAAGTATTGAAGGTCAATTAAGAGTAACTTAAATTAATTACGGCCACCTACGGCACCACTGCCGCCCTGACGCTGTTGTTGCATCGGGTTTTGGGGCTGCTGACCACCCTGGCGTTGCTTGAACATCTGGAAACGCGTGGGCTGAGCCGCCTGACGGGGATAGCTGTTGTTTTCCGTATCGATATCGGCAATTTCTTGGAAGGGGTCCAGCGTCCATTGAGTAACCTTCTTATCCGTCGGAATGATTTTCTTGATGCTGACATCGTTCATCCGCCAGATTTCAGCCGGGAAACGGAATACTTCCGTAGTTCCGTCTTCGTATTTCGCCTGAAGAATCACGGGCATCGGTACACCACCTTTGTTTTTCAGGTTCAGCGTATAGAAATTCTTGCCGGATTGCAGCAATTTCCGCTCGTCTTCCGTCAGCGTGGCTAAGTATTCTGCGTATTTTTTCTTATCGGCTTCCGTAACCGCGTATCGATCGTAGCTGTTGTAGAAGTCATTCATCGCCGGATTCGCTTCTACGACCGTTTGCTTGATGTCTTTTTTGTTCCGTTCTACGGCCATCGTTTGACGTTTCTTTTCGTCCACGGCTTTCTGAGCAGCCTTGGCAATCGCCGGGTCCATCGCATCGATGGCAAACCATTCGACTTCGGCTAAATCCTGATCGACGGGTTCTACGCCATAGAACCAGCCTTTCCAGAACCAGTCCAGATCCACCCCTGAAGCGTCTTCCATGGTACGGAAGAAGTCCGCCGGAGTCGGGTGCTTGAAGGCCCAGCGACGAGCATATTCCTGAAACGCGTAATCGAATAATTCACGACCCATGACGGTTTCACGCAAAATGTTCAGAGCCGTAGCGGGTTTTGCGTAGGCGTTCGGACCGAACTGCATGATGTTATCTGAGGAAGCCATGATCGGTACCTGCGTGTTAGGAGCCGATTTCATGTAATCCACAATGTATTGAGGCTCACCGCGACGGCTGGGGTAGTTACGATCCCATTCCTGCTCGGCCAGGTATTGGCAGAAAGTATTCAAACCTTCGTCCATCCACGACCACTGACGCTCATCTGAGTTCACAATCATCGGGAAGAAGTTGTGACCTACTTCGTGGATGATTACACCAATCATACCGTATTTCACGGATTCAGAATACGTACCATCCGATTCCGGACGACCACCATTGAAGCTGATCATCGGATATTCCATTCCACCGCCGGGGGTAGCGTGGCAGGAAATCGCCACGGGGTAGGGGTACGGAATGGTACGGGCCGAGTAACTCTTCAGCGTATGGGCCACCACCTGCGTCGAGTATTTCTCCCAGAGCGGGTTTCCTTCTTTCGAGAAGTAGCTCATACACAAGATGTCTTTACCCTGTACGTTCGTCATCATGGCATCCCAGATGAACTTACGGCTGCTGGTAAAGGCAAAGTCACGCACGTTATCGGCTTTGAATACCCAGGTTTTCTTACCCGTTGCCTTATTTTTCTCGGCGGCTACGGCTTCATCCTGCGTAACGATTAGCGTAGGCTCTTTGAAGTTTTTCTTCGCTTTGTTCAGGCGGTCCATCTGTGTTTTGGATAGTACCTGCGAATAGTTCTGGCACTCACCCGTGGCACCCACAATGTGGTCGTTGGGAGCAGTGATGGCTACTTTATAGTTACCGAAAGGTACCGTAAACTCACCCTGACCCAGGAATTGCTTGTGTTGCCAGCCGTTTACGTCATCATAGACCGCCATCCGGGGGAACCAATGGGCGATGAAGTAATTGTAGTTCCCATCTTTGAAAAACTCATAACCCGAGCGGCCGTAGTATTCCGTGATGTTGTAATTCCATTCGACCGAAAAGCTTACGGATTGATTGGGCTTCAAAGGCGTCGGTAAATCCACCCGCATCATGGTGTGGTTGGTTACCGTATGCAGGGGATTGCCCTTAGCATCTTTCACCGAAAGGATATTGTATCCGTACTCCTTGGCATTACCTCCGGCCAGCTTCGTCAATTGAGCCGCCGACATACCCTGGGGATTGACGCCACCTAACTGCGTCGTAGCTCCGATCGCATCCTTCTTGAATAAGTTCTGATCCAGTTGAATCCAGAGGTACGGCAGATCGTCCGGTGAGTGATTGAAGTAGGTAACCGTTTCGGAACCGATGATGCGTTGGTTAGCATCGTCAAGCTCCACTTTAATGTCATAATCAGCCCGTTGTTGCCAGTACTCTTTGCCGGGGGCTCCGGAAGCTGAACGGGTAGAGTTAGGCGTAGGCAGAGCCGTGCCTAATTGTTCGAAGCGGGTGTTGGCATTGAACTCCGCTGAGGGAAGATTGCCCCGTTGGGCGTACACTGAAGGCCAAAACGCACAAAAGGTGCCGATGGCCAGAATCAATCGTCTCATCCGTGATGAAGCTAAAATTAGGTGAACAGTGCTTCGAAGATACAGAAAATTTGGCGAACGTCGAGTGAAAGCGTTTAGCCTTCGGCGATTGGGGGAATTTCCGCGACAAGTAGTTAAATCTGAGATTAAAATTCAGACTGCTTTCAGGTAAAAGGCTCAAAATCAAGGTAGAGCCATATTATCAAATTGTTAAGCCCACCCCCGCGAAACTTCACTTTCTGATAAAACTGCCGAAAAACTCAGGTAACACGCCCGAGCGAATTTTGTGCCAGCAACTACCAATTGAAACGAATCAACTTATGAAACCCTCACAGACGCATATGCAACGTCTACTATTTACCTGTTTTCTGACCCTCACCGGCTTTATCTCCCTAGCCCAGACTGGAATTATTCGTGGTAAAATCAACGATGCCAAAACCAAGGAAGGTATCATTGGAGCAACGGTTCGACTCGATGGGACGAACTTGGGTACCCAAACCGACGCCACGGGAGCGTTCACGATCAACAACATTCCCGCGGGAACTCACAAAGTATTTGTCACCTACATTTCGTACCAAACCCGCGAAATCCCCACAGTGCGGGTAGAATCGGGCAATACGACGGTACTGGAAACGGAACTGGTCGAAGAAGGAAAGAACCTTTCCGACGTAGTGGTTCGGGCCGCTCGTTCCACCAACACCGAAGTAGCGGTTATTTCCGAAATCAAGCAATTCAAACCGATTGCCGTAGGGATCTCCGCTTCTCAAATTCAGAAATCACAAGACAGGGATGCGGCCGCTGCGATCCGCCGGGTACCGGGTATCTCCATTGTTGACAACCGCTTTGTACTGGTGCGGGGCCTTGGGTCTCGTTACAATACGGTAATGGTCAACGATATGATTACACCTTCTACGGAAGTAGATGTAAGAGCTTTCTCGTTTGATTTGATTCCTAGTAACATTCTCGACCGCATGATTATCTTCAAATCAGGTGCGGCCGAATTACCCGGCGACTTTGCCGGTGGGGTTATCAAGATTTATACCAAACGTAAACCCGACAATAATTTTACCGATGCCGGTTTTACGCTGGGTTATCGTGGCAATACGACTTTCAGAAACGCACAAACGCACGATCGGGGTAGTCTGGCTTGGTTAGGTTTGTGGGATAAGTCTCAGCAAATCCCTTCCAGCTTCCCAACGGATGCCAATACGTTCAATACCTTACCCTCGGCCTTACGGGCTTCGTATGCTCAATTATTTCCCAATAGCTGGGCGTTAAAGAACATCAGTATTGCTCCGGATATGCGTTTCGCTTTCAACATGGGCCGCCGGTTTGATGTAGGACAAACGCGAATCAGTAACCTGACGAGCATCAACTATTCGATGACGAATCAGTTTGCCGACATTGACCTAAAAACATTTAACAACGGTACCATCGCCAACGACGTTGCTCAGCAATACAATGATGCTACGTACCAACGCAATACTCGCTTAGGCATCCTGCATAACTGGAATTTCAAATTCTCTCCTTCCTTTACGCTGGAGTGGAAAACGCTCTTCAATCAGTTAGGCAATACGGAAACGATTGTTCGAAATGGTGAAAACGTCATTGAATCACGCGACATTATTTCGTACTCTGAACGCTTCGAAAACCGGAGTATTCTGACGAGCCAGTTGTCAGGAGAGAACATCCTGAGCGACCAAACGAAACTTGACTGGATGGCTGGTCTGGGTTACACCGGCCGTTGGGAGCCCGACTGGAAACGCATTCGCTATCAGCGGGAGCAAGTGAGCGAAGGCCCTCAGAATGAGTTTGCTGTATCTACGCCTAATAACCCTAGTCCGCTGGAATCAGGCCGCTTCTGGTCAAAAACGCACGAGTATCTGTACTCAGCAGCCGTGAATGTTCAGACGAAATTTGGTAATCCAGCGGATCGGGAACCGGCGGTACTGCGGTACGGATTTTACGCTGAACAGAAAAATCGGGATTTCAACGCTCGTTTCTACGGATATCAAAGACAAGGAAATGTACAGGCCATTAATACGCTGCCCATTGGCCAGGTTTTTGGAAATGACAATATCGGAGGTGTAGAAGGAAACTACTCCCTCCTCGATGGAACCAAGACGATCGATTCTTATACGGCTCATAACACCTACCTGGCGGGTTACGTAGGCGGGGACATTAACTTGAGTCCCAAAACTAGCCTGACGCTTGGCTTCCGGGGTGAGTACAACATGCGGACGCTGAGCAACCCGCTGCAAACGAATCTGGTAAACCAAAAGATTTTCAGTCCGCTTCCCTCGCTGAACTTTACGTATAAGCTTAACGACAAGCAAAACATTCGTTTGGCGTACTCGTATACGGTGAACCGTCCGGAGTTCCGGGAGCAAGCTCCTTTCAGCTATTATGATTTCGCCCTGAATGCGGACGTACGCGGGAACCAAACGCTGAAGACGACCAATATTCAAAACCTCGATGCCAAGTGGGAATACTACCCGACGCAAGGCGAACTGATTTCGGTAACGGCTTTCTACAAGGATTTCAAGAATCCGATCGAAAACTTCCTGTTACCCCAGGCCAATGGATTGGCTTACACCTTCATCAATAGTAACAACGCCACGAATTATGGCGTAGAGGTGGAACTCCGCAAATCGCTGGCTTCAACGGATGTTAAGTTCCTGAAAGACCTGACGCTGATTGGTAACGTGTCCCTCATTAAGAGTACGATCAATTTGGGTGACGTCGTAGCTGCTCCAGATTTGTCAGGTGAAATTCAGAATTACGACCTGACGGGAATTACCGATAAAAAGCGGTCGATGATGAACCAGTCACCGTACCTGATTAACGCTGGTGTGTACTACGCCAATGCCAATGGCTGGCAGGCAAACGTGCTGTACAACGTGGCGGGTCCCCGGATCTTCGCGGTTGGTAACGTGAATAGTCCCACGGTTTACGAAATGCCCCGCAATGTCATTGACCTGAACGTAAGCAAGACCTTCAACAAACGTTGGGAAGTTCGCCTGGGTATTCAGGATTTGCTGAACCAGTCGATTCGCCTGAGCCAGGATTTCAATCGTAACTCAAAAATCGATAAAGACGTAACCTCGCAAACGGCCAATGCCGACCAAACGATCCGTAGCTTCAAACGAGGCTCTTACAGCACGTTAAGCTTGGTGTATTCATTCGGAAGAACCTTGATTCCCTAAATAACCAATAACAGCGAGTACCTATCACACAGTTTAACTAAATCCAAATTGTTCATGCAACTGTTCAAACAAGCACGGTATGGAATGCTGGTCATTGCGGCCGGATTAGCCACTGCTTCCTGTAACAACGACGATTCCCCTGCTCCTGTAGTGACGATTGCTTCGGTTAATCCGACCAGCGGACCTGTAGGCTCTGATATTACGATTACAGGTACTGAATTTGGTAGCGACACGACGGGCGTTCGGGTAACCTTCACCGGTGGAGCCTTAGCGAAAGTAAAAACGATTGCTCCTACCTCGATCGTAGCCACGGTTCCGGCGGGTGCTCAGGATGGTCCCATTACCGTTAAAATCGGATCAAAATCAGCAGTAACCAGCCCGTCTGCCTTTACGCTGGGCAACAAGACGGTAATCGAAGTAAGCAACGAAATTGCCGCCAGTACTACCTGGGAAGCATCAAAAGTATACGTTATCAAGGGTTTTGTTTACGTAAGATCAGGAGCAACACTGACGATTCAGCCCGGTACCATTATCAAAGGTGGTCTGCCTGCTCAGGATCCTTCGGGTCAGCAACGAGGCGGTACACTGATCGTACAACCTGGTGCTAAATTAATGGCCATAGGTACGGCTAGCCAACCCATCGTATTTACTTCCTCGAAAGCTGCTGGAAGCCGTAACTACGGTGACTGGGGTGGGGTAGTACTGATCGGTAAAGCTCCGATCAACCGTCCGGGTGCAACCAACTTTGAAGGTGGTATCTCAGGAACGACGGGAACGTATAGCGATGCAGCCGACAACTCCGGTACCTTGAAATACGTACGGATCGAATTTGGCGGTATTGCTTTATCTAACCGTGATAACTCAGAAATCAACGGTTTGACGATGTACGGTGTGGGTAACGGAACGACGATCGAAAATGTACAGGTTTCTTACTCCGGTGATGATTCCTTCGAGTGGTTCGGCGGTACGGTAAACGCTAAATATCTGGTTGCTTTCCGTGGCTTTGACGATGATTGGGATACGGATTGGGGCTATTCTGGGAAAGTACAGTTTGCTCTTTCTCTGCGTGATCCAAACGTAGCGGATCAGTCTACTTCAAACGGTTTTGAGTCGGATAACTTCGATCCCGGTACGCCCGCTAACGGTGCTAACGATGGATTACCCTTGACAGGTGCTGTTTTTGCTAACGTAAGTAACTTCGTTTTCCAGGGTGCTCCTAGCTCCGCTACTACGTCCAATGGTTCCGGTGCTTTCGGTCGCGGTATGCACTTGCGTCGGAATACGTCCATTAGCGTTTTCAACAGCTTACTGGTAGGTTACCCCGAAGGCTTGCGTTTAGATGGTACGACGACCTTGGCAAACGCGACTTCCAATGGAATGCAACTGCGTGGCATCGTACTGGCGAACATGACGACGCCTGTCAATGGTGCAGGTGGCGTAACGGCTGATCAGGCAACGGCTTTCTTTAACACGACGGAGTACGCCAACCAAATTGTAACGCTGGCGAGCCTGGGTACGTTAGGACTGAATGCTAATAACTTCAACTTAGCTTCACCGGCCTTCACGGTTGGTTCTTCTTCACCGCTGTTGAGTGGTGCCGTTTGGACGGGCAAAGGAGCCGATTCATTCTTCCAGAAAGTAAACTATCGCGGAGCATTTAACGCTACGGATAACTGGACGGCTGGATGGACTAACTTTAATCCGCAGAATACGAACTACGACAAATAGACATTACGGATTTTTCATATTGGTGTTGCTCGAAAAGCCGGAGGTGCTGCCTCCGGTTTTTTCTTTATTTAATACTTTATTAATATTAGATAAATATTATAGATATATACGTCATTTATTTTTGTGATAAATCTGAACTTTTAAAAAATGAAAAAAATACTACTTTTGTTTTTAGTTTTACTGAGTATAATAATCTCATGTAAAAATGATAACATATCTTTAGAAGATTTTAACGATAAAAATAAGAATAATGAAATAGAAAGATTTAAAGAAGCACTTAAGGTTCAGCTTAGTAAAAATATAGATGCTAATAATTATATTAAAGATTATAATATATCGTGGAGTATGTCTCTAAAGAAGTATTTCGCCAATGGAAAAGTTTACTTACAGGTACCTATTCAAAATACTAAGAAAGAAGACAGATTATTTTATTATAACGATTTAAAAAAATCTATCAAAGCTCCAGATCTACAAATTTTATATTATAAGGATTCTTTAGGTCAAGAAATTCTGCAATTAATGGAAATGCTCCCAGATGTAGACTATGCAAGAAAGCATGGAGAATTTACTGAAGATTTTTCATTTTCTGGATTGCAATTATTTAGAGACTTAGATGGTAAATTAATGAACGGATACCGTTTTAAAGATGGTAAACGTATTTCTAAGGTGTTTCCTGGCGTGAGTAACGGAAGAATAAATGGGGAGGTCTGTATTATAAGTTATAGACAATACTATACTGCATCATGTTTCAATGCTTCTGGTATTATTGTCAAAGGAACTAATGTTTTATATACTAACCAGACTGGTCCTATAGCTCCCGGATGTCCATATGAGCAAGGTTATACTTGTTTCTGTTATGTACCAACTGACTCACCAGAAGTACTGTCAGAAGTTTGTACTTATATTCCGGATGATCCAACAAATCCTGGAACAGGTACAGGGTCAATAGCACTGAAGGAGCTTGAAGTAGATAAGCTTAAATTATTGGGTCCTTGTCCTGGTTTAAATAATTGGAGAAATTTAGTTATTCAACAACCAGAAAATTTTATAAAGAATAAATTAGCTGCTTTACCTAGTTATACTCCTTTTACTTCAACTATTCCAACTCTGGTTAATGTACCTGGCGATTGGTATGTTCATGCCATTTCTAATGCTGAAGGTGTCGCAATAAATTTAGATGAATATTCTGTATACTTGGATGATCTTCCTATGTTAAATGGACATAGAATGTCTATAGCAGAATTTTCAGAATATATTCGTTTACATATAAATGATTTTGTTGATAATAGTAAAGCGACTTTTAATCCTCATAGTCAAACGGGACACAATGAAAGTGCTATTTGGAATAGCTCTAACCCATTAGGGGCTATCATTTCAATTGCCATACCAGGTGATTATGGTTCAGTTATCACTACTGGGTTTTCACCAGGTGGTTTCGGATCTGCTGGTTGGACTTTTTCAACTATTCACGATCCTTGGAATGGAGATCATCCAGTTAGTGGAAATCGTTATTTTGGTGTTTACGAGCAAGGCAGCGGTTATGTGGTTTTCACCCAAGGAGCAGATCGTATAACGAATTACTTAGGCTCTCTAATGGGATGGGCTACGAACGCTGCTAATGGGACCGAGTTTCAGTTCACTCAATCTGATATTTTATGGAAAAGCTTTCAGTCTAAAATATCTCAATTTGCAAATACACATGGTACGTCTTCGCAAATTAGGGCAGCTAAACAATATACTCCTAACTGGAATAAAATTAAAGAAGCTTTGCAATCTAATAAATCACTAGATACTGTTCCTTGTAATAATTAACAATGATATGTTTAAATTATTTTTTAAGTATGCTATTGCCTTTTATTTCTGTTTATTTATTTACGTATGTTTTGCTGCTTTAATTGCAACAGAATATGGAGGTGCTGCAGCTTATCCTGGGAATAGTAAATACTCATCATTTATTATGTTTTGTTTTGACCTTTTTATTTATGTAGTATTGATGTATTTCCCGGTATATTTATTTATTCCAATTTTATATCATTTGATTATTATATATTTTAAAATTAAAATCTATAAACATTTAATTATAATGGCTGGTTTTTTGAGTGGACTTGTAGGGACAATATTTTTATGTATTAAAATAATTAAAAGTAATGTTTGGGGGTTAGATATATCTATTTTAATCTTAACTGGTTTAATATACGGATTAATTGATGCTACCTTAATTAATAAAGTGAGTGTATCATAGTATAAATGATAATTAAATCGATTTAATATAAAAAAGCTCCGTTAGTTTTCTAACGGAGCTTTTTTATATTAGAATTAGTACTTATCTTAATACCCCGCATTCTGCGTATACAACCCTGGCTGAGCGTCCAGCTCGGCCTGTGGCAGAGGATAAATGATGTATTCTTTCACAAAGGTTTGCATTTGTTTCTGTACATCTTCTTTGGCTATCCAGGCTGGAATGAGGGTGGTAATTTGTCCGCTGCGAACGAGGTCGTGCCAGCGAGTGCCTTCGGCGGCGAATTCTAGGCGACGTTCGTCGTAGAGTTGAGCCAGCGTTACATTGGAAGTGGCTTCTAGTCCCGCCCGCGTACGTACCTGATTGACAATAGCATCCACATCCGCCTGACTGCCCGTAGCTCCTTTGAGTATACACTCGGCTTTCAGCATCAGAATGTCTGTATAGCGGCTGACGATGAAGTTGATGGGCCAGTCGACCCGGTTCACGGGCACTTTCGTCAGATCAATGTATTTCTTGAAAAAGGACCGATTTTCAGTTACACCGTTGTAGGTATAGCCCGTTTGAATATTGAAAGCTTTCCGGACATCTTTCGCCGGGTACTGATTCAAGAGATCATTCGCTACGGGACGAATCGTCAGGCCGCCCTGCGTGGGTTTTCCGTTCGATTGAAACCAGGTATCGGGAGCGAGTAACCAGGGAAATGTACCCCCCACAACCGGCGTCAGACCCGTGACGTATTGAATGTCAAAAATTACTTCTGGGTTATTTTCATTAGTGTATGAAAAGATGTCGCTGTATTTGGCCACCAGTGCGTACTTCCCACTGGCGATAATATCATTGAGTTGAGCCAGAGCCAGATTCCATTCGTTTAATCCCAGACCAGGTCCCTCAATGGAGTAGTTCGGAGCCGAGCGGGTCATGTACACCAGGGCCAGAATCGCTTTGGCGGCAAACTTCGTGGCTCGTCCACGCTCGGCCGTAGCGTAGGTTTCAGGCAGGTTGGCTACGGCGAATTGCAGGTCCGATAAAATCAGGTTATACACATCCGTAACCGAGCTTCGCTGAATGGTTTTGGCTTCCGCCGCCGTAACCGGGTGATCAATGACGGGTACTTTTCCGAATAAGCGAACCAGATCGAAGTACATAAAAGCCCGCAGAAACTTGGCTTCCGCCTCCAGCCGCGTACGCAGTGTGGCATCGGTGATGATCGAACCTTTTTGTACGAGCTGATCCAGCACGACGTTGGCCCGGTAAATGCCGTTGAAGTTGACATTCCAGGCATCCGTAACGTAGGGGTTACTGGCAATCGTTTTGTGAAAACTATTGATGCCTTCCCAGTCGCGTACACCCCCGTCGGAAACGGCGTATAAATTGTCCGAACGCGTTTCGGAAAGGTTGAGTAACCGATCCGGGTAAGTCCGCAAATCGCTGTATACGGCATTGACCCCCTGAATGAAATCAGCCTGCTGGGTATAAAAGGTTTCGGTGGTACCCGCAGAAATCGGCGTTTGGTATAAATCATCCGTGCAGGAAGTAACCAGGGCTGTCAAGAACGCGGTTACTAGTAAATATCGTCTTTTCATGGAAGTCCAGTATCAGAAAGTTAAGTTCACACCAAAGATGAGCGAGCGGGCAATGGGGAGTCCACCGTAATCACCGGCTTCGGGATAGGAGCTATCTCCGCTCAGGTTCGTGTTGGTGGCTTCGGGGTTCAGGCCTCCTTTGTATTTATCCCAGCCAAAGAAGTTCTCGGCCGTAACGTAAATGCGGGCTCCCTGAATCTGCGGTACCTTAACTACGGATTTGAGGTTGTACCCCAACGTGATGTTCCGAACGCGAACGTAATCCGACGAATACAGCCAGTCGGTGTTTTTAATCCGGCCAAACGTCGAGTATACCTTACCTACCTGACCGGCACCCGGATCTTCGGGCGAACGCCAGCGATCCCGGTAAAAACCCAGGGCATTATCCACCACGCCCTGTCCGGTACGACCCAAAGCCCGACCCAGCAGTGAGTAAATCGAACCGCCATTCTGACCCTGCACCAATACGCTCAAATCGAAGTTTTTGTAACGGAAATTGTTGGTGATTCCCCAGGTATACTTGGGATTCGGTTGACCCACAATGACGCGGTCATTGGCATCAATCACACCGTCACCGTTGGCATCGAAGTATTTAGGGTCGCCCACCGTTTGTGATCCGTACAGAGCCGCTTTGCTGTCGATGTCCTGCTGGCTAAGAATACCAATCTGACGAACGACGTAAATACTGTACAGCGGATCGCCGACGCGAAGAATGGAGTGAGAAATATCAAACGACGAAGGAATGAGAATCTGGCTCTGACCACCCGCCAGCGAAAGAACCTTATTGGCGTTGTGACTAAAATTGAGCGAGGTATTCCATTTAAAGGCTCCCGTCAGGTTATTCGTATTCAGCTGCAACTCCCAGCCCGCGTTGCGTACGCTTCCGGCGTTCCCCAGCGAGGACGTAAAGCCCGTCACGCCGAGGGTCGGTACGTTGAGCAGCAGAGCCGTATTGGTTTTCCGGTACACATCAAAGGAAGCCGTAACGCGGTTACGCAGGATGGAGAAGTCAACCCCTACATCGAAGGTCTGCGATTTTTCCCAGGAAAGGTTCGTGTTGACAATGCCGCTCGGAGCTTGACCAATCGCGTTTATTCCGTTGAACGTGTAGTTGTAGGTAGCGAGCGTCGGTAAGGTACTGTAGTCGCCGATGTTGTAGTTGCCGGAAGTACCCCAGCTACCACGTAATTTCAAGTCATTGATGGCCGTAACGGATTCCATGAATGGTTCTTCCGAAATCCGCCAGCCTACGGAAGCGGAAGGGAAAACGCCCCATTTGGTATCCGCTCCGAAGCGGGAGGAGCCATCCTGCCGGACACTGGCCGTAAACAGGTATTTACCGCTGTAGCTGTACTGAGCCCGTCCGAAGAAAGAGATCAGCACGTTGCGGGCTTCGCTGGTATTTCCCGTAATGCCGTTCGCGGCGTTCAGCGTCGTGATGGCATTATTACTGAAACCACCGTTGGAACTCATGTTCGATAGTTCGATTTTATCGGACGTGTACGAAATACCGCCCAACAGCGAGAGGTCGTGCTTCTCGGCAAAGACTTTCGAGTAGGACAGTGTGTTTTCGTTCACAAACGTACGTTTCCGGTAGGTGTTGAAAGAGCCGAAGGTCAAAATGGTTTGCTGGGCGTTCCGGGCTTCAAGCGAACTGGCCACGGAGTAAGGCGTATATCCTTTCGCGGTATTATCGGTATTGTCCAGGTTCAGCGTGGTTTTCCAGAAAAGGCCTTTCGCCAGCTGGTATTCGCCGAACAAAGACCCCAGGGTTCGGAAGCGTTTGGTTTCTCCAATTACCCGTTCGAGCTTGGCAATGGGACTGTTAGCGGAAGTACTCCAGCGGTACTGACCAATGCTGCCACTGTTGGGATACAAACCCGCACTGGCTTCCTGCACGGGAGAGTAGCTGAGTAACTGGTGCAGGATATTATCTTTTCCTTCGACGCCAGGATCATGGTTGATCGAGAATGTAGGGGCCAGATTGACGCCAATTTTCAGATTTTTACTGGCTTTTACTTCGACATTCGCCCGGGCTGAATAGGCCGTATAGTCGGTATTGATGACCATGCCCTGCTGGTTGACGTAGTTCCCCGAAACGTAGTAGTTGACGTTTTCCGACCCGCCACTCGCCGAAATCTGGTAATTCTGTACCGCCCCTTTGCGGAAGGCTTCATCCTGCCAGTCAATGAATTGTAGGCCCGGGTAGCCGGGTTGCGACCAGCGGTCGTCGGTCATGTACGTCGTATTGACCTGACCTTCGGCCAATCCTAAGATAGTGCGGCGTTCGGCATTGGTTTGCGTAGCCGTACGGCCTGAGCCCGAAGCTACCCACTGAGCGTTGATAATTTCGGTAGCCCGGTCAATCCACTCTGGGCCGTTCAGCATGTCGAGTTTACGACTGCGTTCCATGTACCCGCCGTACGCGTTAACGGTAATCGTGCTTTTACCGCTTTGCCCGCGTTTGGTGGTAATCAATACGACGCCGTTAGCGGCCCGCGAACCGTAGATGGCCGCCGCCGCCGCGTCTTTCAGTACCTGAATCGACTCAATGTCGTTGGGGTTCATGTTATCGAGCGGGTTGCCCGTCGCAAAGTTTCCGGATCCATTGGGAGCTGCCGTTGCTAGCGGAAAGCCATCGATGACGTACAGCGGTTCATTGCCCGCCGTAATCGAACCCGAGCCCCGTACCTGTACACTGAGGCCCTTGCCCAGGGCTCCGCTGGTTTGTTTCACCTGTACCCCCGCCAGTTGGCCCACCAGAGCCTGATCCACGCGGAGTACGGGGCGTTCGTCCAGATTTCTGGCGTTGAGTGAAGTGATGGCACCAGTAACGTCCGTTTTTCGGGCTGTACCGTACCCAATCACCACGACCTCATTGAGAGCCTTGGTATCCGGTTGGAGCGTAACGTTTAGCGTGGTTTGTCCGTTGATGGGGAGTTCCTGGGTAATGTAGCCGATGGAAGAGACTACCAGCGTACCCGTTTTCCCCTCAAAGCGAAGGGTATACAGACCGTCCGCGTTGGTTACCGTACCAAGGTTCGTGCCTTTGATGGTAACGCTGGCTCCAGGAATGCCCTGTTTGGCGTCGTTGGAAGTCACCGTGCCCGTAATTCCCTGTGCAAAAGCTAGATTTCCTGTCAACAGGAAAAGCACCACCCAGAGGCAGACGGGTGGTCGAGTAAACCATTTTTTCATAAGATAATGCTACAGAAGTAATGTGTTAGGAAACGGAATAGCACTTTATTGATTACAAATATTATTTAAGTAAGTAAAGGGGCTGTCATGTACCTTCCTGCCGATGGGAAGAATGCAGGCAAAGAAGAGACGAGGAAAGACGATACGAAGGCGTTTATAACGAAAAGGGCGACTAGCTATTTTTTTAGGAGATTACTCGCTCAGTATCAGGAAAAATAACTACCTTTGCCTTCCGTTTTGAAAAAAGCGGATTCACTAAAATTCAGCCGGAGCTTCGCCCGGTCGGCTGATGTATCCAGGGCGAGCCAAAAATCTCTTATGGCACAACCTCAAGTAACTGATTTTGATTGGGATCACGCGGACAACCGTGGCTTTGGTAGTGGTTACTCTAAAGCTCAGCGTGATGAACTGGCTGCTCTGTACGAAGGTACGCTGAGCCAGGTAGCTGAAAAAGAAGTAGTAAAAGGTACCGTGGTTGGAATTACGGATCGTGAAGTAATTCTGAACATCGGTTTCAAGTCCGACGGGATGGTTCCCCGTACGGAATTCCGTGACATGCCCGAGCTGAAAGCCGGTGATGAAGTGGAAGTGTACATTGAAAATCAGGAAGACCCCAACGGTCAGCTGATTCTTTCCCGCAAAAAAGCGAAAGTAATCACGGCTTGGGATAATATTCAGAAGGCTCTGGATCAAGACCTCGTGATCGATGGTTTTGTGAAGCGTCGGACGAAAGGTGGTTTGATCGTAGATATCTACGGCATCGAAGCCTTCTTGCCCGGTTCTCAAATCGACGTAAAACCCATCCGCGACTTCGACGTTTTCGTTGGCAAGCGTATGGAGGTGAAAGTGGTGAAAATCAACTACGCCAATGATAACGTAGTCGTTTCACACAAAGTCCTCATCGAGAAAGACCTCGAGCAGCAACGTCAGCAAATCCTGACGAACCTGGAAAAAGGTCAGGTACTCGAAGGCGTGATCAAAAACATGACCAACTTCGGTGTATTCATCGATCTGGGTGGTGTGGATGGTCTGCTGCACATTACCGATATCTCCTGGGGTCGCATCAACCACCCAAGCGAAGTCCTCAAACTGGACCAACGCATTCAGGTGGTTGTACTGGATTTCGACGAAGACAAGAAGCGTATCTCTCTCGGCATGAAGCAATTGACGGCTCATCCTTGGGAAGCACTTCCTGCCGAAGTAGAACCCGGTGCTCGCGTAAAAGGCAAAATCGTGAACGTAGCCGATTACGGTGCGTTCCTGGAAGTTCAGCCGGGCGTAGAAGGTCTGATTCACGTGTCAGAAATGTCATGGTCTCAGCACCTGCGTAACCCTCAGGACTTCCTGAAAGTGGGCGACGAAATCGAAGCCGTTGTACTGACGATCGATCGTAGCGAACGCAAAATGTCTCTGGGCATCAAACAACTGACGCCTGATCCCTGGACTCGTCCTGAGCTGCTGTCGAAGTATGCTCCGGGTACGAAACACTCAGGAACGGTTCGTAACCTGACGAACTTCGGTCTCTTCCTCGAAATGGAAGAAGGAATCGATGGTCTGGTTCACGTATCTGACCTGTCTTGGACTCGCAAGATCAAGCATCCTTCTGAATACACGAAAGTTGGTGACAAAATGGACGTAGTGGTTCTGGAACTCGACGCTGAAAACCGTCGTCTGTCTCTGGGCCACAAACAACTCGAAGAAAACCCATGGGATACTTTCGAGAACGTCTTCACCATCGGATCCGTACACAAAGGAACGATCATTGCCAAGTCTGACAAGTTTGCTCAGATTGAGCTGCCCTACGGTATCGAAGGACAGGCTCCGATCAAGCAACTGGCAAAAGAAGATGGTTCGAACGCTGAAGTAGGTGAGTCTATCGACTTCAAAGTGATCGAATTCCATAAAGAAGAACGTCGTATCGTTGTTTCTCACACGAAAGTATGGGGCGACGTGAAGGATGAAGTGAAAGCCGAAGAGAAGAAGAAAACGCAAAAAGCTGTAGAGAAAACGAACTCTTCTGCTTCTGCTGAAAAATCAACTCTGGGTGATCTCGACGCTCTGGCTGCTCTGAAAGAGCAAATGGAACGTGGAAACTAATTCCTGACGCGAATTACTAAAGCAAGGGCGAGCCGAAAGGTTCGCCCTTCTTTTTTAGTACCCTCTCTCAAAAGGTCTCATTACAAATAGCTCTGTATCAGCTTGCTGATAGAAAGAAGGAATATCTTTTCAGAAAAAGAAGAAAAAAAATACCTCTTTTTCTGAAATCAGCTAATTTTCCCCTTATTTTTGCAGCCTCAAGAGCGAAAGAAGCTTTTGAAAAATCACAAGGTACCATGGCCGAGAGGCTAGGCAGAGGTCTGCAAAACCTCCCACAGCGGTTCGAATCCGCTTGGTACCTCCCTAAAAAATCCCTGAGCTCTCCTCGGGGTTTTTTTATTCATAGTCTTTTTGGTTTGAAGCAATCGCGGTGCTGACGAAGGAGGACGGATTTTGCGGAAGACTGTAAACTCGAATACTGAAACTGAGTTTTTAATAGACCGACCAATGTCTCAAAAAAAAATCACTTCTGCTCTTCTCTCCGTTTATCATAAGGAAGGCCTGGCACCCATCGTAGAATCTTTGCACCGTCAGGGTGTACAGTTATATTCAACGGGTGGTACACAGTCGTTTATCGAAGAAATGGGCATTCCCGTAACGCCCGTCGAGGATTTGACCAGCTATCCTTCCATCTTCGGGGGCCGGGTAAAAACCCTTCACCCCAAAATCTTCGGTGGCATTCTGTACCGCCGCGATAACGAAGAAGACGTAAAGACGGCAGAACAGTACGAAATTCCCGCCATCGATCTGGTCGTGGTGGATCTGTATCCTTTCGAAGAAACCGTAGCCGCGGGTGGTAGTAACGAAGACATCATCGAGAAAATTGATATTGGTGGTATTTCGCTGATTCGGGGAGCGGCTAAAAACTTCGAAGACGTACTCATCGTTTCGCACCGTAGCCAGTACGCCGAACTGCTCCGCATTCTTTCGGAACACCAGGCGTCAACCAGCCTCGAATTACGCCGCTACTTTGCTACGCTGGCCTTTGGCGTTACGTCTCAATACGATTCTGCGATTTATCAGTGGTTTGCCGGACAAACTTACACGGGTCGGGCGGCTGATATTTTCAACTTCAAGCAATTACCCCAGAATTCCCTGCGGTACGGCGAAAACCCGCACCAGTCGGCCACGTTCTACGGCGATCTGAAAAGCATGTTCGATCAACTGAACGGAAAAGAGCTTTCGTACAACAACCTGGTTGATGTGGATGCCTCCGTACAATTGATTGACGAATTCACGGATACGACATTCGTGATCATCAAGCATACCAATGCTTGCGGGGTAGCCACGGCTCCGACGGCGAAAGAAGCGTACCTGAATGCCCTTTCCTGCGATCCAGTATCGGCCTTTGGTGGTGTGATCGTGACGAATACAAAAGTAGACATGGCCGTTGCGGAAGAACTGAACAAACTGTTCATGGAAATTCTGATTGCTCCGGAATACGATGAAGCAGCTCTGGACCTGCTGAAATCGAAAAAGAACCGCATTCTGCTCAAGCGTAACGTGGTTCAGCCGACGAAACACATGTTCAAAACAGTATTGAATGGCGTATTGGTGCAGGATAAAGACACGGTAGCAGAAACCGCTGCTGAAATGTCGCCCAAAACGGAGAAAGCTCCGACCGAAAGCGAATACAAGGCTCTGGAATTTGCGTTGAAAGTGTGTAAGCATACGAAATCCAATACGATTGTTCTGGCGAAAGAAAATCAGTTGCTGGCGAGTGGTGTGGGACAAACCTCCCGGGTCGATGCCCTGAAACAGGCGATTGCCAAAGCAAAAGAATTCGGATTCGATCTCAACGGAGCCGTCATGGCTTCTGACGCCTTCTTCCCCTTCGCCGACTGCGTAGAAATCGCTCACCACGCGGGCGTTACGGCGGTGGTACAACCGGGAGGATCGGTTCGGGATCAGGATTCCATTAATTATTGCAATGAAAACGGACTGGCTATGGTATTCACCGGCGTTCGTCACTTCAAGCACTAATTCTCAAAGTTATCCACAACTTTCAAAAGCGTTCATTTCTTCGGGAATGGACGCTTTTTCGTTTTAATACGGCTTGTCTCGGCCTTTTAAAGAAAAATTATGTTTGGTGAAGCGTAGTTATCCACATGATACGGAAGTTATCCACATTGTTGAAGGAGTGAGGTGTGGAGAAGAAAAGAGAATGATTTCAGCAAAAGCTTTGGCCTGGATTGCGTATGCAAAATGAGGTACAGGTTTCAAAAAAACGCTCTATTAAGGAAAGGACGCTCTAAACCTTTTTCTTGGTATGAGAAATGTACTCGGTCTTTTCTTCCTTACGGTGTCGTCGTGTATCGCTCAGACTCAGCACAGGCTACCGCCCATGCCTACTACGGAACGGCAGGCTTTGGGATTTATCCACAATCCGGAATTATTTCCAGAAGAGAAAATGGATTTTCCCCTTGCAGCGGGACCGTTTGCTCCGACCTGGCAATCCATCGATGCCCAGTACCCCGGTCAGCCGGACTGGTGGCGGGAAGGTAAATTTGGTATTTTCATTCACTGGGGACCGCAGGCGGCGGGCGAAAGCGGTGACTGGTACGCCCGTCGTTTGTACGAAGAAGGTACAGAGCCGTATCAGAATCACCTCAAACGTTTCGGTCACCCTTCAGAATTCGGCTATAAAGATGTACTGCACCAATGGAATCCTACCAACTGGAATCCGGCGGCTTTGGTACAGGCATACAAGGATGCCGGTTTTCGCTACGCTCTGGTAGTAGGGGTACACCACGATAACTACGATTTGTGGAATTCCCAGTATCATCCCTGGAACTCCGTACGCGTGGGTCCAAAAAAGGATTTTCTGGCTTTGTGGAAAAAGGAATTACAGAAACAGGGCCTGCGTTTTGGCGTGGCTTTTCACCACGAGTATACTTGGTGGTGGTGGCAAGATGCTTTTGGTGCGGATAAAAACGGTCCTAAAGCAGGTGTGCCGTACGATGGCAGCCTTACCTTAGCTGATGGAAAAGGGAAATGGTGGGAGGGACTCGATCCGCGTCTGCTCTACGGGATTTCCATTCGCTACGACAGTCTGGTCCATAACGGCAAGCCCTTTACCATTCCTACGATCGCTTTCGGTAATCAGGGTGTTTTTGGTAATCACCTGACCTACGCCCGCTGGTACGCTACGCAATGGGCCCTTCGAATCCAGGACGTGATCGATCAGTACGATCCGGATTTCATTTATACCGATGGCAATAGTACCCAGCCTTTTAGCGGCTATAAAAGTGGCTCGGGGTACCGGAGCGATGCCGGAGCCCGGATAGTAGCTGATTTTTACAACAAAGGCAGTCGGGGCAAAAAGCTCGATAAGTTGAGTATCGTGAAGTTTATTCCGACAAACCGGGGAGCGGGGCGAACCTTTGAGGGAAGTTATCCCGCGGGTATAAAAACCGACCAGCCCTGGATGGCGGATATGGCCGTGGGCGATTGGTTTTATCAACCGGATTTTTACTACGATGCCGGAATGGTCATTCGGGCCCTGCTGGAATACGTCTCGCGGGACGGTAACCTGACGCTCTGCGTATCGCTCACGCCCAGCGGCGGGATGGATGCCGGCAGTGCCCGGATGTTAAAAGCAATTGGAGCCTGGATGCGAATCAATGGGGAAGGTATCTACGGAAGTCACGCCTGGAAAGAATACGGCGAAGGTGAATGGGTGAAAGATCCGAAGAACCCCGATAAACCTGCCAAACTGCGAAAATTGCCCGGTGGAAAACTGGGAAAACGTCACGCCGAGTTTCAGTTTAGTACCAAAGATTTTCGCTTTACGCGAGGCAAAGACGGGAGCATATACGCCTACGGAATGACCGTTCCTAAGCAGGAGGAAGTATTAACCATTCAATCACTGGGCACAAAAGCAGGTTTACTGAAGCAACCGATTCGTGCAGTAGAACTCCTGGGCAGTACCCAAAAACTTCGCTGGGTTCAGACAGAGGCCGGTTTGCAGATTACCTATCCCAAAGGGTTATCTTTAGAACACGTGGTTGGATTCAGGATTCGATGAAACACAAAAACGGCTTTTCTGAAAGGAAAAGCCGTTTTTGAATACGCTAAATTCTATTGTTTCAACCGAGCCGCTTCGACGGTTTGTTTGAGTGTATGCACGTACTCAATCAACTCGGCTACCAGCCCGGTCCAGCCCGTTTGGTGAGCTGCTCCGAGTCCGGAGCCATCATTTCCGTTGAAGTACTCGAAAAACTGGAGGTGATCTTTAAAGTGCGGATCCGTATTGAATTTCTTGTAATCCCGCTGATAGGGCCGAATCCCCGTTTCCGGATCGGGTGTAAAGATGCTGATCAATCGGGCTGCTACGGCCAGAGCCGCTTCTTTAATCGTTACCAGTTCGCCCGAATTAGTCGGATATTCAATTTCGAAATCATCGCCGTAGTACTGGTGGAATTTCAAGAGCGAATCCACGAACAGGAAGTTCATTGGAAACCACACCGGGCCCCGCCAGTTGGAGTTACCCCCAAACATTGAACCCGTACTTTCAGCGGGCGTATAGGCCACGCGAAGCACTTCATTTCCTACCCGAAACTCGTACGGATGATCGGCGTAGTATTTGGAAAGCGAACGGACCCCGTGATCAGACAGGAATTCGGCTTCGTCGAATACCCGTTTCAAAATCATCTTCATCCGGTGGCCACGAATGATAGATAGCAGCCGGGTTTCGCCCTTACCGGGTTCATACCAGCGGGAAATCAGCGAAGCCAGATCGGGCCGATTCGTCAGCACCCATTCCACGCGACGTTTGAAATCGGGCAGGGTATCCAGCAAATCCGGGTCCAGTACTTCCACGGCAAACAGCGGAATCAGTCCGACCATCGACCGGAGTTTCAGCAACATGCTCGGGCCGTTGGGAATGTGGAGTAAATCGTAGTAAAATTGATCTTCTTCGTCCCAGAGGCTGATTTCTTCCCGACCCAGCGATTTCATGGCTCCAGCAATGTGCAGGAAGTGCTCGAAAAACTTCGAAGCCATATCCTGATAGGCGGGTCGTTCCAGTGAAATTTCGCAGGCAATTCGGAGCATGTTCAGCGTGTACATGGCCATCCAGCCCGTACCATCCGCCTGCTCCAAATGGCCGCCCAGGGGTAACTGAGCCGAACGGTCAAATACCCCGATGTTATCCATACCGAGGAAACCGCCCCCGAAGATGTTGTTGCCCTGTTCATCCTTGATGTTAACCCACCAGGTAAAGTTGAGGAGCAGTTTGTGGAACACCCGTTCGAGGAAGCCAATGTCCCCGGTGCCGTTCATTTCCTTATCAATCTCGTATACTTTCCAGGTAGCCCAGGCGTGTACGGGTGGATTCACGTCCGAGAACGTCCATTCGTAAGCGGGAATCTGACCATTAGGGTGCATGTAGTACTCCCGCAACACGACGGCCAGCTGACGTTTGGCAAAATCCGGGTCAAGGCGAGCCAGCGGGATACAGTGGAAGGCCAGATCCCAGGCCGCAAACCAGGGGTATTCCCACTTGTCGGGCATCGACAGGATGTTGGCCGTATACATGTGCCGCCAGGTCCGGTTTCTTCCAAACTTTCGCTCAGGAGCGGGTTTGGGCATGGCCGGATCACCGTTAAGCCATTCGTTGACGTTGTAGTAATAAAACTGCTTGGACCAGAGCATACCCGCGTAGGCCTGCCGCTGAATCTTCCGTAGCTCCTCGTCTTTTACATTCTTTTGCAGATCTCCGTAAAACTCATCGGCCTCTTCGATCCGTTGCTGAAAAATGGTATCAAAATCAGTAAACGGTTCGTGATTGGAGTAATTTGAAAACCGCAAACGGATGGTAAAGCTACCCCCCGCCGGGACCGTTTTGGTGTACTGAGCCGAGGCTTTGGTACCGATATTATTGGGATTGACCGTTTTCCGTTTTCCGTTCGAAACGATGTAATCGTTGATACCATCTTTCGGGTACGGTGAAAAGTTGGGACTGTTATAGATCCGTTCGAAGTTGGTTTCGTTTTCGCAGAAAAGCAGGGCATCCGCGTCTTCCACGTACAACTTGTACTTACCCAGAATTTTGTGGCTGACTTCAATCAGCGAATTGGAGTACCCCGTCAGCATGGGGCGAACGCTGTAATTTTCGTAGCCCCAAATCCAGGTATTCCGGAACCAGAGCGTAGGCAGTACCGTAATGGGTGCCGCCTTGGGACCGCGGTTATGGACCGTCAGTTTAATCAGAATATCACTTTCATCGGCTTTGGCGTACTCGATGTTCATGTCGAAGTACTCGTCATTGTCAAAAACACCGGTATCGATGATTTCAAACTCGGGCTGTTCGCGGTTGCGGGAACGGTTTTCGCCCAGAATCTGCTCGTACGGAAAGGCCTGCTGCGGGTATTTATACAGCATGTTCATGTACGAGTGCGTCGGCGTTGAATCCAGGTAGTAGTATAATTCCTTGACGTCTTCGCCGTGGTTTGACTCGGGGTTGGTCAATCCAAACAGGCGTTCTTTCAGAATACCGTCCTTATGATTCCAGAATCCAAACGCAAAACAAATGTGTCCTTTATTATCGGAGATTCCCCCAATTCCATCTTCACCCCAGCGGTAGGCCCGGCTGCGGGCGGCGTCATGGGAGAAAAAATTCCAGGCATCGCCGTTAGAAGAGTAGTCTTCGCGAACCGTACCCCATTGGCGTTCAGCCAAGTACGGGCCCCACTTTTTCCATCCTTTGTTGTCTGCCCGTTGGGAAAGTCTAGCTTTTTCAGCAATCATACGTGAGTAGAGTGAGGGTTACGACATGGGAATCCGGCTGAGCATGAACGGCATAACCATAAAAACTTCGGCGGGTTCGTAACCTTTTACGAAACAATGTAACGATCGTACCCGAAATTTACGCCTTCCTGAGAAAGGCTGTGTAGGATACGGCCATAAATAGCGTAAAATTTCTGACTTAACGTATTTTTTTCTATGACTGCAAAATTTGCTCTGCTGGCTGGCTCTTTATTGGGGGCGTTGGGCGTTGGATTGGGGGCTTTTGGTGCCCACGCTCTAAAACCCATGCTCGTAGCAACCGGTCGCTTCGATACTTTTGAAACGGCTGTTCGGTATCAGTTTTATCACGCACTGGTCTTACTGGCAATTGGTTTACTGATGAATCAGCTGCCCGCAGTAGAAAAAGGACTGGGCTGGGCGGGTTGGGCTTTCCTGATTGGTGTCATCATTTTCAGCGGATCGCTCTATACCATCTGCTTCACGGGCATCAAAGTCTTTGGTGCCGTTGCTCCTATCGGTGGGACCGCCCTGATTATTGGCTGGGTACTGCTGGCGTTTCAGGTGGTAAAGGCTTGAGGAGGGGAGGAGGTTTGAATAGATTTGAAAGTGTTTCGAGTTTGCAATGGTTTAAGGTTTAAAAAATAGGAAGTTGGCGAAGAATAAAAAATTTGTAAGTACAAATCCATATTCCTATTTCAGACCTTACACCTCTAGCAAACTTGAAACCTGTTCAAACCTCCTTAAACGCCAATCTACCTCAATACCCATACTTCTCCTGCCATAAGGCTCGGAGGCGTTCGCGGATTTTCTCTTCGGCACCGTTTTCCTGCGGATCGAAGAGCTTGGTGCCCGTTAAGGATTCGGGTAAAAATTCCTGCTCGACGAAGTTGTTCTTGAATTGATGGGCATACTGATAGTTTTTCCCATAATTCAACTCTTTCATCAGCTTGGTCGGAGCATTCCGCAGGTGGAGTGGAATGGGCTGAGCCCCGGTTTTCTGAACCAGCTCCAGAGCCTGATTGATGGCGGCGTACGCCGAATTGCTTTTGGGTGAGGTAGCCAGATAAATAGTCGCTTCAGCCAGCGGAATACGGGCTTCGGGCATGCCGAGTACTTTCACCGCTTGGAAACAGCTTTCGGCCAGTAACAAAGCGTTGGGATTAGCCAGACCCACATCTTCAGCGGCTGAAATCAGAATTCGACGGGCGATGAATTCAATGTCTTCGCCGCCGTCGAGCATACGGGCCAGGTAGTAAATGGCTGCGTTGGGGTCCGAACCGCGAATGGATTTGATAAAGGCCGAAGCGATGTCGTAATGAGCTTCGCCGCCTTTATCGTACAGAGCAATGTTTTGCTGGACTTTCTCGAAGACCAGTTCGTTGGTAATTACCAGCGGTTCGCCCGCTCGCTGGTAATTGGTAATCAGTTCGAGAATATTGTACAACTTTCGGCCATCACCTCCTGAAAGCTGTAACATGGCTTCGTATTCTTCGACCCGAATGTCCCGGTCTTTCAGGTACTCATCCTGAGCCAGAGCCCGGTCAATCATCTGGATCAGGTCTTCTTTTTCAATTGATTTAAGTACGTATACTTGGCACCGCGAAAGCAGAGCCGGAATAACTTCGAAGGAGGGGTTTTCGGTGGTAGCTCCAATGAGCGTGACGATGCCCCGTTCGACGGCCCCCAACAGCGAATCCTGTTGCGATTTGGAAAAACGGTGGATTTCGTCGATGAACAAGATAGGACTTGCTGAACTGAAAAATCGCTGTTTAGAAGCCGATTCAATCGTTTCGCGAATATCCTTTACGCCCGAATTAATCGCGGAAAGGCTAAAGAATGGGACTTTCAGTGACTGCGAAATGAGGGTTGCCAGGGTCGTTTTACCCACACCCGGTGGCCCCCAGAGAATCATGGAGGGAATCCGCTGGGCATCGATGGCTTGGCGGAGTACGGCTTTCGGTCCTAATAAATGTTGTTGACCAATGTATTCATCCAGCGTCCGGGGACGCATACGTTCTGCGAGTGGTGGCATACGAAGTGCAGAAAATTTCCTACTTTTATTAGTAAACGCCCAAGGTACCTAGTGAAAGCAAGTTTGCTGATAGCCGATTCTGTCAAAAAATTGAACCACTTTGCCAGAACCAATCCAGTAAAATGGGCGGTAGTACTTAGGTATTTTCCCTTGATTTTATCCGGCTTTCCCCTTGATTTTTAAAGAAAAGTTGGAGGCCATACGGAATCCATGCAAATTTACTGACTAAATAAGCCGGAGACCGATCCTTAGTTGCCAATCCTCTGAAAAAGCTTCCCAAACAAACCTTGGTTTTTAGTTTGTCTAGCAAAAACTAGTTGTCACTACTTTAGGACTTCCCATACGTATAGGATAAGAAAGCGGGTAATTGACCTTTCGTCGATACGCCCAACGGTTGTAAGTAGGAGATGATTGCAAAAATCTCCCATCTATCAGCGGGTCAAAAGAGAGCCGTTAGCCATTTCTGTATAGGGCTCAGAGTGATCCGAGAATTAATGAGCATAAAAAGCGAATAATTTTGGCATTGGTTTTAGAATAGCCATCCATGAACCACACCCTAGATGACTTTCCGCTGACGCTGGCGGCCGGTATTACATTTACAGCACTCATGGGTTTGAGTAGCCTGCTGTTCTTTGTAATCACTCGGCGGAAGCAGTTGCGTCAGAAAGAATTCATTCGATACTTGGAAGGTAGTCTTGAAGCTAGCATTCGTTCCCAGGAAGCAGAAGCTCAGCGAATTGCCGCTGATTTACATGAAGATATCGGGAGTTTGCTATCGGCTACGCGAATGAGTTTTTCACTAGTAACCCGTTATTTAGATAATTGTCCCGAATCGTTACAGAGTGCTGAGCAAACCAAACGCTTACTCGAAGAGGCAGTAAAAAACGTTCGGCGAATCACCAAAGAGATTCAGCCACCCGCTCTCGAAAAACTGGGTCTAGTAGTGGTATTACAGGAATTAGTTGAAAAGGTACAACACGCTCACCCCGAAGTACTGATTGACCTGGAGTGCCGTGGTGAAGAATACCGACTCGATCGATCCGTCGAGTTTATTTTATTTAGGGTAGCTCAGGAGTTACTCCAGAATAGCCTGAAACACGCCGACGCGAGTCGTATTGAGTTGTTATTGTTGTATCAACCCAAACGAGTTTTTTTTACATTAAGTGATAATGGAATGGGCTTCGACTGGCCGAAAGTTCAACAGCAAACAACTCCTCTAGGCTTGAAAAACATCGAAAGCCGTCTGAGCGTAGTAGGAGGGCATGTGGTGTTTGAAACTTCTCCGGGTCAGGGAACGCATACCGTCGTTGACATTCCACTGCATACGTCTTGATTATTTATGAGTGGAACTTCCCACATTCGCGTAGCTATTGCCGACGATCACGCCCTTTTTCGGAGGGGACTGGCCAATATCTTGAAAACCTACGATTCGATTGAGGTCATTATGGAGGCTCAGGATGGGCAGGATTTGCTCACACAATTGGCTTTTCAGGTCCCCGATGTCGTTTTACTGGATTTACAAATGCCCGTTCTGGATGGTATTAAAACCACGGAACAGTTAAGAAACCGTTTCCCAGAGGTGAAGATTATCATCATTTCCATGCACGATGACGATGGATTTGTAACCAATCTTATGGAACTAGGGGCTAATGGCTACCTAATCAAAGACAGCGATCCGGACGAGGTTGTCAAGGCCATTCGAACCGTAATGGAGGAAAACTATTACTATGGAGCATTCCTGACCAAGGTCATGCACCGTCGGATGGTCGAACGCTCGAGGCCCCGGAAGCCTTCTTTTTCTTCGCAAACGCCCTTGAGTGAACGCGAACATGAAGTACTGCAGCTCATTTGCAGTGGACTGACCAACGCTGAAATTGCCGAAAAACTCTATATCAGTGATCGTACCGTAGAGGGACACCGTACCCGTATCATGGAGAAAATCGGAGCAAAAAATACGGCGGCTATGGTCGTGTATGCGGTGAAGAACGGCTTGTACTAACGATTGAGAAAATCACCACTCTCAATCTGCGTCAACCCTAACGTGGGTAAGTTGTAGATGTATACCCAAGCCTGTACGGTGGTGCCATTACTGAGTTGCACTGTTTCGGGTTGCCGTAGATAATCGGAATGGGCTTCGTCTTCGGGATAGTACCCTTCATAAGGGTCCAGTTCGGCAAAGGTACGTTCTGGGTCCGGTAACCAATATACTTCACCTTTTACCAAGTCGCCCGTTTCTTCACTACGGATCAGAGCCGGATACCAGTCAATCAGGTAGAGTTTTCCGGGTACTGAACCTTCATCTACCCACTGGGCCTGCCGCTGCAACACCTCATGCATCGCATGGTTGGCCGTTCGTCGTAAGGTTCCGTAGACAAATAGGTAGTTCATAGGAAGGAAATATAATTAAAAATCAAATGGAAGAACATAGGGCTTCTAAAGGCAAAGCCGCTCAAGTGAGCGGCTTTGTCCAAATAACCCTTAACCAAAACTAAAAAAGCGTTAGACCTGATAAATGGTCGGGCAGATGGAACGGCCCTGAGGGGTCCGGTTCTTCTGCGAAGGTATCGTAGTTACGTCTTCATGAGACGTAAAGAGTTGTATCGCCCAGTCCAGCACCACTGTCATTAATGAACGAGCCACTTTCGGATAGGAAGTGATGGTCGCAGCTTTAGCTGGAATTTCGTTGGGTTTGGTATGTACCAGCGTACTGGTTTTACGAGCTAGTTGTGTAACGAGTCCTTTACCGGTATACAAACGGTGGGGAGTACCCATACCGAAACCTTGGACATTGAATAATCCCAGCAATACCAACAGGAAGGAAATTTTTCGGAATGCAAGACCAAAGAACTTCATGGCTGAAAGGAGTTTACGTTCGGAGGTGATTCAAAACAACGATAAAAAATTAGTTTATGCTACCACTTCGGGATGAACGGAAACTAAACGGTATCGCTGCTCTGATTTTGATAGTACAAAGATAGGTGTTGTTAGGTACTTTGCAATACATGGTACCTAAATTTTTTACTTTTTCTTTGAAAAGCACTTCCGTGCTGGTGATTGATTTGGTTTCTGGGTAAAGGATGCAAAAGCAGGCATAAACGTTGCAAGCTGTAACAAAAAAATCCCCGACTTTATAAAAAAGCCGGGGATTGAGAAAAATGATGTACCGTATATTACAGGACAACCACTGAGTTTTCTTCCATAGAAATGCCACTAGCAACAAATTTATCCGCTTCAGTTTCATTGATCCAGACTTCGCCATCGATCAAATAGCGGAATTGGTATTCTTTGCCAGTTGTTAATTCAACAGTGCCTTTAAAAGAACCATCTTTTTGTTTTTTCAAAGGAGTAGCATCGGCATCCCATCCGTTGAATTCACCTACAACGGCAACTGCTTTAGCTCCATTGCAATGCTCAGAAGGAACAGTGAACGTGACCTTTGTAACAGGCTTACTCTTGAGTGTTTGCTTAGACAGACTCATGGTTGGATTATTCCATTTGATTTACAGAGGCAAATATGCAATTAACGACAATACAAAGCAACTGATTATCAGAAATTTAAATTACGCTAAACACCGGAATATACTATTTGAAATTTTTTATTGGTAAAGTTCAATTGTTCAGTTGAAGTGGTGTGCTACGAAAACCTCTCCGTTTCTTCCCGCCTTCTCTATCATTTTCTTAATAAGCTAGTACACAAAACTTATTCAAGGCGGAACGCTATAGGTAGATTAAACCGACACTTAACTGCTCGACCCTGTTGGCGGCCGGGTTTCCAGCGGGGCATTGCCTGTAACACCCGTTGAGCCTCTTCATCACAGCCGAAACCTAATCCTTTCAGAATCTGAAGCTGCGTGATGCTTCCGTCTTTTTCGACCACAAACGAGAGATACACATTGCCACTCACATTGGCCTGCTGGGCCTGCGTAGGATAACGAAGATTCTTTCGTAAATACTGATTGAACGCCTCCATTCCGCCCGGATATTCTGGCTGAATTTCGACCGTCAGCATCACTTCATTGTTTTCCTTGGGACTGACTTCTACAATCAGCTCCTCCTTTTTCCCAGAACTTTCCGTGACGTCTACGATGGCAGGCAGGTCATTACCTTCCAGAAACGTCCGCGAACCAGCCTGATGTACTTGCAATTGTTCTTGGGTGGCCAGAAATGAATCGTCAGGGACCTGCTCATCAGCGACTACAACTGGGGGTTTAAATTCATACGTGTTCGTTTGAGGAACGTCAGGAGTGGGCGGTGGAGGCAGGGTAGGGGGTGTTTGGGGAATCTCAGGCGTTTCAAGTTCTACTTTCACCGGCGTAAGATGAGCAGAGACCGAACTTTTTGAAGCAGATAAATGAGCAAAAAGTACGGGAGCTAAAGCGAGTAGCAGAAATAGGCTGATGCTGATTATGGTTGCCCAACGGAGGTACTGGCTTATACTTTGGCGTAGCTCATAAGCTCCGTATGCCTGATTGCGATTCGCAAAAACATAGTCTTCGAGGGTTTGATACGTTTCCATGGGTGTATAATTTAAACTAAATTTTTAGTTATAAGAGTGGAGAAAAAAGCCCGAATGAACGGGCCATAAAGGGTTTAGTGGAAAATGATTAATCGTTTTTGGTAGTATCGGCCACTACCTGAACACTGTCCTGAGCCAGCGGAGCAGTAGCGTTGGGAGTTAACTTATTAAGTTCGGCCAGTCGATTTGCCGCCAGCGTTGCATACGCACAATCTAGCATTTCCATGGGTCTAGCGTTCCGGGGATTACTCACAATGACTTTACAAGTTTTGATGAGTTCCTGATAATACGTCTTTGCCAGTTCCATATCTACCTGATAGGTATCGTGCAACTGAGCCAGTCGGTACAGAGCCTTCGGACGTTCGGACAGGTTAAAGGTTTCCTGATAGATTTTAATAGCCCGTTTGATGGACGCAGGTTTGCCTTCCAGTTCATAGACATCTCCCAGGCCCATCTGGTAGTCAGGCACCCGGGTTTGTGCCAGTTGAATAGCCTGTTTGAAATTACGGAAGGCATTGAGATCAAAATGAGCCGAATCTTTTTTTGCCTTGAGCAGATAAGCTGTACCCAAACCACCGTATACGTATTCCGTTTCTTCCCCCGCATTCAGTAGTCGCCGGAACGTAAAAATGGATTGATCCAGACTATCAATTTCGTAATACGCCCGCCCTAACATTCGCTGGTAAAAAGCCGAGGAATCACCCTGAGCCATGGTTTTCTGAAGACTGGTAACTACTTCTGCAAAGTGTCCTAGCCGAAAATCGACCCGGCTCTTTTGTAACAAGAGACGTATGGAATTGGGGTCAAGAGCCAAGCCTTTTTGCACGCATTCATTCGCCAGTATTGAATGAGCCTGGTCATTCATATCTAAATGAATCCGCGTCAACTCCGCCCACGACTCAATGTCCTGCGGATTAAGAGCTACGGCTTTGTTGTAACATGTGATAGCCTGACCCAACTGCTCCAGACGACTATACTGGACAGCAGCCTGTTTAAACAGATACGCATTCGTCGTGTCGAGTTGGATGAGACGTTGATAATAGTGCAAGGCCCGAAGATACTGAGCGTTTTTTTCGAACAGTATCGCCAGTTGATTCAATGCCTCGGTCTGGCTCGTATCACGTCGCAGTACGGTTTCATACGTTTTTCGGGCCGCTGGAAACTGGCCCAGCCGCTGTTGTACAAAGCCTAATTGCAGGGCTGCTTCTACTTGCATACTATCACTTTCCACAAGCTTTTGCAGGATTGGAACCGATTGGATATACTCCCCGCGACGAATATGTTCCTGGGCCTGTATCCAAGGTTCATGCTGGGATTGGGCCATACCTGTCAGGCACTCCAGTAGCAACAGGAGTAGAGGTAAAAATCGGAAAGTCATAGCGATAAGTGAGTTGAAGTGTTACGCTAAGGGTACCAATTATCAGAAAAGAGAATAGTCTTGAATGAAATCGTATACTACGCTAGATCGTATACGTCGCGGGGAGCATTTTATACTTGAAAGAAGCAATCAGGGAAAGCGTTCCCGTAAAATGGCTACTACTCCAACAAAGCTTTACTTGGAAGCTTTGGCTGTTTTCTTTTTGTCCATCGTAAAGTAAATCGGCAAGTTGTAGTAGCTACGAACGGTTTCTCCCTTAACTATACCCGGTTCCCATTTCGGCATGGCGTTTAAGACCCGCATGGCTTCTTCGTCACAACCAAAACCCAGGCCTTTTGCAATCTCAATATTACTAAGCGAGCCATCTTTTTCAACCACGAATCGGGTAAATACTCTTCCTTCGACATTTGCTCGTGCCGCAGGCTTCGGATAGTTAACAGTTTTAGCCAGAAAATCATACATAGCCCTCTGACCACCCGGGAACCCAGCTGCTTTATCAACAACGGTATACACATCAGGGGCGGAAGCGGGCTGGCTGGGTTTAGCGGGCTGTTGCGAAGGTTTCGCAGGCGTAGCGGGTTGGGATTGAGCCGTTACTTGCTCCGAAAAAGCGGTTGAAAGAAAGAGCATGGTCCCAAAGACGGGTAAAATTAATCCATACTTACCCAGAGCCGCAGTGCTGGAAGGCGTTTTCTGTAACATACTGATGCGAGGTTTAAGAAGCGATTTATTAAAAAAAGGATGAACTAAATCCGTCGTATTGACCCCAAACTGCTGGGAAAATAAAAGCATAGCGTAATCCGCCCGACTGGGTTCGCACTTACTGGCCACTTCGTCAGCCAGGTATTCGTGCAAGAGACGAATGTCCTGCTTCATTAAGTAAACCAGTGGATTGAACCAGTTGATAATGGCGACCAACTCAAAAAAGACCACGTCTGCGGAGTGAAGCTGCCGTACATGGACGCGTTCGTGGGCTTCAATCGTTTGCCGGTTGGATAGATTTTTACCGACGAAAAAGTGATTGAAAAACGCAAATGCCGTATTCGTTTTACGATGGTACCGATACCGAATTAAATCGCTCAGTCGCATGAGCTGGAAGGCGAACTTTCCTAACAGAAAAAGCATCCCACACATATAAACGACCGCCAGTACGTGTCCCCAGGCCAGTGGATGAGCCGATTCGTGGTTATCCAGATAATTGGGCCGAATGAAGACTACGCTTGGGTTATAATAAGCGTAGATCGACTCGTTGACCTGCTGCGTTACAAACCAGCTCCGTACCCAATCGGACTGGATGGCGGGAATAAAAAAAGCCAGAGCCGTACCTGCCAGCAGGAAGCTGCGATTAAGCTGGTGAAACGTTTCCCGTCGGAGCAGGATGCAGTAAAAGCCATAAAAACCAGCCAAATACAGATTTACTTGCAGGAGATAGTGCAACCAATTCATACCGATGGAATGGCCTTTCGGTCGTTTAAAGGTGGATAGAGGGTGTGGGCTGTTCTTGCCCGTGTAGGGCATAGGCGGAACGGACGCGGAACAGGCTTTACTGCTTCTTCATCTGCTCAATCATTTTCAGAATATCGTCAGCTTCGTTGAGCTCCACTTTCTTTTTCTTCACGAAAAACGAGAACAAACTGCCGATGGAATTGCCGAAATACCCTTCCATTAATTTTTCGGTGGCAAACGTTCGGTACTGTTCCTTCGTAATGAGGGGATGGTATCGGTGCGATTTGCCATAGGCCGTATGCCCTACGAAGCCTTTCTGTTCCAGAATCCGAATAATGGTAGAAACAGTATTATAAGCCGGTTTTGGCTCAGGCAATTGATCTAGAACGTCTTTTACAAAACCTTTTTCCAGCGTCCAGAGTACGTGCATAATCTGCTCTTCGGCTCGGGTAAGTTCTTTTTCAACCATAATTGTGCATCGTTTAATGGCTACTTCAAGGATGCGAACAGCAGGCCTCTTCGTCTTCCAGAAGTATCCTTAGTCCAAAGGTTAAACTAATATTTTAGTTTAACAACTATTTTTTTCGTTTTTTTCGATAAATAGTTTCTAGAAGTCGGGTGTGGCTGAAAATCAGTTGAATACACTTAGAAAGGAAAGATCTTACTGCAAAGTTCCCTTAAGCTAGGCTAGACCTGGATTGATATAAAAACTGCCAGCCTTGTGGGCTGGCAGCTACTCAGTGAAAGGCTCGTTTTTTAATCATTCCACCTTTGGTATCCTGAATGCTGTGCTGCACGATAAAGGCTTGATTATCGATTTTGGCGACTGCATTTTTAAGTCGCGTAATTTCCAGCCGTGTAATTACGGTATACACAATGTCAATATCGCCGTCGCGTTCGCCGCGTTTACCAAATCCTCGTTGTCCTTTGAACATGGTTACGCCACGGCCCATTTCATTCACGATCATTCGCCGGATGTACTCACTCTTTTCCGAAACGATGGTAATAGCCGTATATTCTTCCAGACCCGTAATAATAAATTCGATAGTACGGGAAGCCGAGAAGTAGGTAAGCATGGCATAGAGAGCCGTTTCGACATTAATCAGGATGGCCGATACGCTAAAAATACAAACGTTAATGGCCATGATGATGTCACCTACGGTAAAACCCGTTTTACGACTCAGGTACAGAGCCAGAATTTCAGTACCGTCGAGGACGCAGCCGCCCCGAATAGACATACCGATACCCGCCCCAAGAAAGAATCCGCCGAAGACAGCAATCAGTAACTTATCGTGCGTGAAGACAGGCAACTGCAGAAAAGCCAGAGACAGAGCCAGGCAGATAATGGCTACCAGAGTACGTATCGCAAAACCCAGGGAAATCTGTCGATAACCCAGAACGATAAACGGAATATTAAAGGCAATCAAAAGAATGGAGAGATCCCAGCCCGTCAGTGCCCGAACCAGCAGCGAAATACCCGTTACCCCGCCGTCTAGAAATTCGCTGGGGAGAAGAAAGCCGCGAAGCCCAATGGCAGCGGTAAAAATTCCCATCGCGATAAGCAGGTTATCCTTAATGATTTGTCGGGGAGACGTTTGACGAAAGACCCGGATCTGACTACGTAGAAAACGTCGTACAGGTCCTCGGCTAGTCGAGGCAATAGCTGCTTGTAAGAGAGGCGGAGACGTGTGATGCATAAAGCTAGTATGAGGAAGGAATATATAAAAAATAAAAGCTACCCTCGAATGGGCAATCAGTAAATATAAGGATTTTAACTCATGTTTTCGGCAAAAACAAGAGTTATCCACATTAGATTAGTAAATTCTAATGCGGAATATTTTTTTGTAAGAAAAGTTAATAAAGTAAAGGAGGGGTGGACCTGGATTAAGACCGTTGAAGGATGGCTTCGGCCATCCATAAATCTTCGGGAGTAGTGATTTTGATATTTTCGTATGAACCTTCCACCAGGAAAATCGGAAATCCAGCTGCTTCGGCTACGCTGGCATCGTCGGTGAATAACGGACTTTCGGATTGTTCAAAAGCCTTCTTTAATAGAGCTACCTGAAACGTTTGTGGTGTTTGTACCAGTCGTAATTGGGAACGGTCGAGGGCCTGGTTTTCCGTTTCGCTGTGCACCAGTCGGATTGAATCTTTCGCAGGCACGGATACTACTGCCGTACCCTGCTGAGCGGCCGTACGAAAACTTTCGGCGATGACCTCTACGGGGACAAAGGGACGTACGCCATCGTGCACGGCCACGATTCCTTCATTGTCTTCAATACGTTGTAGGCCATTTCGCACGGATTGGAAGCGACTTGCTCCTCCAGGCGTTTCGATGATGGGGTGAGTGAAGGTAAGCGGATACGCTTGTTTGAGCTCCTGCCAGTACGCCAGCTGATCGGCTGGCAGGCAAAGAATAACTTGAAGATCGGCGGAATAGGCCAGAAACCGTTCGAGCGTATGAACCAGAATAGGCTTACCCGCAACGGATAGAAATTGCTTGGGCAGGGCAACACCCATACGGCTGCCACTTCCGCCCGCCACCAGAATGGCGTATTGCTTCATGCAGAGAAAAACGCAAAACCGGACGTATGGCTAGCACACGTCCGGTTTCGACTATAAAATCAACATTAGATCACCGTAACTAAAGAACTTGTATTTTTCCTTCATCGCTATCTCGTAGGCCTGCATGACGAGATCATAACCACCGAAGGCACAAACGCCCATCAGCAGGACAGACTCGGGCAAGTGGAGATTAGTCAGCAGGGCGTTACTGATCTTAAAGTCGTACGGAGGGAAAATGAACCGATCCGTCCAGCCTTCACTGGGTTTCAGGCGGGCATTCGCCGATACGGATGATTCCAGCGTTTTCAGTACGGTATTTCCAACGGAGCAAACGCGTTTATTGGCGTCGAGCGAAGCATTAACCACCTCAGCCGTAGCGGGTGGAATGAAATACGGCTCAGAATCCGTTTTGTGCTTAGTTAAATCTTCGACGTCAACCTGACGGAACGTACCCAATCCCACATGCAGAGTGATGGGCGTAAATTGCGTTCCGTTGATTTCCATTCGCTTGACGATATTCTTGGTAAAGTGCAACCCTGCCGTTGGGGCAGCTACGGCTCCTACCTTATTATCGTCGGCAAAAATCGTCTGGTAACGTTCGCGATCTTCATCGGTCGTTTTACGACGGTTTTTGATTTCCTCCGGTAGCGGCGTTTCACCCAGTTCGTGGATGGCCTTCATCAAAGCACTGTGATCACCGTCGTACAGGAAACGAATGGTACGGCCCCGGGAAGTCGTATTGTCAATTACCTCAGCAACCAGATCACTATCACCAAAGTATAACTTATTGCCCACCCGAATTTTACGAGCCGGGTCAACGAGTACGTCCCAGAGGCGATGCTCACGGTTCAACTCCCGCAATAGGAAAACTTCAATTTGAGCACCGGTTTTTTCCTTGCTTCCGTAAAGACGGGCTGGAAAAACTTTCGTATCGTTGACTACCATGGTGTCTCCGTCGCCGAAGTATGATACAATGTCACCGAATTTTCGATGTTCAATTTGCTTGGTTTGCCGATTAACTACCATCAGCCGGGCATCGCCGCGTTCGGCCGGGTGAAGAGCGATAAGATTTTGCGGCAAATCAAATTTAAATTCGGATAACTTCATGGAATTCAGCTAGATACCAGATAGTTTTGGCTAAATATGCAATTTCTTACTACCGAATGTCAAGCTTTTTTGGATTTTTTGTGAAAATCTTTTAAATATCGGGTACCGTTTAACCCCTTAAAACGGCCCTTTCTTCCACATTTTGCTTGCATCCCATCTAGCGATCGTTCTACTTTAGACTTTCCCTATTTATCAGAAGATTTCCCGGTATGAAATTTCTTCGACAAGTGTTCGAAAGTCTCCGTTTCGCCTGGCAAGCCTTGCGGTCTAACCTCCTCCGTACCATCCTGTCGTTATTGGGGGTAACCGTTGGGATTTTTTCCATCATCGCCGTTTTTACGATGGTCGACTCCCTGGAAAACAGCATCCGGGAAAGCCTGAGTTTTACGGGCAGCAATACGTTGTTTGTGTCCAAGTGGTCCTGGGATTACAGTGAGCCGAATTACGCCTGGTGGAAGTTCTTCCGTCGCCCCGCTCCAAGTTACTCCGAATTTCGTTTCCTGGAACGTAATCTGGAAAATGCTCAATACATCGCCATTTCAGACGGACGGGGTGGCCAAACGCTCAAACACGGGAATAATTCAATGACGGCGGGCGTGCGGGGGATCACTTATCAGTACAATCAGATTTCGGATTTACCCGTCGAAAAAGGACGTTACTTCAGCCCCATGGAAGAAGAGGCCGCCCGTAATGTCGTGGTGATCGGAGCCGACATCGCGGCTAATTTGTTTCCCTACGAAGAAGCCGTCGGTAATTACATCCAAATTAAAGGCTTACGTTTTCAGGTAATCGGCGTCATTGAACGAATCGGAACGGGCATGTTTGAGATTGGCGGTAAGCCTGACATTCGTTGTTATATTCCGTATCTGTCCTTTTCCAAGCTCTTTCACACCAAATACTCCGAACCGAATATTTCCATCAAAGGGTACGATCGCGATGAGAAACTTCAGGAACTCGAAGGTGAACTAATGGGTCTGATGCGAACCAAACGCGGCTTGAAACCCTATCAGGAAGATAACTTTTCCATCAACCGTCCCGAAGCCATTCAGAATATTGTCGAGACGATCTTTAGTGCCTTACGCGGAGCGGGCCTCATTATTGCCTTGTTTTCGCTGCTCATCGGGGGATTCGGCATTGCCAACATCATGTTCGTATCCGTAAAAGAACGCACAAACCTGATCGGCATTCAGAAATCGCTGGGAGCAAAAACCTACTTTATACTATTTCAATTCCTGTTTGAAGCCATCTTTTTAAGTCTGATTGGTGGACTAGTAGGTATCGTGCTCGTCTGGCTACTAACTTTTTATCCACAGGAAACACTGAACATCGAACTTTCGCTGCGAAACATCCTGATTGGGTTGGGCGTGTCCAGTACAATCGGACTCCTTTCGGGCATTGTACCCGCCTGGATTGCGGCCCGAATGGACCCCGTACTGGCGATTCGCTCCAAGTAATTTTGCTGGCAATGTTTTTTAAGCCGATAGCTAGGAAAAAAGCACTAAGCATAAGCAAAATTCAATAAACGTACTTTTCTTTGGAGCTACACCCGTATCGGACTATCGCACGACTGATCCTGCGGAGAAAGGACTGGCAAAACCCACTAGTGGCCTTCCAAACGTACTTAAACAACCTATCATGAAAACCTTTGGTAAAGTTTTACTCGGCTTATTAGTAGTAACCATTCTCGTATTCTGGATATTGACACTCATCAACTATTCAGAAGGCGAACGTGCGGGTACCATCACCCGATTCAGCAAACGCGGTTATGTATTTAAAACCTGGGAAGGGGAGTTGCTACTGGGCGGTTTTTCTGAGGGCACCGGACAGATGAATGCTGAGAAATGGGAATTTAGCGTAGATTCGGGCAAAGATTCGACCATCAATACGATCAATGAAGCATTACGCTCCGGCCGCCGAGTGACGCTTTATTACGAAGAAAAACTCTTTCAGTTTGACTTTGACGGCGAAACCAAGTTCTTTGTGGTTCGGGCCCAGTTCGCCGACGGTCAGCCCTAGATGGTCTAGGATGAGGGGTTGGCACCCTGGCCCGCCGGAATTGTGTTGAATTCCTTATTCCTACTAATTATTCGATGATGACCGCTGATACCCACTTTCGGCAGGAGGCCCTTTCGCTGACGAGTGTCAGTTCGTACATCCTTACCCTGGGACTGGGATCGCAGGAACTTCAAATTAGTATTATCGACCCCGTTCGAAATCGTTGCCTTTGGCTTGATGAATACGTTTTGACGGACGTTAATACCGAAGAAGAGTACTTAGCGACCATTCAACGCCTGCTCAGTCAGCATGAGTTGATGCAAAAGACATTTTGGAAGGCCGTACGGGTCATTGTTTCCAACCAGTCATTTACGTTGGTGCCGACCTCGCTGTTTCGGAAGGAATATGCGGCCCGGGCTCTGTCGCTGGCTCGTGGACTGGTAACGGATCACGAATCGGTACAGCATACGGTACACCCAGCGTGGGAAGCCGTTACGGTTTTTTCATTACCCGTCAGCTGGACGGAATGGCTACTGGAAGTGTATCCGTTTGAAACTATTCAAATTGTTCACCAAGTCGATATTTTACTGCAGCTCAGTACAAAAATTACGGAAGATGGTCTGTTACTGTACGTAGAAAAACGGGCCGCTACGCTAGTGTATTTGCAAAGCGGACGACTGTATTACTGTAACCGCTTCGTCTATCGAGCTTCAGCGGATTTAATTTATTATATCTTGTTCGTATTAAACGAGCTGAAAGTGAATACGGAAGATATACAGGCCTGGGCCTTCGGAGATATCACTGAGAAATCCGAAGTGTACCAGGCTTTACAACCCTATCTAGCTCAACTAACGCAGGGACTGCCGGCTTCCGTAACCATTCCTGAAGTACCCGCCGATCTGGTATCGTCTTACCGAATGGTTACTTTCATGGGTTAAATTTTCTTTCTGACAAGCTTAACGTCCATCGCCTCAATGCCTCGTATTGCTTTTTTCCCCGGTTCGTTTGACCCTTTTACGAAAGGACACGAAGATATTGTTCGGCGGGGCTTGAAACTGTTCGACGAAATCATCATTGGTATTGGCCACAATTCTAGTAAAAAACGCCACTTCCCATTGGATCCCATGACCCGCTCCATTCAGCGGACGTTCATTAACGAGCCAGTCCGGGTAGTACCGTATCAGGATCTAACGGCCCGCGTCGCCCGCGATAACGGAGCCACTTTTCTGCTTCGAGGCTTACGAAATACGACGGACTTTGAGTACGAAAACAGCATTGCTCAGGTAAATCGTGATCTATACGAAGGCGTCGAAACAGTCTTTCTGATCTGTTCGCCGGAATTAGCTCCCATTTCCAGTACCATTATTCGTGACTTGCACCGTTACGGGGCCAATGTAGATCAGTACTTGCCCTATCCCGTCAGTGATTTGGAGTAACCGTTTGGATAAACTATTGAACGAGTCACCGGAAAGAGGAATCCTGAACCTTTTTCAGGCGTATTTTTTTTAGTGATAGGTCTTTCTTCGGATTTTAAAACATTGGAAAGTATGTCACGTTTGTTTTCTCCGTTAACGCTAAAAAAAATTACGCTTCGAAATAGAATTGCGGTTTCCCCCATGTGCCAGTACTCGGCCGTCGATGGTTTTGCTAACGACTGGCATTTGGTGCATCTGGGAGCCCGGGCTATTGGCGGAGCCGGATTAATTATTCAGGAAGCTACGGCCGTTTCACCCGAGGGACGTATTTCACCCCAGGATCTGGGCATCTGGCAGGATGAGCACCTCGACAAACTTCAGCAGATTACCACTTTTATTCGCCAGCAGGGAGCGGTACCAGGGATTCAGCTGGCTCATGCTGGTCGGAAAGCCAGTGGGCGTCGTCCGTGGGAAGGAGAAGGGAAGGTGCCTGTGGAAGAGGGTGGTTGGACAACCGTAGCCCCCAGTGCTATTCCGTTTCGGGAAGAAGAGCCCGTTCCCACGGTCTTGGACGAAGCAGGCATCGCGAAAGTAATCAATGATTTTAAAGAAGCCGCTGGACGTTCTTTTCGAGCAGGTTATGAACTGATCGAAATACACGCGGCTCATGGCTATCTGATTCATCAGTTCCTTTCGCCCTTAAGTAACCAGCGAACGGACGATTACGGTGGAAGTTTTGAAAATCGGATTCGCTTGTTGCTCGAAGTACTGGAGGCTGTACATACAGTCTGGCCGCAGGAATTACCCGTGTTCGTTCGGATTTCGGCGAGTGACTGGGCCGAAGGCGGTTGGGACGTAGAGCAGTCCGTACAATTAGCCAAAGTGCTGAAAACGAAAGGGGTGGATCTAATCGATTCCTCTTCGGGTGGTTTAGTATCTTACGCCCGTATTCAGGCTGGACCGAACTACCAGGTACCTTTTGCTGAGCAAATCAAAAAAGAGTCGGGTATGCTGACCGGAGCAGTAGGCATCATTACGAAAGCCGAACAAGCCGAAGCTATTCTCGAAAACGGGCAGGCCGATCTTATTTTAATCGCCCGCGAATCGCTCCGTGACCCGAACTTCCCTCTGCATGCCGCTAAAATATTAGGCGATGATATGGCTTGGGTTCCGCAGTACGAACGGGCGAAACGCTAAAGATTCAGGTACTAAGTTTAAATCGAGCTTATTCTCGAATAAAGTATAGACAAGAAAAAGTCCCGAAGGCAGCATAGCTTTCGGGACTTTTTCTTGTCTATACTTCGATACCAGGTATTAAACCGATACGCTATTCCAAAGCCGGTCAAAGACGTAGCGAATGGAGCTGTAAGAATCGACCATGGCGTTCTGGACTTCTTTTTTCGTCATCCAGGCAATTTTTTCGATGTGTTCCTCCTCCTGAGGTTGCATGTGCTGGTCGTCAAGGCAAGTCATCCGGTACCACTTCGTACGCTTTAGGATTCGGTTGCCGTTGTGCGTATAGGTATGCCAGGTGGTGCAGATTTTCTCGCCCAGTTCTGCCTGTAAACCCGTTTCTTCTTCCACTTCGCGTAAGGAAGCTTCTTTCGATTTCTCGCCCGGATCAAGTTTTCCTTTCGGTAAGTCCCAGCGTTTGAGGCGGTAAATCAACAACATTTTGTCGTCTTTGAAGACTACGCCACCGGCTGCTTTAACCACTTTGAAATAGTTTTTCAATCTTCCTTCGGCGGCCTTTTGATCGGCTACCTGTAACAGAATGCTTTGCAGAGCTGCCGGGTGTTCGTCGTGAAGAAGATCCATTAAACGCTCCGTAGTGGCCAGCGAAGCGTTGAGAATAAGTACATGACCGTGTAAATTTTCGGTTTTAATAACTTCAAGACGGGTGTCAATCACCACGTCAAAGTCACGTTTCTCCCGTAATAAATCAGATCGCTGAGCATCAGTCAGCTTAACGGGACGGTCGTTGATAAACAGGACCATGCAGGAGTTCTCTAATGGTTAATAGTACAAAAGTAAGCGATGTTGCGAAAGTCTCTATCCCCGAATCTACAAAGTATCGGCTGGATACGACAAAAACCGGAGACCCGCCTACAACGCGGAAGTAAGAGTCTGCGTTCCGGTACGGATTATTTTTAGAAGCGAACGTTCGCTGCTGGAACCCCGCAACTTCCTTTTATTTTTGTGCCATGGAATCAACTGTAGCGGCCCGCGTGGCTGAAATGCTTTTGGAAGTAAAAGCTGTACGTCTAAGTCCTGAATCGCCTTTTACCTGGGCTTCGGGCTGGAAATCACCCATTTATTGCGACAACCGGGTTACGCTTTCCTCGGCTCCGGTTCGTACGTATATCAAAGAAGCACTTGCTGAGGCGATCAAAACCCAGTTTGCGGGCGTTGAAGCCATTGCTGGCGTTGCCACAGCGGGTATTCCGCAGGGGGCGTTGGTGGCTGATGTACTGGGCTTACCCTTTCTATACGTTCGTCCGAAGCCGAAAGAACATGGCATGGGCAATCAGATTGAGGGTCGTCTGGAAGCGGGTCAGAAGGTTGTAGTGATTGAGGATTTGATTTCGACGGGTGGAAGCTCATTGAAAGCCGTAGACGCTCTGCGAAACGCCGGAGCTGAAATCGTGGGTATGGCAGCTATTTTCACCTACGGTTTTCCTGTTGCCGAACAGAATTTCCAGCAGGCAGGCGTTACGCTTCACTGTTTGAGTAACTATAATGCCCTAGTAGAAGCTGCCGTACCTCTGGGTTATATTACCGACGATCAGGTAGATACACTCAAGGAGTGGCGGCAATCGCCTAATACGTGGCGGCAATAATTGATGGATACAATGAAAAAGCGTTTTCCCTGATCATATAGAAAAGGGAAAACGCTTTTTAAATTAGGGTATTATTGAAGATTACAATATTTATCAACCAAAGTTGTCGCTTCCGTTTCGCCTAAACTGGCAGCTTTTTGCCAATCTTCGCAGGCTTGTAGGGAATCTTTTTCCAGCCAGAAGTTGGTTCCCCGCATGGTCAGAGCTTTGCCATTTTGGGGAGACAGCGTCAGTACCTTGTTGAGATGCGAGCGGCTCTGGGCGTACTTCTTCAGGTAATAGCTACAGGTAGCCAAATTAAAGTACAAGTCTTCATCAAAAGGATCTTCCTGCGAGGCTCGCAACAAATCCGGATAGGCCGTCTGAAATTCTCGTAACCGCAATAAAACTTGTCCTCGCAGGCGATAGGCGGATGTAAGGGTTTCGTCGTGGTGAATGGCCTCGTTAAGTTTCCCCATCGCTGCGGTCGTATCTTCATCGACCAGCAACCGGGTGGCATCTGCTACTTCGGTTACGGCTTGTTTCTGTTCGTATTGCTGAAAGGCAACCACCCCCAACGCCACGAATACAACCAGTAAGCCAATGCCCGGAATCAGCCAGCGATGAACCGTAGGTCGTGGTGGCTGTACCGGAGTAGGGCGTGGTCTGGGCGGCGGTGGCGGCGTAACGGGGGGCTGAGTTCCGTAGGTAAGCTTTAGATCGTACGAAGCTCGGAGAGCCGGATCAGAAAGTACCCGGTAGGCTTCATTGATAGCCTTGAAACGCTCTTCTGCCTGGATTTGGCCGGGATTTTTGTCCGGATGCCAGGTTATGGCCAGCTTTCGATACGCTCGCTTAATCTCTTCAATGGATGCCCGGGAAGAAACGCCAAGTTGTTCGTAATGAGTCAAAGTTTTAATAGATTCTGAGCTTTACGTTGGTATGAACTAGCAAGTTGAGTAGTTCTGGAAAAGATAAAATGGTTAGACCAGACCTTGCTAATCGGATGGAGATGTTGTGCTTTCAAACTTCAAACCTACTCAAACTTTCAACTGACTTCTTAGGCCAAACCGTATACTTTCCCCGGCAAACTTTTAATGAGTCCCTGAAACTCCAGATTAAGCAGTAAGGAAGCTAGCTTAGACATCGACAATTGCGATTTCCAGGCCAGATCGTCTACGTGCATGGCTCCTGAATCACGAAAGAGGCGAATAATCTGACTTTCTTCCTCCGAAAATCGGCTTAAATCCAGCGTTGGCGTCTTTAGCGAACCCGCGTTCTCCTGCCAACCCAACGTTTCAATCATCTGCGATACAGTAGTGAAAATAGTGGCTTTATTGCGGGCAATCAGAGAGTTACAGCCTTCTGAATTTGGGCTGGTCAGGTTGCCTGGTACCGCAAAAACGTCGCGGTTGTAGTTATTAGCGTACTCGGCAGTACCCAGTGCCCCGCCTCTAACCGCCGATTCAATGACAATGACTACGTCCGAAAGTCCGGCAATGATGCGGTTACGGTCCAGAAAAAAGCGGCGATCTGGTTGCGTACCCAGGGTTTGCTCCGAAAAAGACCACCCTTTTCCTGCATTAGTAAAGCCGTTTTCTGATGAGCAACGGGATAAACCAGATCCAGGCCATTTGCCATGACTCCGAACGTAGGCAAATCGTGTTTCAGAGCCGCCTTATGAGCGGTAATATCAATTCCGTAGGCCAGTCCACTTATAATAGCCGCCTGATAGGGAACGAGTTGTTCAACAATTTCTTCTGTAATTTTTTTTTCCGTACTCACTGGCTCGCCGTGTACCCACAATGCCTACGCTTCGTACGGGATTGACCGAGCCTTTTCCTTTTGAAAAAAGCAGAGCGGGTGCGTCGTAAACGGATTTGAGTCGTTGCGGGTAGCCCTCTTCATTGAAGGCGGTAATCTGGACATCCTCTCGTAAGGCCTGTTCGAGTAGTTGCTCGGCCTGGGCAAAAGTGCTTTTGGCGGCGATGTTTCGGGAGAGCAAATCGCCAATACCCCGTATTTTCTGAAGTTTTCCGGGAGGAAGTTTAAAAACCGCTTCTGCTGAGCCGCAATGGGCCATCAGCAAGCGGGTAAGCATATCGCCTACGCCCGGTGTAAGCCAGAGGGCCAGTTGATATAAACGATCCGAATGCATGCCTAAAAAAGGGTTGAATACCCCAGAAATGTGGCAAAAAATCAGGAATAAACTACTAAAAATAACTTGAAAATCCCTGAGCGGTAGAATGCTTTTGAATGAAAGTCCCACCAGAAAAAGGAAGAAAATGCTGGAAAAGAGCGGTACTTTTGAGTGAAAAACCTGGTAATCCTTCCCAAACCCCCTTGTCTCTATGTCCCGTTGGTGGATTATTCTGATTGGAATCGTACTCTTACCGACTTTGCCCGCTTGGCATAGCCGGGCTCGCGTGGAAGACATTAAAACGCGTTTTCAGCAGCGTTTGATCGAATTTGAACGGACAGCCGAACGCCTCGAACTGAGCTATCCGCTGGATACGGTCAACTCCCGCCAGTCGTTTCTGAATGCTCGCTTAGCTTACAAACGCATTGAATGGCTGGTGGAAGGCTACGATCCCGTCATGGCTCGTCAAATCAACGGTCCGCCAGTCGATGAAGTGGAAATGGAAGATCAGGTGCTGATTGAACCCCAGGGGTTTCAGGTCATCGAATCGATCATTTTCCCACGATTGGATACGACTCGACTGGATGAATTACAGCAGGAATGTGAGCAATTAACCATCAATGCCGGATTACTACGGAAACACCCCTGGCTCAACGAACTCAAAGAGGTTAATTTCTGGGATGCGATGCGGCTTGAACTAGCCCGCATCGCGACGCTGGGTATTATAGGCTACGATTCGCCGACGGTACAGTATTCGCTCCCGGAAGCAATTGCTTCGCTGGAAGGCTGTGAAGATTTGTTGAAGGAATACGAAGAGGTACCGGACATTCAGCGATTACTAGCAGAGATCAAACAAAGCTTACAGTCCGAATTCGATGACCTGGATCGTTCGGCTTTTCTGACGCAGCGACTGCGACCATTGTGTAAAGCCCTGGAAAAGTACCAGCAGGAGTTGGGGATTAAATCGCTGGAAGATGACGGTCGATTTCTGATGCCAACGGCTTGGTGGATTTTTGACGAACAACTTTTCCGGCCCGAACTGTACAGTCCTCATCCCGAATGGATGGCTACGGAAGAACGGATTGCTCTGGGACAGAAACTATTTTCAGAACCCCTGCTTTCCGGAAACGGACAGCGGAGCTGTGCCACCTGCCATCAGCCGGGACAGGCTTTTACCGATGGGTTGCCGAAGAGTATAGCCATGGGCAACCATGGGTCCGTACCCCGAAATGCTCCTACGCTCTGGAATGCTGCGTTACAGGCTACGCTGTTTCAGGATGCCCGCTCGGCTTCCCTGGAAATGCAGATTGCGGATGTGTTACGAAATCCGCTGGAAATGGATGCTTCGCTGGCCTCGGCGGTTGACAAGCTTTCAAAAAATAAAGCCTATCAGGAAGCTTTTCAGAAAGCGTACGGAGAATTAAATCCGCCGCAGGTAATGAATGCTCTGGCCGCCTATCTGCGATCTCTGGAACGGCTCAACTCCCGCTTCGATCAGTACATGCGGGGAAATGACGCAGCCCTGAATCTGGAAGAAAAACGCGGACTGAACCTGTTTGCCGGGAAAGCGAAGTGTGCCACCTGTCATTTTCTGCCTCTGACCAACAGCATGTTACCGCCTTCGTATGAGCATTCGGATGTGGAAGTACTGGGCGTTCCTGCCAACGCGGATTTGTCAAATCCACGACTGGACCCGGATCGTGGAGCAGGTGTAATCGCTAATTTCGACGTCCTACGGTATGCTTTCAAAACGCCGACGCTCCGCAATGTCGAGCATACGGGTCCGTACATGCACAATGGCGTATTTCAAACCCTGGAGGAAGTTGTTGAGTTTTATGATCGGGGTGGTGGCCTGGGGATTGGATTGAACGTACCCAACCAGACCCTTTCGCCCGAACCTTTGCACCTGAGTGTTCATGAAAAATCCGATCTGGTTGCGTTTATGAAAACATTGACGGATTTGCCTTAACTGGAAATTTCGGAGCCTCCCGGGAATAAATACTGAGAAAAGAGAGTTTGCCAATGGGGAGTAGCCGGCCCGTGTCCGGCCTTTTAGCTGACCGTATGATCAACCGTAACCTTAGCGACGGACTGAATTTCGCCTCCAAACTCACCGCCCGGCGAGTCTGGAACGGACTCAAAGTCGTATCGAGCTATATCGAATCGAAGATTACCCAAAAGCCCGTACATCGGGGTTTGCCTATTGCTTTATCCTTTGAGCCTACGACTTCCTGTAACCTGCGTTGCCCGGAATGTCCAAGTGGCCTGCGGTCGTTTACCCGGCCCACGGGTATGCTCGAAGGGGATCTGTTCAAACGTACAATCGACGAAATTGGGGCCGAGTTGCTGTATCTGATTTTTTATTTCCAGGGCGAACCCTACCTGCATCCGCAATTTCTGGAGATGGTGCAGTATGCTTCCCAGAAGGGGATTTATACGGCGACTTCTACCAACGCTCATTACCTGACCGACGCCAATGCAAAGAAGACGGTCGAAAGCGGTCTCGACCGACTCATCATTTCCATCGACGGTACCACCCAGGATGTGTATCAGCAGTACCGCGTAGGCGGGAAGCTGCATAAAGTCATCGAGGGGACAAAGCATATTCTCAAGTGGAAAAAAGAACTGAAGTCGCAGACGCCCCACGTCATTTTTCAGTTTCTGGTCGTGCAGCCCAATGAGCACCAGATTGAGGACGTGAAAAAGTTGGCAGCTGAACTCGGTGTAGATGCTGTGGGGTTGAAAACGGCCCAGATCTACGATTACGAAGGCGGGGATCCACTAATTCCGACCATTGACAAATACTCCCGCTACGCCAAACAAACGGATGGTACGTACCGCATCAAAAACAAATTCGTGGATCACTGCTGGAAAATGTGGCACAGCTGCGTGATAACCTGGGACGGACTGGTAGTACCCTGCTGTTTTGATAAGGATGCCGAATACCGACTGGGCGATCTCAAGCAGGATTCCTTCAAGCAATTATGGAAGTCCAAGCCTTACGAACAATTCCGGGCTTCCCTGATTCGAAGCCGTTCCGAAATCGAGATGTGTAAGAACTGCACAGAAGGTACCAAAGTATGGGGTTAAGGAGGCAAAAGCCCGACAAATAGTCTGATTACTCATTTTTTTTAGAGCACTTTGCTTAATAAGGCACTGAGAATCAATAAGACTTTCTACGCCTGCTTCAAGAAAAACTTTTAGCGTGAAACTTTCGTGGAACATTTGCTAGGCAATCCGATGGTTTGTTCGCATCTTTGAAATTCTAACGCACTGAGTTTACTTATGGCCAAAGTCATTGCCATTGCCAACCAGAAGGGGGGAGTTGGGAAAACCACCACTACGATCAACCTCGCCGCTAGTTTGGCAACCCTGGAGTACCGCACGTTGATTGTAGACGCTGACCCACAGGCTAACTCTACGTCGGGACTCGGGTTCAATCCGAAAGAAATTGAAAATTCCATCTACGAATGCATGGTTGATGGAATCAACGTATCCGATATCATCATTCAGACCGAAATTGATTACCTCGATCTGATTCCCTCGCACATTGATCTGGTTGGGGCGGAAATTGAAATGATCAATCTGAAAACCCGCGAAGAAAAAATGAAAGAAGCCCTGGCTTCTGTTCGCGATGAGTATGATTTCGTCATTATCGACTGTTCGCCTTCGCTGGGCTTAATTACGATCAACAGCCTCGTGGCTTCTGATTCCGTTATTATTCCCGTACAGTGTGAATACTTCGCTTTGGAAGGCTTAGGGAAGTTGCTTAACACGATCAAGATCATTCAGACGCGACTAAACACCAACCTGAGTATCGAGGGAATTCTGTTGACGATGTACGATCTGCGGGTACGGTTATCCAATCAGGTGGTGAATGAAGTAACGGCTCACTTCCAGAATATGGTTTTTAATACCATTATTCCCCGGAACATCCGTCTTTCCGAATCGCCCAGCTTTGGGGTGCCCGCCATTGCTCACGACGCAGATTCCAAAGGAGCCATCAGTTACCTGAACCTGGCCCGTGAAATTCTGACCAAAAACGGCTTAGTAACCATAGATTGAGAAGAGTTGGGCGTTTAGGTACTCGCCTGAACCCTAAGCAGTGACGACATGAATAACACCAATAAAAAAAGGGTTGGGTTAGGACGCGGTCTGGGAGCCTTATTGCAGGATTCGGACTCGGTGAACAACAGCCGGCCCAGTGCAACCCCGTTGTCGGCTCTGGAGCACATTAGCTCCATGAACGAGATCAATGTTAACTTTATTGAAACGAATCCTTTTCAGCCCCGTACGCATTTCGACGAAGAGTCGCTGGCGGAACTGGCCGAGTCCATTCGTATTCAAGGAATTATTCAGCCCATTACGGTTCGTCAATTGGGCCGTGAGCAATACCAGCTCATCTCGGGTGAACGTCGCTTGCAGGCTTCTAAACGGGCGGGTCTGACGCATATTCCGGCGTACATTCGCACGGCCAATGACCAGCAGATGCTCGAAATGGCTCTGATTGAGAACATTCAGCGGGAAAACCTGAACGCCATCGAAATTGCTCTAAGTTACCAACGATTAATTTCGGAGTGTAACCTGCGGCAGGAAGAACTGGGCGATCGCGTAGGTAAAAACCGGACGACGGTCAATAACTACATTCGTTTACTGAAGTTACCACCGGTGATTCAGGCGGCGTTGCGGGATAATAAAATCTCCATGGGTCACGCCCGAGCTATCATCAACATCGACGATGTGGATACGCAGCTGAGTCTGTTCAAACGCATTGTAGACGAAGACTGGTCGGTACGGCGGGTAGAAGAAGAGGTTCGGAAAATCCAGAATCCGGAACTGGCCCAGGATAAAACCAAAAAAGTACCTTTAAAGCAGGAAATCCGTAATCTTCAGTTTCGGCTTTCCTCGTACTTCGGATCGAAAGTTTCCATTAAATCCGATGAAAAAGACAAAGGTGAAATCCGTATTCCCTTTACCAATCAGGAAGATCTGGATCGAATCCTGGGTGTACTGGGTGAGTTATCCTAAGAATATTTAACAGTTTTTAGAAGTGATACGAAGTAAATCAGAGCGTTCTTTGGCCTTTCATTTATCAATCGCCATGAGGTTTCTGATTTATTTCGTATTGTTTTTAGGACTGGTAAAGCCCGCATTAGCCCAGAAAGCTGATTCGGTACAGATTGCCCGCGTAGGCGTTGATTCACTGACGAAATCCATTCCTGAGCCGAAAGGAAAGCTTAGAAAACCCCTGAACATTGTTCCCAAGTACGCCACATATCGTTCGCTGGCGTTACCAGGTTGGGGGCAGGCTTACGTACGCCAGTACTGGACCATTCCCATCATATACGGGGGATTTGGTGCATTGGGGTACGCCATTCATTGGAATCAAGTCCGATACAAACAGTCCATAACGGCCTGGCAAAGTCTGATTGATCAAAAGGTCACTACGGTGCCTGTGACCATTGGAGGTACGTACTACAATGCTTTAAATCAAGATCAGCTCAGGCAAAGTACATCCCTATACCGTCGTCAACGGGATTTATCCATTATCGGCTGCGTAGTGCTTTACGCCTTTCAACTCGTGGAAGCGAACGTTACGGCTCACCTGAAGACCTTTGATAATACCGACGATATTTCATTCCGGCTAAAACCGGGCGTGCAGACCGATTACGTGAGCACACCCATGGGGGTCACGGCTGTTTTTACTTTGAAATAATCCATCGTTTAAGGTTTGAACGGGTTTGAAGTTTAATGGTTGAGTTTATACAAACTTTAAACTTTTAAACCTAAAACGCTTCAAACTACAAACCACCTGAAAGCAAACCTGAAATTCATTTCCATGCGAATAGTACTCCTGGGCTACGGAAAAATGGGCAAAGTCATTGAAGGCATTGCCCTGGAACGTGGCCACGAAATTGTAGGTCGGATCGACGAAACCAATCGGGCTGATTTTGCCAGCTTTTCGCCCGCTACGGCCGATGTCGTGATTGAATTCAGTCACCCCACGGCTGCCTTACAAAACCTGAAAGATTCCATCGGACAGGGCTTGCCCACCGTATGCGGTACCACGGGCTGGCTAGAACATCGTTCGGAAATCGAAGCCCTGACGGCTAAAACCAGCGGAGCCTTTTTCTACGCTTCTAACTACAGCATTGGTGTCAACCTGTTTTTTCGTTTGAATCAGCAGTTGGCTAAACTGATTAGTCCGTATTCGGAATATCAGGTAGAGATGACTGAAATTCACCACATCCATAAAAAAGACGCCCCGAGTGGTACGGCCATTACCCTGGCTGAAGGCATTTTAGAGGTAAATAACCGTCTATCCCAATGGGCATTGGAAGAAGGCGATGGACGTAGTACCTTGCCCATCAAAGCTTTGCGGGAAGGGGAAGTGCCGGGTACCCACGTCGTAACCTACGAATCTGCTGTCGATTCCATTGAGATCAAACATACCGCTCACAACCGCCAGGGCTTTGCATTAGGGGCCGTCGTTGCCGCTGAGTGGCTGGTAGGCAAAGTAGGCGTATTTGGTATGGATGATTTACTGGGCGTATAAGAAATCAAACGCGTTTGACGTTGGAGAAAGGTTGAGAATACGGGGATTGGCCCATCAAAGTACTACCAACTGAAAATAGAAACTGTATACTGAAAAAATGGAAGTAAAAACTGTACATCAGGAGCAACCCAAAAAGAAGAAGTCGGCATTTCGGGAGTGGCTGGATTCTATCGTATTTGCGGTAGTAGCCGCCACGCTGATTCGGTGGTTGTTTCTGGAAGCCTATACGATTCCTACACCTTCGATGGAAAACAGCCTGCTGGTGGGGGATTTCCTGTTTGTAAGCAAACTGCATTACGGTACCCGTACGCCCCAAACGCCATTGCAAGTGCCGCTTACACACCAGAAAATCTGGGGTACGAATATCGATTCATACCTGGACTGGGTGAAACTTCCCATGTACCGCCTACCCGGTTTCTCGCACGTGAAGAATGGAGATGTGGTCGTTTTCAACTACCCCGATTCGCTGCATTTGCCCGCTGATTTACGGCCCAATTATATCAAACGTTGCATCGGTATTCCGGGGGACGTAGTAGAGGTGCGAGCTACGCAGGTTTTCATTAATGGCAAAGCCATGGAAAATCCGCAGAAAATGCTTCAGCCTTACCGGGTGTATACCAATGAGTCTTTGGACGAGAAGTTTTTCCTAAAATACGACATCTGGAATCGTCGTAATGAAAGCCCGAATGTATACCCGATCACGGAGCTTGATTCCGTACGCAGAGAAATGATTACCGTTGGTTATGAAGTCAATACGAGTGCCGATGTAGCCAAAAAATTCCAGGAAATGGGGATGCGGGTAGAACCCAGAATCCTCGAAAAAGGCGAACGTAGCGAAGTCATTTACCCTAATTCTTCTTTATTCGACTGGAATCAGGATAATTTCGGTCCGCTTCAGGTTCCCAAGAAAGGGGAAACCATTCAGCTCACGACTGAAAACATTGCTAAATACCGGGACGTCATTGAAAATTACGAGTACAATGACAAAGTAGAAATCGATGGTACGACGGTGAAAATCAACGGTACTGCCGTTTCAACGTACACGTTCAAACAGGATTATTACTTCATGATGGGGGATAACCGCAGCAACTCGGCCGATTCGCGGTACTGGGGTTTTGTTCCTTCCGACCATATCGTTGGGAAAGCCGTCTTTATCTGGATGTCGTTGGATCCTGAAGGAAGTTTCCTCAACAAAATTCGCTGGAAACGCCTGTTTCACTTGATCGACTAACTAGTAATTCTTTTCTTTTTATAAGGCCCGTGTTCGGAAGAATACGGGCTTTTTTGTTTGTGAGCAATAAAAACAATTTTTTAAGGAAATAATCATAATTTAGAGCCGCTTGGATGATTTGATTGCCTGCTGAACTGATTCGTTCATTTAATCTCTAAACCCCTATGCAAGGCTTGCAACGTATTGATTACGGTGTCTTTCTGATTTATTTCTTGCTCGTTTCTTCTTATGGCTACTGGATTTACCGCCGCAAAAAGTCCAGTGAAACCAATACCAAAGATTTCTTTCTGGCGGAAGGCTCGCTGACCTGGTGGGCGATTGGGGCTTCGCTGATTGCTTCCAACATTTCTGCCGAGCACTTCATCGGCATGTCGGGTTCGGGTTTTGCAATGGGACTGGCCATTTCTTCGTACGAATGGATGTCGGCAGCTACGCTGATTATTGTGGCTATTTTCTTTATTCCCATTTATCTGAAGAACAAGATTTATACGATGCCGCAGTTTCTGTCGCAACGTTACAACGATACGGTGGCAACGATTATGGCCGTATTCTGGCTATTGCTGTACGTATTTGTAAATCTTACTTCCATTTTGTACCTCGGGGCCCTAGCCGTTGAAACCATTTCCGGTGTACCCTTTACCACCTGTATGCTCGGACTGGCCGCTTTCGCCATTTTCATTACGCTCGGTGGGATGAAAGTAATTGGCTATACGGATTTGATTCAGGTGGTAGTGCTGATCATGGGTGGGGTCGCAGTAACGTTCTTGGCCCTGCAAATGGTATCAGATCAATGGGGCGGCAACGGCGTAATCGATGGACTAAGTTTATTGCACACGCACGCCAATGGCCATTTCCACATGATCTTTTCCGAAGGACATACCTACTACTACGAGTTACCCGGCATGGCCGTACTTTTTGGCGGTATGTGGATTAACAACCTGAATTACTGGGGCTGTAATCAGTACATCGTGCAGCGGGCTTTAGGAGCCGATCTACCAACGGCCCGGAGCGGTATCCTGTTTGCGGCGTTTCTCAAGCTCGTCATTCCGCTCATCTGTGTGATTCCCGGTATTGCGGCGTACGTGCTTTATCAAAACGGAGCCTTTCAGCAGGAGATGGTTGACGCCGCCGGAAAAGTAAAACCCGATCACGCGTACCCAACGCTGATGAATTTACTGCCAACGGGCTTAAAGGGATTGGCATTTGCGGCCCTAACGGCGGCCATCGTAGCGTCACTAGCGGGAAAATGTAACAGTATTTCGACGATCTTTAGTCTGGATATTTACAAGAAATTCCTCAATAAAGATGCTTCCGAAAAACAGACCGTTTTAATTGGAAGAATTGCCGTATGGGTGGCCTTTGCCATCGCCTTACTCATCACGCCGCAGTTACGTCATCTCGAACAGGCGTACCAGTTCATTCAGGAATACTCCAATTACCTGACGCCCGGAGCCTTTGCCCTGTTTTTCCTAGGGTTGTTCTGGAAACGTACGACCTCCACGGCAGCCCTCGTGGCGGCGAGTGTATCCATTCCGCTGGCGTTGCTGTTCAAGTGGCTGCCCGATACTCCTATTCCTTTTCTGCACCGCACGGGCTGGTGTTTCCTGATTCTGGCCGGACTCATGATTATTATTTCGTTGCTCGATACATCCAGTAAATTCAATCCTAAGGGCTTAGTACTGACGCGATCCATGTTCCGGATTTCACCTTCGTTCGTCGTTTTTTCGGCCCTGGTTTGGGGAATCATTGCGGCGTTGTACACTGTTTTCTGGTAAAAAAAGAATATACGTTCTGAGATTAGTTCAAAAAATACTATTTATTGTCTAAGCATTTTTGAAAATTAAATTACCTTTGAAAAAACGGTAACGAATTCAATTTCAACGGCATAAACGATTTTTCTGTCCTGTTAAACCAAGAAGTAATGAAAACCGACTTCAGTCCTCAAGAAAAAGCACCGCTATCGAGTCTCGACGTTTGGGAAGATGATTTACTGGAACGTTATCCCGAGCCGGAAACGACGGCCAAGGCCAAGGAAGAGTTCCGGAATTACGATAATCCGGAGCGGGATACCGTACGGGAGTTCTATCGCCTCAATCACACGTACCAAACCTACGACTTCGTTCAGCAGAAAAAAGCGGATTTCCTGAAGTTTGATCGGAAAGAAATGCCCATTTGGGAGGCTTTTAACTTCTTGAATACACTGGTGGATGATTCCGATCCGGACATTGAACTCGACCAGTTGCAACACCTGCTCCAGACCTCGGAAGCGATTCGGGCCGACGGCCATCCCGACTGGTTCGTCCTGACGGGTCTATTGCACGATATGGGAAAAGTACTCTGTCTGTTCGGTGAACCACAGTGGGCGGTCGTAGGAGATACGTTCCCGGTGGGCTGTAAACCTTCGGATAAAATTGTCTATCCCGAATTCTTTGAAGCCAATCCGGATAGCAAAGACGAACGCTACAATACCAAATACGGAGTTTACGAACCCAATTGTGGTCTGAACAACGTGCATTTATCCTGGGGGCACGACGAGTATCTGTATCACATGATGAAAGATCATATGCCCGAGTCGGCTTTGTACATGATGCGGTATCACTCGTTTTACGCCCAGCACCGGGAAGGAGCCTACGATCACTTGATGGACGATCACGACCGCGAAATGTTCAAATGGGTGAAGCTCTTCAATCCGTATGACTTGTATTCGAAAGCTCCCGTGCCACCCAATGTGAAAGAACTCAAACCTTACTACGAAGATTTGATAGCGAAATATTTGCCCTCAACGATTAAATTTTAATGGTTGACACACATCCTCGTTAGATGCGAGGCTACTACGATTAAGCTCTTTGGAGCGGGCATTACGAACCCCGGCGTGCAACCCGTGGAAAAAAGAAACCCCCGACTTGTGATAGTCGGGGGTTTCTTTTTATTCCACGTACAAAACCAATCCTTTCAGGTAATGGCCCTCGGGATGGAAGAAGTTGACGGGGTGATCGGGTCCCTGCGACAGGTGATGCAGGACGCGTACCTGCCGGCCGGCTTCAATAGCGGCGGCAACGATTGTATTGTAAAACAATTCGCGATCCACTACTTGTGAGCAGGAGAAGGTAAACAGAATACCGCCCGGAGCGAGTCGCTTGAGTCCTTCAATATTCAGTCGTTTATACCCCTGAACGGCTCGGTGACGGGCGTCCATGCTCTTCGCGTACGCGGGTGGATCGAGTACCACCACATCGTATTGCTGATCGTGCGTTTTGAGGTATTTTACCACGTCTTCGGCGTACGAAGCGTGCGTGGCTTCAGGACCAAACGCATTGGCTTCGACGTTCGCTTCCACTAGCTTAATAGCCTTTTCCGACACATCTACCGAATGCACCAGCGAGGCTTCCGCCGACAAGGCATAAATCGAAAAGCCACCCGAGTAGCAGAAGGCATTCAGCACACGTTTGCCTTTTACGTATTTGGTGAGCAACTGACGATTTTCGCGTTGATCCAGGAAAAAGCCTGTCTTCTGTCCGGTTTGCCAGTCAATCAAAAAAGTATGACCATTTTCTAGCACCGGGTGTGGTAACGTGATGGTATCCTTTTGCCAGAGATAGCCGTTTTGTACCGATTGAGCGTAGCGATCCGGTAAGGTTTCGTGACTCTTATCGTAAATACCTTTCAGAGCATCGCCGTATAGTTTTTGCAAAGCCTGGGCAATGGCTTCCCGCTCACGGTGCATGCCCACGCTGTGGGCCTGAAAGACGACTACACCATCGTACCAGTCAAGAATAAGACCAGGAAATCCATCTCCTTCGCCGTGTACTAGTCGGTAGCAAGTCGTGGTCGTAAACTGTAAGGCTTGCCGAACGCGAAAGGCATTTTCTAGTTTTTGTAACCAGAAATCTGCATCGGGTGTTAACGGCTCAAACGAGAATAATTTTACGGTAATTGAACCTTCGTGGTAGTGGCCCGTCGCCAGGTAGTTCTTCTGATGATCGAGTACTTCTACCACTTCGCCATCCTTCGGCTTACCGAGGGTTTTGGCAATAGCTCCCGAAAACACCCAGGGGTGGAAACGACGAACGGGAGCGTCCTTTCCGGGCTTCAATATAATCTGTACCACTGATTCCATTCCACAAAGATAACAGGGGACGGGGCAATCGTTATCAGTAGATTGTTGATAGTTAACGCAGGAAGGCTAAGATTACTAAGTTGGCAATAACCGATGCTGGAGTTGTGTAGGATATAGGTTGCAAAGCAATGGATACAGGTACAGGTTTCAATCCAATACTCCAACCCTGAAGGAATGCAGGGTAACAACCATCAACAACTAACTAAAACCCCCAAACCCTTACTCCTCCGGCCGTACCCGAAACAAATGCTGTAACCACGAACGTTTCTCCACTTGATCCGCCTGTTTATCTTTTTCACTAAGCGTAGGGAGTTGATTCAAATCCGGCTGACCCGCGTCAATCCAGCAGGTATACCAGAAATCGCCGATCATTTTTACGGAAGCCCGCATCTGTCGCTCAACTTGATGATTGAGTAACTGATGATACCGTTCGGAAAAATCACGGGAGTAGGTCTTTTGAATGACGTTACCTCGTTCTTCCAGTAAGTACTTCCGGGATTGACCTAGTTCTTGAGTCACCTGCGTTTCCAGCGAAAACAGCGAATCCAGGCAATGGTGAGCCTGACGTACCGCTTCCCAGGAGCGGCGGGCGGGCGAGCGAACGTACGCGGCTGGACCGACGAAAAAATCGTACTGCTCGGCATAAAGCTCGGGCAGACGACTTTCTCAGAAGGCGTGAATGCCTTCCTGTCCAGTCAGTTGGCCGTTGTAGTTACGCGTGGTATGTAGGGGTACATTCCCATTAGCAATGTAATGGCCTATTTCCGCCGAAAGTTTTAGAATACGAGCGATGTTTCGTTGCTGAAAGGCTTCTGTCAACTGAAACGTCATGCGTTGAATGTGCCAGGGGACGATGCCGTGCGTATTGAGCGTATCCTCGCCCCAATACGCCACGGCATCCTTCCAGTACGGTTTGTTCCAGACACTGTCGCCATAAGCCTCTACGTCGAGGTAATGGCGGGCGGCTTCACCCACGACAGCATAGCGACGCTTATCTGGATTGACGGAATTTTCCATTAGATACATTAGGTTCTTTTTATAGAAGCGACCCATTTCAGGGGGGGAGGGTAAAGATCGCCAGGCGGTTAATTCGCTGGTGAGCGTAAAAGCCCCAGCTAAAAGCCGGATACAGAGGAATTTACAGAAAAATCAGCAAGAAGAACCGTTTCATGGGTTGGAGTAATAGAAAAAGGAGTGAATGGCTATCAATCAAATTATTAGCTATCAGCTAATTTGAAGGGATTCACGTATTTAGTAAAGAATTTTTGAGCGAACGGCTGGTAATCTGAGAAGGAAGTCTTACTTTTGCATTCCTATTCCGAAAATCCATAGATTCTCAGTAATATAAAGACATGGCAAACCACAAATCAGCTCTGAAGCGGATCCGGGCAAACGAGACGAAACGCCTTCGTAACCGTTTCCAGCATAAAACGACTCGTACGTTCATCAAGAAACTGCGTGCTACTACCGATAAAGTAGAAGCTCAGGACCTGTACAAAAAAGTTGCTTCTATGTTGGATAAATTGGCGAAGAAAAACGTCATCCACAAAAACAAAGCGGCTAACAACAAGTCGAAGCTGGCAAGATTTGTCAACAAACTGCAAGCTGCTGCTTAATTGCCGGATAGACCATTGATTGAACGGTAGCCTTCCGTTCAGTTAGAAGCCTTACTTTCGCTAGTAAGGCTTTTTCGCTATTCCCCTATGACTCCTGTTTACCAGCCGCTAAGTACGATCAAGACCTGGGCCGAAGAAGATCGCCCCCGGGAAAAGTTAATGCTGAAAGGTAAAGCCGCGTTGAGTGATGCCGAACTATTGGGCATCCTGATCAATTCGGGTATTCAACAATATACAGCAGTCGATTTAGCCAAGATGATCCTGAGTAGTGTGGGCAATGACCTCAATCAATTGGCCAAACTGAGTATCAAGGAGCTTTCCAAATTTAAAGGCATCGGCGAAGCCCGGGCTATTACGATTGTATCCGCTCTGGAACTGGGTCGCCGCCGGAAAGAATCGGAACCGATCGTACGCTCATCCATCACGAGTTCAGAAACGGCGTATCAGGCGTTACGACCGCATCTGATGGATTTACTGCACGAGGAATTCTGGATTCTGCTACTCAACCGGGCTAATCAGATCATACGACCTATGCAAGTTTCAGCGGGCGGCGTTTCGGGTACGGTAGCCGATCCTAAGCTGATTTTTAAACACGCCATCGAGCATTTAGCCAGTGGTATGATTCTGGCTCACAATCACCCGTCAGGAAACCTGCAACCCAGTCAGGCGGATAGAGACCTAACCCGAAAGTTAAAGGAAGCCGGAAAGCTACTCGACATCCCCATTCTGGATCACCTAATCCTGTCCGATCATAAGTATTTGAGCTTCGCAGATGAAGGTTTACTTTAAAGGTGTCTCTTTCTTCGCTGCCACCAAAGGCCTAAACCAATCAATACCAAACCACCCGCAATGCCCGCCGTAGTAGGAAGGGCTGCATCGTCGTACAAGGGAGTCGTTTCGCCCATCTGGATGAGGCCCGACCAGTAATACGGAAGTTGCTGATCCTGCGTTTGTAACCATTGAAGCTGAGCCTTTTGTAAGGCCAGATCCTGTGGTAAACCCTGGGAAAGAAAGTGGTAAAAATCTTCAATCAAGGTGTACGTAGCCTTGTTTTCGACACTCCACAAGGTCGTAATGGTACTGGGAATACCCAAAGCCGCAAATCCCCTTGACAGACTGAATACACCTTCTCCTTTCTGATCAACCCCCACACCCGTTTTACAGGCTGACAACACGAGTAAGCGCGTACGAAAGGGAGGAGCGTTCTCCAGTTCAGAAAGTTTCAGAGCCGAATCGGCGAAGTACAGGACCGGTTCGTGGGTAGCGGTACTATCGGCGTCCGCATGGGTGAAAAGGTGTAGAATCCGGTAATCGGCAGCCTGCTCCAGAAAGGCCCGTTTAGTAGCCGCCTGGTGTACCAGCGTTTTCGGGAAAAAAACCTGCTTTTCAATCCTGGTTAAGGTCTGGACCGAACCCGGCAAAGGCTGTTGATGAAGAGCCGGAGCAAAGGCTTCGGGAGCCAGGCCCAGAAAATTTTTACTCCATCCCATCGGCGGACGTTTTCGCAGTAGAAAGCCCGCTGAATACGTGTAACTAAAAGCATGCGTATGGATAAGATAATCGGAAGGACGGTCAGGTGAAAAACGGAAGGCATCGAAAGGTAGAACGACGCCGTCCGAAGAAATGATGAAACGAGCCGAAGTCAGACCTAAGGGAGCCAGTAATCGCTGATATAATTCATAACCCAGCCGATTGAACTGCTGTACTTCCGTGACAGTAAGTTGAGCAGTGGAGCAATATTTGAGGAATTGCTGGGCTATGCCTTGCAGGCCGGTTAGCGGCAGTCGTTTGCAAACGGTTTTGGTTGGGGTGACACCCAGTGCGTACAGGGCTCGTTCGCCAATAAAGTAACTAACCAGGGCCTGATCTTTGGCCAGCAACGATTTCTGTACGGATTGCAACGAAGGTACCTGATTTTCGTACTTGTACTGATAGTACGTCGGGTGGGTTTTTTCGAGGGAACGGATAAAGGCTTGTTGAGCCTGCGTTATGCTATCCAGGCGGGTACGGGTGGCCCGTTGTTCCGCCAGTGAGCCGAGCGGGGAAAGTTCCTGCAACTGCTCGATCGTCTGGCGATAGGTTCGTTCCTGCTCGGCCAGATGAGCGGGTAATTGCCGACTGGCATTCCATTCGTTGAGACGGTCGGCCAGCAGTACGGCCCGGCTTTTTTCGAAAAAGTAAAAGGCTCGACTGCTGTTTTTCTGCCAATAACACACCTGAATGGCATCTTCGTAAAAAGACCGGGTTGTATTTCGCCAGTATAGCTTGGATTTCATTCCCTGATGACTCCACCGCATCCGGTCAATCATCTGATCGGTAACCGTGATGGTTTGCTGAGCGAGGGTGAGGTACTGCGGATCGTGCGTTTGCTGGTATCGCATTCGTAAGGCCTGCACTTTTTGCTTGAGTAACAGCAGCAGATATTCCTTCCGGGATACACTTTGCAACTGGCTCGTGTGCGGATTGGCACTCAGTCGATGGGGCGTACAGGAACGCACCAACTGATGAATACCCCGCTGGAAATAAGCCAAAGCTACCGTTGGCCGGTCACTATTGATCTCACCCAGGTTACTGTACACAATTGCTCGTACATCGGGTTCCTGAAAATAAGTTAAAGCTCGCAGATAGGCTTTCTGAGCCTGTACAGGTTGTCCCAGGTGTTTGAAAAGTATCCCTTGTTCGTTGTATAGTTTTCCCTGGGAAACGCTGTCAGTAAACGTGTGTAATGCCTGCTTAAGTAATTCCTGAGCCCGGGGCAACTGATGTAGTTGCAAATAAATGTCAATGGCCAGTAACGAATGATCTGGATTGAGGGGGCCTTGTTTAGAATCGATGACTGATTCCATCAACTGGGCCGCCTCGGGCAACTGATTCAAGCCGATGAGGCCTTCTACTTTCTGATTCAGATTATACAATTCGCGGGAAGAACTATGGGCCAGACGGGCGTAGTCAATACCCTTGTCGGCGTATTCAACGGCCTGATGAAAATCACCTTTGGCGTTGGCCAGATACGCGTACTGGGCACAGGCTGCGGCCACCCGTTCGTGAAACTGGTAACGTTCGCTGTGCGTAATAACTTGCAGGAGGGTACTCTCGGCTTCTTCCCAACGGTTGTTTCCGATGAGATAAGCCCCGTAGCGATACATACTCTGCGTATACAAGTCGGGGGGAAGAGCAGGCAGACGAACGGCTTCCTGTAACTGTTCCAGGGCTTTTTTCTTATTACCCGCCAGCCAGTACAGATTGCCCAGAGTGTTTAGCAACCGACCGTAGGAAGAATCCCTGGCTATTCCACAATGCTTCCAGTCGCGTTTCAGGTTCTCCCAGTCAGCGATGGATTCCGACGGAAGTAGGCGACTGACTTGAAAGGCAAATGTAGCGGAGGGTCGGCATTGGGCATAAGCCGACCCTCCACTCAGGAACAGAATACCCGCGAGTAGTTTAAGGACGATATGGGATATACTGGCCGTCAACGACGTAGGCTTTCAACGACTCATTGACTTGTAGGGGCAGGTGTTTCAGATACGCGGCTTTCAGCGAAAGGTTGCCCGACTCGTAATCAGCCCGGATAGCGGCGTAATGGCGGGCGGCCAATCCCAACGCATACGGTGTGGCAAAAGACGAACCTTCAATGGCACCAGACTCCTGTTTGCAGGAACGATACGGGTTGCGAAAACTACCCTCTTCCGTTAGCACGCCAAGCGTAACGTATCGGTTCGAGTAGTTTTCGTAAGGTACCAGTTGCTTTTTAGTAATCACGAAAGGCCTGGGCAAAATCTCAAGGGGTCTCCGGGATGGACCCGGCTTCACAGTTGTAACGGTAATGATGTTATCGAGCCCCAAACAGGCCGGATAAAAGGAAGTACTGGAAATATCTTTCGGCGTGCCGTCTATATCGCCGTGATTACCCGCAGCACAGAATACCATCACCCCAGCTTTATTCAGGGTTTCGAAGAACCGCTCCAGCAACGGAATTTTCGCTCCGTAATACCCAAAACTGGCGTTGACGATATTCGCTTTGTTTCGAACTACGTAAGCCAGGGCACAGAGCAGATCGGAAAGGGAGCCAATGCCCTCCTGATCGAAAACCTTCAGGATCATCAGTCGCGTGCGGGGCGAAAGCTGATGAATGATGTGAGCCACTTTAGTACCGTGTCGGTACAGGTTGTTATCAATCGGCAGGTGTTCGGAAGAAGGCGGAGCGAGGTCGGGGTACGCAAAATTCCAGCCAATTTGTTCCACCGCTACGGTACCTTTCGAGCAAGGATCAATCGCTTGCTGGTACCAGCACGGAATCTGATAGTCCCGGTCTTCCAGACCCGTATCGATGATGGCTACGGTAGTCTCGTCGGACGATCGATTATATTTTCCCAGGTAATACTGATTCGGATCGACCCGCGTAGATTCAATGACCTCGCAAGCGGAAGGATCCCAGGCGACGGCGGAGGTGCAATAGTCCAGTTCTGTTTCCATCCGTCCCACCGGCGGTTGCGTCGAAGCGTGTTTGGGAGGAACGCCTTCTACCTGACTAATGCCCCGAAGCTCGTGTAGGTTTTCACCTTCCAGTAAAAAAGTGAGCGGTCCCAGACAATCACATTCAACCGTCCGCTGAATCTGATACCGTTTATGATTTAAATCGTAGAGATACGCCGAGCAACTAGCCCGTTCGACTTCCGTCAGCGTTCGGTTGAACAAAATCTCGTAATTCCTGCCGTTGAAGAAGTCGAGTAATTGCTGGCGAGTCGTCAGTTCGAATCTATTTCCTTTTTCATCGAATAATTCCAGGGATTCAATCTGTACAATCTGACGGTTCCGATAGGCGAAACCCGTTCCCGATTCTACTTCTACAATATCCCGGTACTTGGCATTCCCCCGAAACAAACGAAGGAAATCATCTTTGGTACGAAAAGAACTGACCATGGGTTTGCCTCGGCGAAGGGGCTCTTCCCGATTGGGGTCGGGCTCTTGATTTTGCATAGAAGATAGGAGTTAAGGTTAAACGAATAAAAGGGGGTTATTTCATCCATTCGACAGCCTCGGCCTTACCCGGTAAGCCTTCCTGCACCACACGCTTCAGTAAAGACTCCACGGCTTCTGCATCCTCGGGACGGTTGCGTTGAATACGGGCCAGTGCTTCATAAAAAGGACCCGGATTCGCGTACAGATCGGTTCGCCGACTCAGGTGCTGAAAGTGTTCAATGGCCTGATCATATTGTTTCAGCCGCAGAGCCGTAAGGCCCGCCAGCCGCTGAGCGTCGCTATCGGTAGCGTGTTGTACCAGCCAGGCGTCAAAGAGCTGAGCGGCCTGGGGTAATTTACTCTGATTGTACAGGCCAATCCCCTGCTGAAGGGTATCGCTGCGACCACTCATCGCCGTACCCAGGGTTTGTAATTCCTGGCTTACGTACGCATCGGCCAGCTCTCGCCGCGAGGGTTCCTGCATTCGCCAGAACCACAGGCCCAGTACCACCAGCAATACGGCCGCCAGCCCTGCTGCGTATCCGATCCAGGAACGTTGTACGACGGGTCGCGGGGGTTGCCCTTCCCATTGTTTCCGTTTTTCAGCCAATACTTCCAGTCGAGCAGCCTGACGGGCCTGTAAATAAAAAGCTGCCGCCGAAGCAAGTTCGGGGTCGGTTTTCAGGGCTTCTGCAAATTGTTTTCGCTCGGTCTCGGGCATTTCACCCTGGAAAAACCGATCCACTTGTTCTAATTCATTCATCACCTACGATCTTCTGCTTTTGGATTCCGCATATAAGGCCCTCAATCGCTCCAGACAACGTAAGCGGCTGGTTTTGGCTACGGCTGCCGTCTGGTATTGTAAATGCTGGGCGATCTCTTCGTCGGAATACCCTTCTCCCCAGGCTAGCACCATCTGTCGGCACTTATCGCCTAAACTGGCCAATCGCTCCCGAAGTAGTGTCAGGTCACTTTCCGTCATCAGATGCTGTAGTACCGTTCGGGTTTCGTCGGGCAATACCAAATCCTCCAGCGATACGCCCTGATGGACACTTTCCCGATTAGTCGAATTTTTTCGAACCAGGTCAACACATTTGTTATAAAAAATTTGATAGAGGTAGGTTTTCAGGCCCGAGCGGCCTTCAAAACGATTGGAGGTAAGGTGTTCGATGACGGTGAGTACAGCGTCGGAGTAAGCACTGGCACATTCATCGGGACTCAGCTTGTGCTTAAACGTCGCTTCCCGAATCAGGTATTGATACTGCTCGTAGAGGCGATTTTCACAGTTACGACGCAAATTCCCGCCGGCTTTGATTCCCGCGATAAGATCCGAATCCGAAAGAGCTCGTTTTAATAAAATCATGGAGGAACAGGCAAGGAAAGCGGCTGTAAATTAAACAGTTAGTAGTAAAATAATCGAACGATGTATTTTTTTTATCGAAAGATGTTTCCGCTCTACAGGCGAAGTGCGACCAAACCATCAGAACGCACTAACAGCTACCATCATGTCTAGCTTACCTCAATCTCGCCGCTTTTATCTGTCGCCCCGCGAACTCCAGTTACCCGATACGGCCTTAACCCTCCGCGAACGTGAAGTGCTGGGGCTACTGGCTCAGGGAATGAGTTACAAAATGATCGCTTACGAGTGTGGAATCACCTTTAATACGGTTCAAACGCACATCAAACGCGTGTACATGAAATTAGGAGTCAATTCAGCTACCGAAGCCATTTTACTGGGCTTCCGAAAGGGTATCATTTCTTTATAAATCGACCCGTTCAACCTTCAACTTGCTTTATATCGGGGCTGGCTTTTTTGAAAGTCAGCCTTATTTTTTACAAATACCGAATTCCTTTCTGAACCGCAGCCAGGCGGTCTTTTCGAATGAAAATGCGTACACCCTCCACGCGACTCAGAAACTGGTAATGTCGCTGGATGTACCGTCGAATGGCAGGAATGCTTTCGTGAATAGCGGAGGTATGCACAAACGGGAAGTTGTGTGTAGAGCCTACGGCATCTACGAACACGGCGGGGGTATTGGTTTTCAAATTATGTAAATACCGCTGCTGATAATCCACCATGAGTGGACTTTCGGTGGTGCAACGGACGGAATGATTTTCGGCGACAGCCTGCGGCATCTGAGCCATGACGTATCCCTCGGTCCACCAGCCCCAGATGGCTAAACTTTCGCCCGGTCCAGCGTACTGATGAATTGTAGTAATGACCCGGTTGGAAGCCAGGTCTTTGCTTTCTTCCGCATTGGTATAAGAAGTGTTCCGAATCAGGGAAGTCCACCAAACGGAAGATCCCACGACAATTAAAGCGACGGTATAATTGAACTGAACCGTGCGGTAGGAAAAATGCCGGGTAATCGAACGGAGCGAAAATGTGTTGACAAACGTAAGGAAGGGAATGAAATACAATAAATAATGGTGGAAGAACATACCCGGTTTCACAATGGTATAAGCCGTAATCAGAAACCAGCTAGCCAGAAAAACAAGCAGGGATTTTTCGAGTTTCCAGAACCAGCGAAACGCGAACAAAAAGAGCAGAATACTGATGAGCAGGAAATCACGGAACGGGAATACTTTCACCAGCATGGCTACCAGATGATGGAACCGTCGGTACAGACTAACTTCCTGTCCATACACTAGGTTACCTTCAATGTAATACAGATAAAAATCGCCGAGAACTTGATAATAGAGCAGGAAGCCAAAAAACAGCACCGTAACGGAAATCGCTCCCAGCACCAGGCTGATGATGCCTTGGTACGCTCGTATCTGGAAACATAAGTACAGACCATAACCGCTGAAAACCAGGGCTATGGGTAAGCTTTGGATCTTTGCCCAGGGCACTAAGGCCAATACAAAACCCAGTATAAATCCGGAAGACTGAGGAGTTTTCTGAATCGAAGCCAGCGTGTACAGACTGATACTGAAAAGAAAAATAGACAGGATTTCGCTTGAGTAATGAATGAAATCGTGGGTCTGATTATAAGCGTAAAATAGTAGGGTCAGCGTAAGCGATAAACGAGCCGATTGGGTATCGAAAAAAGACTGAAGAGCCTTATACAAAGCTATGAGCGTACCGATGATCAGAAGCAGACAAACCATGCGACAAGACGTATAGTCAAAAGTACCCGTGAGGAGTTTGCCCAAAAAAAGTACGTAGCTGTTGAGAGGTCCGGAAGTGGTCCCATCCACCGACTGCCAGAAAATTGGCCGATCCCACAGCGTCATCGCTTGAGTGATGACCGAACTTTCATCAATGTTGATCTGCTGGTTGTAAAGAATAAAGGGTAATCGTAAGACGGTGAGAATCAAAATCAACGTACTTAGAAACACCGTATCCGACTGGTGTTTCTGCCAGTTCAACTGGATGAGAATGAACAGGAATCCCAGCGATAGGATAAAAAAGTAAATAGGATTGCTGTCAAACAAAACGAGTTCCTTCATCATTCGTAGTTAAGAATGACACTGATGACTGAGGGGATGTGCAATGAATAGCGGAATGCGGGTGTTGAAGCCTAGGAATAGGCGGTTTCCTTAGAAACAGCTGCAACGAAATACTACCTGGCGGAGTAGGGTAAGAATGCGTACTGTAAAGTACGCGGAACAGTCAGCAAGATCAGCGATACATGCTGAAATTACAAATAAATAGCGGAAAGTTTGGGTACAAAAAAGGCTGGCCCTATTCAGACCAGCCTTTGGCTTATCTTCTTCTCTTTTTCTTTACCGGAGCCTTACGTTTGACCGGGGCTTTGGCTTTCGCACCCCGCTTGACAACGGCATGATGGCGTCCTTTGCGATGCACTACCTTATGTTTGACCACCGGAGCGACGGGTAACATTTTGTAGAGATCTGACAGGGAAAGCTCCGGCGTAACGTCGCCTCCGCCCTGCATCCCTTCGCCCGCCAGCATCTGATCGCCCGTTTCGGGATCCACGTTTTCACCCCGCAGGAAGAACCGGGCTTTATCCGGGTACAAAATGGCTTGTACCATTTTTACCTGCGATAGATAGCTGTTGGCTACGTTGGAAAGCATAATGATACTACTCTGATCGGGGCGGTTTCGCATGAAATAATTCTTGAAACCATGCCACCAGCCGGTATGGAAGGTCAGCCACTGATCATTGGGTATTTTCTGTAAACGCCAGCCGAAGCCGTAGTTCCGCGTAACGAGTCGGGAGTCATCGTTGGCTGGTCGAAAAGCTTCTTCCAGCGTTTTCTGGCTAATGAGTTGTTCGGTATACAAGCCCCGATCCCACTTAAACATATCTTCAGCCGTGGAATACAAACTCTTATCACCCGTTACGCTGTCGAGATAATCAATGGCCAGCGATCGTCGGCCTCCCGTATAGCCCGTTGCGGCGGCCATGAGCAGGTTCGTATTGGTGCCGTCGTACACGAAGGTGTTGTTCATACCCAGGGGTTTGAACAAATTTTGCTCGGCGTATTTGCTAAAAGGTTTTCCGCTGAGTTTTTCAACGATATAGGAAAGCAGGACGTAATTCGTGTTGTTGTAGTGAAACCGCACATTCGGACGACCATAGGGAACGGGCTTATACAAACAAAGCTTATCGACTACTTCCTGATTACTGAGTGGTTGAGTTTTGTCACAGTACTTTTCCAATCCGTACTGATAGCTGGGCAGGCCCGAGCGGTGCGTTAGGAGCAGTCGAATGGTGATGGACGAATCGTAAGGAAAATTAGGAATGAATTTATAAACCGGATCGTCGTAGTTAAGAAGTCCTTTTTCTTTCAATTGCATGACTGCTACGGCCGTGAACTGCTTGGAGACCGACGCGAGCTGAAAAGGCGTCGTGGTCGTAAGCGTATCCCGTAGGGTCAGATTCTTGTACCCGAATGCACCTTTGTAAATTACTTTACCGTACTGAGCGACTAATACGGTCCCGTTGAAGCCGTATCGGTTGTGCAGGTTATGAAAGAACGTGTCGAGCTGACCAGCTTTCCGACTGGCTTCAGCCGGATTAAAGCGTTTGGCGATACTATCATTAAGAATCGCTACGGCTGGATTGCTGACGGCGACGCTAGTAGCCGCTTCTTTGGGGCTTTGTGAGCAACCGAGTAATGAAAATAAACCCCAAATAATAGCAACGGAACAAAAACGAGCAACGGACACGGTAATTGGGAGTTTAGTGACAGTACAAAACAAAATTAGTCCTTAATCCTGGCTAAGGAACAAGAAAGTAACGAAAAATGTCGAAGGGAATTTACAAATGTAACGATACAAACCAGCGATACTATATACGAAAAAGCAAAGATTAAGGCCTGCCTTACCTACTTTTGCAAAAGTATCTTACCAACAGGGGGACCGCCTTCTTCAATACTGTTCAAGTGCTGAACTTTCTTTTCTAAGGGCGTTAACCTTTACTTACTTACTGTGTTCTATGCATAGGAGGCATACTTACGTAGTGAGTAATCCCAACACCCGCCTTTTACCTATTAAAAACCACTGCATGAAACTATTTTTTACTTGGATATTCAGTATAGCAACTCTGGGAGCCGTATTAGGTCAGGTAACTTTTTCCAAAATTCCGGCGGATAACCAGCTATTTCCCCGCAATGAACAATCGGAAGGAACCGTTGCCATTGCCGGTACCGTAACGGATGCCAGCGTAACCAAAATTTCCGTTCAGATTTTTCGCGGATCAAATTTATACCGCTACGCCTCGCAAAACCTGAGTTTTCAGAATGGCCGGGCTTCTTTCGCTCTCAATCCAACCATTAAAGCCGAAACGGTAGAGTACCAGGCCAGAATCTACATCGTAAAAAACCGGGACTCAACCTTGTACGCCACTCGCGTCAATCTGGTAGCGGGCGATGTGTATTTGATCAGTGGGCAGTCGAATGCCGTAGCGGGGGGCGAAGGACCCGACTATATTTTGTACGATCCCCAGCAAAATGAATTCTGTCGAACTTATACGACCAGCTACGCTGCGGAAGGGCCCAAGTGGGTAGTCGCTAATGGCCTGAGCGTAAACGTGGGCGTGTGGGGTACGGAGTTACAACGCCTCATTCGACAGAATAATCAGATTCCCACCTGTATTCTCAACAACGGCTCTGGGGGTCAGCCCATTACGTTTTTTAACGATCGTAATTCCGCTAACCCGTCCGACCTGGCTACTGATTATGGCCGGGCTTTGCACCGAAGCATGATGGCAGGCGTTCAGAATCAGGTCAAGGCTATTTTCTGGCGGCAGGGCGAGGCGGAAATTGGGGGTTTATCTTCGCAAATGCTGGAATATCCCGCTCAGTTTGATAAACTGTACCGCGGGTGGAAACAGGATTATCCCGGCTTGCAAAAGGTATACGTTACGCAAACGGGTATTCAGCCCGCTGGCGTGGGTGATCGGCCGGCTTTCGTACGGGATTTTCAACGGCGGACGGCCCAACTGTACCCCGATGTACGAACCATTACTACCATGGGCTTACTGGGCCACGATGGGATCCATTACCGGGCTCAGGATAACGTCATTTTCGCTCATAATCTGTATCGCATGGTCAATCGGGATTTTTACGGCTCGACGGATACGCTGCAAATCAATTCCCCCGATCCACGTAAAATCTATTATTCCAATACTCAACAGACTCAACTGACCATCGAATTTGATATAGACCAAGAACTGGTGGCACAAAAATCATTCGTTGGTACTTCCGTGCTTAATGGGCAGCAATTCACGCTGTATCTGAAAGATTATATCTATCTGGACGGACAGAGCGGCAGCGTAGATTCCCTGCGGGCTGAAGGCAATAAAGTGCACGTGTACCTCAATAAACCCGCTACGGCCACCCGGTTGACGTATCTGCCACCGGTGGTTCCGACGGGACACGCCATTGCGTATACAGGTCCGTATCTGCTCAACAAGCGAGAGCAGTACGCGTTTTGTTTCGAAAACGTAGCCATTGGTCCCTACCAGCCCAATCAGACGTTTCTGGCTACGAATGTAGATTTATATGAAGTAGCTCTCCGCTGGAACCTGCTGCCCAATACGCTAGAAACCAAGCTCGAACGACAGGAGAACCTGGGAACATTCACCGCCTTAGGAACATTACCGGCAAACAGTATTACCTATACCGACAAGTCCGTCGCTCCCGGTTCTCGTTACATTTATCGACTGCGTACAACCCTACAGTCAGGAATTGAGCTGACTACGCTCTTGCTGGTAATGATGCCGCTGCCTACCTCCGTAGAAAAACCTGCCTCCTGGTCGGTGCAATTAATTCCTAATCCGGCTCAGGAGGAAGTACTGGTGCAGCTTTCAAAAGCTCAACCGGTTCGTATTACCCTACTGGATCAGACGGGACGTATTCTGGGAGAGCAACAGGCCACGCAGGCGGAGAGTCGGCTTCGGATTGGTCATCTGCCCAGCGGCCTGTACCTGTTACGCGTACAAACCAACGAAAGAACGCATACGCAGCGACTGGTTGTTCAGCATTAAGAAATCACCAGAAATTTTTAGAAAAATCCATCGCCCGTTCCATTCGCTTGGTAGCTTTGCGGCGAATTGCGTAAGCCCCTGGCGGAACGTTTTCTGTTCGCGTCCAGGCGTTCTCGCGGAACCGTTAAACGATAAATCATGGAATACCGTATTGAGAAAGACACCATGGGTGAAGTGCAAGTGCCCGCTCATGTGTATTGGGGAGCTCAAACCCAACGTTCCATCCTGAATTTCCCGATTGCTCAGGACATCAACAAAATGCCGAAAGAAGTCATCGCGGCATTTGCGTACCTGAAAAAAGCAGCGGCCATTACTAACTTCGAACTGGGCGTATTGCCGGAAGATAAAAAGAACCTGATTGCTCAGGTTTGCGACGAAATTCTGGACCGTAAACTCGACGATCAGTTTCCGCTGGTGGTGTGGCAAACGGGTTCGGGTACGCAGTCAAACATGAACGTGAATGAGGTTGTTGCGTACCGGGCTCACGTCGTGAATGGCGGCGATCTAGCGGATAAGCAGAAATTCGTTCACCCGAATGATGATGTGAACAAGTCGCAGTCGTCGAACGATACGTTCCCGACGGCCATGCACATTGCGGCGTATAAAATTCTGATCGAGATTACGATCCCCGGCATCGAAAAACTGCGGGATACGCTACAAGCCAAGGCTGAAGCGTTCAAAAACGTCGTAAAAATCGGTCGTACGCACTTCATGGATGCAACGCCATTGACGCTGGGTCAGGAATTCTCCGGCTACGTATCGCAGTTGAATCACGGACTGAAAGCCATCAAAAATACGCTGGAACACCTGTCTGAACTGGCTTTGGGTGGAACGGCCGTAGGTACGGGAATCAATACCCCCGAAGGGTATTCGGAGTTAGTAGCTAAGCACATTGCTGATCTGACGGGTCTGCCTTTCGTAACGGCTGAAAACAAATTCGAAGCTTTGGCGGCACACGACGCCATCGTGGAAGCTCACGGTGCTCTGAAAACGGTAGCTGTCAGCCTGATGAAAATCGGTAACGATATTCGGATGCTGTCGTCTGGCCCACGGGCGGGTATTGGTGAAATCTTCATTCCTGACAACGAACCCGGTAGCTCGATCATGCCCGGTAAAGTAAACCCGACGCAATGCGAAGCCATGACCATGGTAGCGGCTCAGGTGCTGGGTAATGACGTAGCCATCAACATTGGTGGTTCAAACGGTCACTTCGAGCTGAACGTATTCAAGCCCGTGATGATCTACAACTTCCTGCACTCGGCTCGTCTGATTGGCGACGTTTGCGTAGCCTTCAACGACAAGTGTGCCGTGGGTATCGAACCGCTGACGGAAAACATCAGGAAGCACGTCAACAACTCCCTGATGTTGGTAACGGCTCTGAACCCGAAAATCGGTTACTACAAAGCCGCCGAAATCGCTCAGACCGCTCACAAAAATGGTTCTACGTTGAAAGAAACGGCTATTGCCTTGGGTTACCTTACCTCCGAAGAATTCGACGAGTGGGTGAAACCTGAAAATATGGTGGGTAAAATCTAGTATTGAAGAGGATTTACTTATAAAAGGTCCCCGGGAACGCGAAGTCTCCGGGGACCTTTTTGCTGGGTCATGCTTCGATCCATTCGCAACCGGCTTCCCGATACTGTTGCACCAGATTTTCATCCAGCCCAGCACGGGTAATGATGTAATGAATGGCCGAAAGCGGAGCAAATTTCAGATAGCTGTCCTGCTCGAACTTACTGAGGTCGGCCAATAGAACGCTTCTTTCGGCGTTGGCCAGTAAGGCCTTGGTAAAGGAAGCTTCCGTTTCGCTGCGGGCCGTCAAGCCATTTTTGAGTGAAATACCATCCACCCCAAGGAATGCCTTATCGGCATGATACCGAGCCACGTGTTCCAGGGCTACGGAACCGTGTACGGCCTGCCGCTGTACGTCCAGCTCTCCACCAATGAGATTGATGGAGAGGTGAGGAGCTTCCCGCAATTCCCAAATTAAAGGCAGAGAGTTCGTAATAATCTTCAGGTTCCGGAAGGTTTTGAGGTACGGACCCATCGCCAGCACGGTACTGCCGCAATCCAGAAAGAGTACGTCGTTTTCCTCTACTAATGTAGCCGCCCGCTGTCCAATCTGCTTTTTGGCCTGCGTATGGATGACCGATTTGTGAGTAAAGGGCACAAAGGGCAAGTCATTCCGGGTGGCTCCGCCGTGCGTACGAATCAGTTTGCCCTGTTCGGCCAGCGTATTTAAATCCCGGCGAATCGTAATCTCGGACGTTTGTAACTGTTCAGCCAGGAAGCTAACACTCCGTTCGTTTCCGTAGGCTAGATATTCAAGAATCTGTTTATGTCTGGTAATGCTCATAATTGATCGGATATGAACAAATATAATTTATTTTGATCGAAATTATTTGTTTTTGATCATTATTGATCGAATTTTGGATTCATCATTCGTTCAATCATCAAAAATGATCCGTTATGAATACCGTTCAAATTGTCAATACAGAAATCCTTTCCGACAACTGGTATACCTTACGTAAAGTCACCTTCGATTATCCCAAGCAAGACGGATCCTGGCAGCGACAGTCGCGGGAATGTTACGACCGGGGGAACGGAGCGGTAATCCTGCTGTATAATCGCGAAAAGAATACGGTCATTCTGACGGAACAATTCCGTATGCCCACCTACGTGAATGGCAACGATAACGGTATGCTTATCGAAGCCTGTGCGGGCTTACTCGATGCCGATAGCCCGGAAGACTGCATCCGCCGGGAAACGGAGGAAGAAACGGGATACCGAATCACACAGCCCGAGCGGGTCTTCGAGCTGTACATGAGTCCGGGTTCGGTTACCGAAATCCTGTACTTTTTCGTTGCGGAATATGAAGACACACACCGGGTCAACGAAGGGGGTGGGGTAGTGGAAGAAGAAGACATTCGAGTACTGGAGTTGCCCTTTCCACAAGCGTTACAAATGATTGAAAACGGTGAAATTAAAGACGCCAAGACCGTTTTGTTACTCCAACAGCTACTCCTCAAAGACCGGCTGAAAGCATCCGTATAATGAAATAAAAAAATTTTTTAAAAAGTACGGGGAATCCGGATTGAAGAGGCGGATTCCCCGTACTTTTATACGTTCATTGGCTTTACGTACCCTACACATCATGCACAAACCTCTTCGACTTACCTTATTTTTCCTTTTACTGGCTTCATTGGCCTTTGGGCAATCCAAAAAATACGTGGTGATTGGCTACGTTACGGGCGGCGGCTGGACCAAGGAAAGCCTGGAAGCGGACGCAAAAAAGATGACGCACATCAATTTTGCCTTTGCCGTTCCCAACGAGGCTGGTGTACTGGCTCCGCTCAACCAACGCGACGTAAAAACGCTCAAAGCTCTGGATGCTCTTCGTAGCGTCAATAAAGATCTGAAACTGCTCATTTCCATTGGGGGTTGGGGCGGTTGCAAGTACTTTTCGGACGTTTCGGTGAATGAACCTGCCCGTCAGAAGTTTGCTAAAAGCTGTATGAAGCTTCTCAATGAGTACCATCTCGATGGCGTGGATATTGACTGGGAGTACCCCGCTCAGGTGGGTGCCGGAAACATTTTTCGTCCGGAAGACAAACAGAATTATACGCTGTTGCTGAAAACCCTACGCGAACACCTGGACGCCCAGGAGAAGAAAAATAAGCGGCTCAAGTCTAATCCCTATCTGTTGACTTCGGCGACGGGTGGTGATACAGCTTTTGTCAGTCATACCGAGCTGGGTAAGGCGGCGAAGTACCTCGATTACGTAAACATCATGACTTACGATCTGTACCATGGCAATGACGTAGTGACGGGTCATCACAGTCCACTGTACCAGTCTAAGTTAGGGGATTATTCGCGGAATAGTTCGGATGATGCAGTCAAAGGTCACGTAAAAGCGGGCGTACCCATCAGTAAAATTGTACTGGGTGTACCCTTCTACGGTCGCGGCTGGACGAACGTGAAGCCCGAGCAAAACGGTCTGTTTCAACCAACAACTGATACCAAGCACTCCTTCACGAGCTATACGGAGCTGACCAATAAGTACATCAATAAAAACGGCTACACCCGTCACTGGGACGAGGCCTCAAAGGTACCGTACCTCTGGAATCCGGAAACCAAATCCTTCATTTCGTACTGCGATGAAGAGTCCATGCAATACAAAATGGACTACATCAAAAAACAAGGCATGGCGGGCGTCATGTACTGGGAATACCAGCTCGACATGCCCGGCAAAAAATTGCTCGATTCAGTAGTAGAGGGATTGAAATAGAAAAAACATAGTAAAACAAAGCGGGTACGGCTGATGAAGCCGTACCCGCTTTGTTTATGATACCCGCTTGTTTTATTGGTGATCATCCACTAGCTCTTTCTGAATTTTATCATCGGAGAATCGCGGGGCTTCGCTGTACACCAAGCGGTAGAAAATTCCTGCCACGATAGCTCCAGCAATCGGAGCTACGATGAACAGCCACAATTGAGCCATCGCCCAATCACCCACAAAGAGGGCCTGACTGATACTACGGGCCGGATTTACGGAAGTATTCGTTACCGGAATACTAATGAGGTGAATCAGGGTGAGTCCTAAACCAATAGCCAGGCCGGCAAAACCCTTAGACGCTTTCACGTCCGTAGCTCCCAAAATGATGATGAGAAACAGGAACGTCATAACAAATTCGGTAACGAAAGCCGCCTGCAAGGAATAGCCACCCGGCGAATGAGTACCGTACCCGTTTGCGGCAAAGCCCCCACTCAGGTCAAACCCGGCTTTCCCGCTGGCAATCAGGTAGAGAATTCCTGCTCCGGCGATACCGCCTAGAATTTGGGCCACCAGGTAAGGGACCAACTCGCTGGCTTTGAATCGACCACTAGCCAGAAAACCGAACGTAACGGCGGGGTTGAGGTGTGCCCCTGAAATATGTCCTAAAGCATAGGCAATAGTCACCACCGTTAGCCCAAAAGCCAGCGACACGCCGACCAGCCCAATCCCTACTTCTGGAAATGCTGCGGCCAGTACAGCACTGCCACAACCGCCTAGTACAAGCCATAAGGTACCAACAAATTCTGCTGCAAATTTCTTAGTCATGAAAGGGATACGTTAAAAGGGTTAGAAAACGATTGGGTACATTCTACTAAATCGTACACTAGACGAATGCTAATAAATGGTCTATCGAGCTACTTTTGTGAAAGTATAAACTAGTAGTAATTACTAGGTATAATTTAGACGTATGGTGTATATTTTACTTAGTATGGTAAGAATTTGTATATATACGTTATGAAAAGGGACGCTACACCTCAACCGGACAAAGTTGACGGACTCATTTTTCGGCCGTACCTTGCTTCTTTTTTCAGCATCAACAACGCGTTACGAATGAAACTTCTGCTCCCGCTCATGGTGACTGCAACACTGGCGTTCGGACAGCCTCGTCCGGCTACGGACAATCCCTTTCTGGCGGCTTACACGACGCCCTTTGGTGTTCCCCCTTTTGACAAAATTCGTACGGAACATTTCCAGCCTGCGTTTGAAGAAGGCATGCGGCAGCAAGCCGCTCAGATTCAGACTTTGGTACGCCGCCGGGATATGCCGACGTTCGAGAATACCATCGTAGCCATGGATAACAGTGGCGAAATCCTGGATCGGGTTAGTACCGTATTCTACAATCTGAATTCGGCCAATACGAACGATGAAATTCAGAAGATCGCTCAACAACTGGCTCCCCAATTGTCTAAGCACCGGGATGATATTCAGTTAAATCCCGATCTGTTCAAGCGGGTGAAAGCCGTATACGATCAGCGGAAATCCTTGAAACTGACGCCCGAGCAATTGATGTTGTTGGAAAAAACGTACAAGAATTTCGTACGGAGTGGAGCGGCTCTTTCGCCCGATAAACAGGCTCGTCTGCGAGAGATCAACCAGGAACAATCCCTGCTGACGCTGAAGTATGGTCAGAATTTGCTGGGCGAAAACAACGCCTACACGCTAGTGATCGATCAGCAATCCGATTTAAGCGGTTTACCCCAATCCCTGATTGCCTCGGCAGCTGACGAAGCTAAAAAGCGGAACATGGCCGGTAAATGGGTCTTTACGCTCCAAAATCCGAGCGTTATGCCTTTCCTGCAATACGCGGATAATCGTTCGCTTCGCGAGAAAATCTTTAAAGCGTATATCGAACGGGCCAATCACAACGACGACCGCGATAACAAAGCCATCATTGCCAAGCTCGTCGCTCTACGGGCCGAACGGGCTCAGTTGCTGGGTTACGAAAATCACGCGGCGTACGTGCTGGAAGAAAGCATGGCCAAAACGCCCGCGAAGGTGAACGAACTGCTGAACCAACTGTGGACGGCTACCGTACCCGTGACCAAAAAAGAAGCTGCTGACTTACAGGCTTTGATGGATAAAGAGGGTAAGAACGAAAAACTCGCGGGCTGGGATTGGCGGTATTATGCCGAGAAACTTCGCAAGGAAAAATACAACCTCGATGAAGAAGAGCTGCGTCCGTATTTCTCGCTGGAAAATGTGAAGCAGGGCATTTTTACGCTCTGTGAAAAATTGTACGGCCTCAAATTCACGCCTCTTGCCGATCTACCCGTATACCACCCCGAAGCGATGGCTTACGAAGTGAAGGAAGCCAATGGCAAGCACGTGGGTATTATGTACATGGATTTCTTTCCCCGGGCCAGCAAACGCGGTGGAGCCTGGATGACCAGCTACCGGAAGCAGGAAGTGCAAAACGGGAAGTTTATCGCTCCCGTTGTGTCCATCGTTTGTAATTTCTCGAAGCCCGTAGGCAACGCTCCGGCTCTATTGAGCATGGACGAAACGACGACCTTCTTCCACGAATTTGGTCACGCCCTGCATGGCTTACTGTCGAACGTCAATTACGGGAGTCTGTCCGGAACATCGGTGCCGCGTGACTTTGTGGAGCTGCCTTCGCAAATCATGGAAAATTGGGCTACTGAGCCGGAAATGCTGAAGCTTTATGCCAAACATTACCAAACGGGCGAAGTCATTCCGGACGCTCTGGTCGAGAAACTTAAGAAAAGTAGTTTGTTCAACCAAGGCTTCCTGACCAGCGAATACCTGGCGGCTTCTATCCTCGACATGGCGTATCACACGCTGGCTCCCGGACAAACACCCAGCGACGTACTGACCTTCGAGAAGAATGCCATGGATAAAATTGGCCTGATCGAGCAGATTCCACCTCGCTACCGGAGTACGTATTTCCAGCACTCGTTCTCGGGCGGCTACTCAGCGGGGTATTACAGTTACATCTGGTCGGCAGTACTGGATGCAGATGCGTTTGAAGTTTTCAAACAAAAAGGTCTGTTTGACAAAAAATCGGCGGAATCGTTCCGGAAAAACGTACTCGAACGCGGTGGTACGGACGAGCCCATGAAGTTGTACAAAAACTTCCGGGGAGCCGAACCCGACATCAAACCATTACTGCGGCGTCGGGGCTTACTGACGAATATGTAGAAACCAATAAAGGTGGAGTATTGAAAAGCAGGATGCGACTATCATCGCATCCTGCTTTTATTTTTAGATTTCTGCTTCACAAATAGTTAGCTGAACGCTTATTTGTAGGTAATTCTGAAGGACTGGATCGCAACCGATGCCTTGTCGGTATGGTCTTATTGAAAAGAATCGGATACTAAATCAGTAAAAGTATCCCCAAAACCGCTCTGTTATGTCGAATATATCCGCGTCTTCCCGTTCGTTTAATCCCTTGAAACTGCTCAGTAAAATTGGTCTGGACGGGTTCATTCTGGCCCTGTTGGGAATGATTCTTCTGGCGTATCTCTGGCCCGAAGGTGGACTGGGAGAAGGAACCTTTTCCTTATCCAATCTGGCTAATTACGGAGTGTCGTTGATCTTCTTCTTTTACGGATTACGGCTGAGTAAGGAAAAACTAAAGGCTGGCCTGACCAACTGGCGGTTACATATTGTCGTCCACGTTAGTACCTTCATTCTGTTCCCGGTGCTGGTCTTAATCGCCAAAACCTTTCTGGGAAATGCCGACAACCAAATGGTCTGGATGGGTGTATTTTTTCTGTCTACCTTACCCTCAACGGTATCTTCTTCCGTAGTGATGGTCTCCATTGCGGAGGGAAACATTCCGGCGGCGATTTTCAACGCCAGTATTTCCAGTATCTTAGGTGTGTTTATTACGCCGCTCTGGATGCAGGTGGTGAATACAGCAGCGGAAGGGGGCGAAAATCACCTGGGCGACATTATGGGTAAATTGATGTTACAGGTACTGTTGCCCGTGATTGTGGGGATCGTACTTAACAAATACGGTGGAGCCTGGGCCGAAAGCAAAAAGAAATTTCTTCGCTATTTCGATCAGACTACCATTCTGATTATTGTGTATACAGCTTTCTGTGAATCATTCGATCAGCACTTGTTTAGTAACCTCAGCTGGGGTGATTTGTTGATGTTGAGCGTAGGCATGTTAGCTTTGTTTTTTACGGGTTATTTCATCATTACAGGCGTTTGTAATCTATTGGGATTCAATCGGGAAGATCGCATTACTGCGGTTTTCTGTGGTTCGAAAAAATCACTGGTCCATGGTACCGTAATGTCTAAAGTACTCTTTACTAATAGTGCGGCGTTGGGGATTTTATTATTGCCGCTGATGCTGTATCATGCCTTGCAATTGATTGTGGTGAGTGTGATTGCCCAACGAATGGCGGCCCAGCATCATTTGTCGGAAGGAACTACTTTAACGAATTGAGAATTACGTCGTCTGGAAAGCGTTGGACTTTCAATATTCCCCCATGAAAAAATTTAAAAAAGGCATGATTATTCTGCTGAGTACACTTGTGATTTTAGGTCTGGTTACGGTACTCGTCTTGCAGTTGCCTACCTTCGGTGGAACGGCTTCGGGGGCTCGGCTCGAACGAATTAAGCATTCGCCGAATTACAAAAACGGCACGTTTCAGTATCCGCTCGAAACGCCGATGATGAACCCGGAATCTTCCTGGTTTAAGCTCATCGCCGCCTATTTCAAACCCACCGAAGGGCGGGAACCGGAACGGCCTTTACCGTCGGTGAAAACCAATCTGAAAACGCTGACCGGTACGGAACCCGTGCTGGTCTGGTTTGGACATTCGTCGTACTTTCTTCGCGTTAACGGAAAAAATCTATTGGTGGATCCGGTGTTCAGCGGCCGAACTTCACCCTTTCAATTTGTGGGTTCAAAGGCTTATCCCTGTACGGAAATGTACGGAGCCGACGATTTCCCGGAACTGGATGCCATCGTTATTTCCCACGATCATTATGATCACCTGGATTATGATACCATCCTGAAGCTGGCTTCCCGAACCAAACATTTTCACGTGGCTCTGGGCGTGGGTTCGCACCTGGAACGTTGGGGCGTGAAACCGGAAGCCATTACCGAATATGACTGGTACGAAGCCGGAAAAATCTCGGATGATCTGCAGTTGACCGCTACGCCGGGCAGACACTTCTCCGGTCGGGGACTTAAACGCGGACAGACGCTCTGGAATTCATACGTACTGAAAACACCTACGCAGACTATTTTTCTCGGGGGGGATTCGGGATACGGCCCTCACTTCAAGGAAATCGGTGAGAAATACGGTCCTTTTGATCTGGCTTTGCTGGAATGCGGGCAGTATAACATGATGTGGCATTACATCCATATGATGCCCGAAGAAACGGTTCAGGCCGCCAAGGATTTAAAGACTGAAGTGCTGATGCCCGTACACTGGGGCAAGTTTACGCTGGCCTTACACCCCTGGAAAGAGCCCATCGAACGGATGACGAAAAAAGCGAAAGAGGTTCAACAACCGATTACCACGCCCCGAATTGGTGAGCTAGTGCAAATTGGAGGTAACTATTCTACCGAACGTTGGTGGGAGGGGTATTAGGAGTTGAGAGTTTATTGGATAAAACCCGGTAAAGTTAGCGGGACGGGTTATTCGTAGCATTTGATACGGATGTTAACGTTGGTAGGCTGTGCCCACCGGGCGGGTCGAGTACCCGCATTTCATACGGGGCTAAGCCTATGGATTTCCTTCGGGGTTGGTGCTTTTAGGAGAGTGAGTTTAGGCTGGTAGATACTCTCTAAGAATGCTTAGTTTGATGCTTACGGGAAGGACGATAGAGAGGTAGAAACGAGCTTACCTCGATTACTAACTTTCTAAAGCAAAATGTTTTCTGGGAAGAAGATAAAACCGTGAACTAGAGCGGCAAAAACTGAAAACTCCAAACCAAAAACTCTAAACTCTACGCTGAATTTTGTACCTTTGCGGCTCGAAACAAGTTCTTTGACTAATCGCTTTTACCGAATATGCTGAATCGGAGGACGTTGCGAATCAAGGCCATGCAAACACTTTATGCATTGTATCAGGCTGAACGTTCCAACTACCAACTAGCCCAGGATTTCATCGTTGAAACCCTGCAACCCGACCTCAATTCCATGGAACGTCAGGACCCCGAACGCTTTGAAGGCCTTCGGAAACTGGCCCTGATGCAACTGGAGGAGTCGGTTACCAAAAAAGATACCGAAGAAGAGATTCCGCTGATGGCCCGTCAGGTGGCTACGGAAGCTCTGAATTATTACCGGCAGAAAACCCAGCAGGATCGCCTTCGCTTCGTACGCGATGCGACAGCAGATATTGAACGCATTTATGATCAGTATCTGATGATTTTGCTGCTCTTACTGGAGTTGGCCGAGGAAGCTCAATTGTATCAGGAACGGCGTTATCTGGACGAAGGCCTGAATACGAGTGTACTGGCGAGTAACCAATTTATTCATGCGCTGCGGGATATGCCTACGTTTGAAAACGAAGTCATCCGCCGGAACTTGAAATGGACGGAAGAAGACCGTGTACAATACATCCGCCCCTTCTTTAAGGACATTCGACAGGATGCTACTTTTCAGCAATACTGCCAGCGTAATCAGCATACGCCCTCCGAAGATGCCGACCTCGTGATGCACTTGTTAAAGCAACTAGTGTTTAAGAACGAGATGATTAAGACGGTGTTCGATGAGCAAAATCTGTACTGGAGCGAAGACAAAGACATTCTGCGTAGCCTAACGACCAAGACGGTAAAGTCTTATCAGGACGGTGATATTCGCCTGCAAACCCTCTTACCCGGCGGCGAAGATGATATCAAGTTTTTCAAGGAATTGCTACGGCATACGCTCGACAACGAAGAACGTTTCATGCAGTTCATCGTTGATCAAGTAACGAACTGGGATTCCGAACGGATCGCCCTGACGGACCGGATTCTACTGATGATGGCTCTGGCAGAAATGATTTATTTCCCTGGCATTCCGGTAAAGGTGACCATCAACGAATTTATTGAAGTAGCCAAGGATTACTCAACGCCTCGCAGTGGACAATTCCTGAACGGGGTACTCGATACGCTTTCAGCAAAACTTCGCGAAGATGGTACCATTCGGAAGAGTGGTCGTGGTTTGATCGATAATCGTTAAAAAAGTTTTCGCGGGCCTATTCTACATTTCCCTTACTTTTACAGAAGTGAAAGGTTGGAAAAAAAGAAGACTTCTTGATTATCAATCTTCGAAGGCCAGGAACACTAATTTGACGAATGGTTAAACCCGGTCAAATAGGGAGTTTCGAAAACAAAAACGTATCGAATGTACTTTTTAGAGCATTCGAATCTTTATAGAAAAACCATGAAAAAATCAACCCTTACTTTATTAGGCTTTTTGGCCGGTACGGCGGTTGGGGCTTCGGTAGGAATTCTGTACGCTCCCGACAGTGGTGAGAATACACGTGATCGCCTGGGGTACCGTCTTTCAAAATATCGTGAGCACTTGCAACAGCTTATTGCTGACTTAATGGCTCAAAGTGACTTGCCCGAAAGTCTGGCTAAGACCGAAGGAAAAAAAGTAGTAGACGAAGCTCGCGAGAAAGCTGAACGCCTGCTGGCGGATGTAGAATCACTCATGGGCCAGATTAAAGGACACTAAGCTAATTGTTGTTTACCGTTTCTCGGTGGAGATCTTTTAGCGAAAACTCTACCGAGAAACCGTAAACCCCCCTTCCGATGAAAAGCAAGTTTGTAGTAGGTCTGCTGTGCTGGGGTTTGCTGTTTTCCTGCAATACGGGAAAGCAACAAACGGCTACGACGGATGACCCTACCAAATTCCCCATTCTTAAGTTCGATCAGCCCGAAGTTGATTTGGGCAAAGTAACGGAAGGCGATACGCTGCTACACCGCTTTGCGTTTAAAAATACGGGTAATGCTCCGCTGGTCATTCAGTCCGCTTCAGCTTCCTGTGGCTGTACGGTTCCCGTGATTCCACTCAAGCCCATCGCTCCGGGCGATACGTCGAGTTTGCTGGTAAAATTCAACAGCAAAAACAAAGTAGGAGCGAACACCAAGACCGTAACGGTCGTGGCGAATACTAAACCCGAAACCACAACGGTGGCTTTCCGGGTAGAGGTACTCGAACCTGCTACGCATTGATATCCCCTTGTACTCGAATCCTAAATCTTAAACCTAGTTATGATGCTCTTACAAGCACCCGCCAGTGGCTCCAACTGGATGCAACTCGTTCTGATGGGCGGTATTTTTGTTGTCATGTATTTCTTCATGATTCGTCCCCAGCAGAAAAAGGCGAAGGATCAGCAGAAATTCATCACCGACATGAAAGAAGGCGACGCGGTTGTTACCATTGGCGGCTTACACGGAAAAATCGTGGAGACTACCGAAAAAACCGTGACACTCGACGTAGGCCGCGGTATGCGTTTAGTTTTTGATAAAACGGCCATTTCCCGCGACAGTTCCATTCGTTTGGGACAATAATCGGACGCTGTGTACCCATGCTTCCACAGGGAACGTGATTTTATACGTCTCTAGCCACTAGTATGAAGCATGATTACTCACAGTTAACCGATCAATAGGTATTGATCATTGAAAGTATGAAACCTGACTGGAAAGTCGCGAGTCTCTGCCTGGTAGGGGCTCTGCTTTTCTGGTTGATGAATGCTCTTAACAAAGAGGGATATTCAGCCCGATTAGCGTATCCGTTACAAGTAGCCTACGATGATTCATTGTACGTGCCTACTTCTCCGCTTCCGCGGCAAATTCAAGCCAGTATTACGGGCAATGGATGGGATTTACTCTGGCGTACCTTGTCGTTAGGTAATCAACCGATTACGTACGCCATTACGAATCCCCTGCATACCAAGTTTATCAACACGGCTTCTTTGACCAATTTGCTGTCGGATCAATTAAAAGAAACGCAGGTAAATTACATTATAGCGGATTCGCTGGATGTCAGTTTTGAGCGACGGGTGGTAAAAACCGTGAAATTACAGGCTGATACCAGTGACGTTCGCTTTCCCCGACACTTTGTAATCTCGACGGTTATCAACGTAATTCCACAAAGCATTACGGTGGAAGGCCCCGAGTCGGCGATGCGGGAGGTGCCCAATACGATTCTGATTCCACTCCCCAAGAAAATTTCGGGAGATTTTGACGAACGATTGGCCATTCCCTACGTGAATGCACCGAATGTAAATGCTACGGCGAAGCAGGTAAACATCAGTTTTGAAATCGCTGAATTACTGAGTCCGCCACCCGGAAGTAAATAACGTAATGATTTTATAGAACGCGACTCCCGTACCGATTGGAGTCGCGTTTTTGTATTTTTAGCTATGAGTAAGGTTATTGGTATCACGGGAGGGATTGGTTCAGGAAAGAGCCTCATTGCCCGTATTTTTTCTACACTGGGTATTCCGGTATACGAAGCCGACGACCGGGCCAAGCGGCTCATGAATACGGATTCGGAGTTACGTCAGCAATTGGAGGAATTACTTGGAAAAGAAGCCTACACTGCCGAGGGAATCTATAATCGAAGTTGGGTGGCTGGACAGGTATTTCACAATCCGGGACTTTTACAGAAACTCAACGCCTTGGTGCATCCCCGAGTGCGACAGGACGGAATGGACTGGGCTGCTCGCTATCCCGAGGCTCCGTATCTGCTGTATGAAGCCGCCATTATGAAAGCAGCGGGGCAGGGGAATAATTTTAAGAAAGTCATTGTCGTAGAAGCCCCGCTCGATTTACGGATACAGCGGGTACGCCAACGTGACCAGCGTTCGGAAGCCGCCATTCGGGATATTATTGCCCGTCAAGCCTCCGAAGAAGAGCGGCAGCAAATCGCTGATTATGTGATTCTGAACGACGAAAAAACACCCCTGATTGATCAGGTATTAAAACTCGATCAGGAATTAAGAAGTTTGTAGAAGGGCACATTTAGCCAACCTCATCAATTGGTCGAGCTGGAAACGCTGAAAGGATCGGTATATCGCCGGCCCCAGACTCGCCAACCCCGAGGGGGTTCTATATAAATAGCCCCGTATGCAATGCGGGGATTGACGACAGATATACGGGTGCAGGTTTCCTAACCTGTACCCGTTGCGGCTTCACTCGAATCCCTTAATCCCGAAGGGGGTTCTACACGGTACGCGAAAATCAAGAATGGTAAAACCCTGAAATGGTTTAAATCATTCCCCGAGCCTTCACTTCCAGATACTTGTTAATCGTATTAACCGTCAGTTTCTCCGGCGGCGTAAGGATGGACTGAATCCCGTACTGCTGCAACTCCCGCATGATTTGCTGCTTTTCATAAAAGAACTTCTCTGCGATGGTTTTCAGGTAAATCTCTTCCGTAGTATGGGCCGGAGCGTTCAGTAAAGCCCGTAATTCCGTGTTTTCGAAAAAGATAACAATCAACAGATGATCCTTGGCCAGCCGACGCAGGTAAGGTAAGACGCGTTGCAGAGCATTAACCGTTTCGAAATTGGTAAACAGTATCAGTAAACTTCGCTGACGAATCTGGTTTTTCACCTGCACGTACAGGGATTCGTAATCCGTTTCCAGAAAGCGGGTCTTTTGCCGATACAGCAATTCCATAATGCGTTGCAACTGTCCCGGTTTCCGATCCGCGGCTACCCAGGGACCTCGCTGGTCCGAAAAGGTGAGTACACCGGCTTTATCCTGCTTAAGCAAGGCAATGTTACTCATCACCAGGGTTGCGTTGATGGCGTAATCGAGCAAACTCAAACCGTCGAAGGGGCTTCGCATGACGCGACCTTTGTCAATTAGACAGTAAATAGCCTGCGATTTTTCTTCCTGGTAGGCGTTCACCATCAGTTCATTCCGCCGGGCCGTCGCTCGCCAGTTGACGGAACGGACTTCATCACCTGAAACGTACGGACGGATTTGTTCAAACTCCTGACTCATCCCCACCCGCCGAATTTTTTTGATACCCAGATCGGTCAGGCGACTGGAGATAGCCATGAACTCGTACTGCTTCATTTGCAGAAACGAAGGGTACACGGCCACCTGCTGATCCTGCGAGAACCGATACCGACGTTTCAACAGCCGCAGCGGGCTTTGAACGTACACATTAACGGCCCCGAAATCGTACTCGCCGCGTTGTACGGGCCGTAGCTCGTAGCGGATAATCTGCTCCGTTGCTGGAGTAAGCATCGTTTTGAAGAGCACATCCCGTTTTTGAAACTGTGCGGGGATTTCATCAATTATTTCAAGCGATACCGGAAATTTGTAGTGGTTTTCCAGAAAGATGGAAACGGGATTGGTATCGCCGTTGGAAAGGCGGTCTGCTACGTCCCGGCGAGCGAAAAAAGCCTTTGCTCTTGGATACAGCAACAGGCCATCAAAAATAGTCCCGACTATAAAAACGAAAAAGAGTACCTGTATCAGCCCAAACAGCCAGGGGACCATAAAGGAAAGCAGAAAGAGGAAAATAATCCCGATGAATACCGTAAAGAATAGTCGGGAGAGGTATAGCGAACGGATGAAATGCACGGGATCAAGCGTCGGTTTAGTCGATTCTATCAAAGATAGACAGGACATCGGTACCGACAAAAATCCATCGGTTCCGGATAAAAAAAGCTCTGGTATTTAAACCAGAGCTTTTGTAGTTACTGCAACTTGGCAATCTCTGCCCGTACAAAATTCATCAGACTGGCAATGTGTTCTTTGGAGAAATCGAATGGTATGTTGGCCGCCGCGTAGATTTCGCCCATGGGTCGGGTATAGCCGAGTTTAAGGGCGCTGAGGTAGCCTTCCAGTCCCTTTTGCGGATTTTCCTTGAAATTTTTCCAGACCCCAATGGCACCCAGTTGAGCGATACCGTATTCGATGTAGTAGAACGGCACTTCGTAAATATGTAACTGCCGTTGCCACTGGTACGCTTTGAAACGCTCCAGGCCACTCCAGTCGGTAATGCTGTCGGTAAATCGTTCATAAATCCGTAACCAGGCTGCATTCCGTTCTTCGACGCTATGGGTAGGATTTTCGTACAGCCAGTGCTGGAATGCATCGACGGTAGCCACCCAGGGCAGCGTTTCGATAATGTCTTCGAGGTGTTCCAGCTTCGCCCGACGCAGGTCTTCCGGATTCGGGAAAAAGACGTCCCAATGGTCCATGGTGATCAGCTCCATACTCATGGAAGCCAGTTCCGCCACTTCACTGGGTACATTCCGGAAGCTATTCAACGCCAGATCCCGCGTAACGATGCTGTGGACGGCGTGGCCCCCTTCGTGCAGAATCGTCACCATATCCCGCAGGTTCGACGTTGCATTCATAAAAATGAAAGGTACACCCGATTCTTCCAAGGGATAATTGTAACCACCCGGAGCCTTGCCCTTCCGTGATTCCAGGTCAAAGCGACCCATTGTACGCATCACGCGGAGGTAGCTACCCAACTCAGGATCGAGGCGGTCGAATACTTCAATGGTTTTGGTCAGCAAATCTTCGCCACTCGTAAAAGGTTTCAGCGGCGGCTGGCCCGAGGGATCTACCAACTTATCCCAGGGGCGTAATTCTGTTAGCTGCAAGGCCTGTTTACGATCCTTCGACAATTCGTTCAACACCGGTACGACGGTGCTGGCGATAGCCTCGTGGAAGTGAAAACAGTCTTCCACCGTATAGTCAAAACGGCCCATTGCGGCGAACATATAGTCACGGTAGTTCGCAAAACCCGCATTTTGAGCCAGTTGATGCCGTAAATCCCGAAGCTGGTTAAGTAAGGTGTCGAGGGCTTCGTGATCCTGATAACGCCGCTCCCAGATAGCCCGCCAGGCTTCTTCGCGGATGGTGCGGTCAGTCTGCATCAGTCGGTCACCCGCTTTTTGCAGAGTCATTTCCTCGCCATTGAGCGTAACGGTCATGGCTCCGGCGATGTTACCATACTGGCTTTGCAGAGCTTGCTGCTGCGTAAACAAGGGGACGTTTTCCGTCCGGAAAATTTCGATTTGCCGACGAATAGCCCGTAAGGTTACAAAATACCCTTCATCGGTTAATTTATCCACGTACGGACTAGCCAGGGCTTTCTGATCCAGCTGGTTTGCGAATTCCGCCCATTGGGGCTGAATGTGCTCGTTGAAAACCGTGAACGCTTCCACGTACGCCTCATTGGCCGTATCAGTCGTCATGCGAATGTACCGCCAAGCGAAGTTTTCGGAAAGGTAGCTTTCCAGTTCAGACCGGTCCTGAAACCACTGCCGTAATTCATCGGCATTGAGGACCAGACGGTCGCGGAGTTCTTCAAAAAAGGGCTGCACACTCGCCCAATCACTTAATTCGTAGGCCGCCGGAAGAAACAGCCGGGGGCGTTGTACAAGAGTTTCTGCCATAATGAAAATCGTTCGTCACCCAAAAATAAGCCTGCGAGAATCGGGCGTTTAACACCCCTAACAGGCGAAATGTTTCAACAGAAAAACGAATGAAACGCCTTCGTTAACCTCTTTTTTTTTCTATCAAAGTAAACGCCTGTGCATGCAGCTCAGGGTTTGGTTCATTCTAAATTTTGCACTCAAGCTACACTTTACAACAGGAAATTCGGCTAAAAAATCCTTTTCTTTGAAAAACATAAACCTCTAGCTGAATCTCAATGCCTCTACTGCTCACCTTTCTGGCTATTGTTCTCCTTATTATTCTCATTGCGTACGTACGACTGGATACCTTTCTGGCTTTTCTGATTATCTGTATCGGTCTGGGTCTGGCCAGTGGTATGGAAGTAACCGCCGTCGGGCAGGCCATCCGAAAGGGAATCGGCGATACGCTCGGCGATCTGGTGCTAATTGTGGGCTTTGGGGCCATGCTCGGTAAACTGGTGGCCGAAAGCGGTGCGGCCCAACGAATTACGGATGCACTCGTACTGGTATTCGGGACCAAAAACTTACCCTGGGGCATGGCTCTGGCGGGCTTCGTCATCGGCATTCCGCTGTTCTATAACGCCGGTTTCGTGATTGTCTTTCCTTTGATCGTGGCCGTTTCGGTATCGGCCCGCGTACCTATTCTGACGGTGGGCATTCCCATGCTTTCGGCCTTGTCGGTGGCTCACGGGTATCTGCCACCCCATCCTTCGCCAGCAGCCATTGCCGGACGTTTTAATGCAGATTTGGGAAAGGTACTGCTCTACGGAATTGCGATTGCCATTCCCGCCATCGCGATTGCCGGACCCATTTTTGGGCGGACCCTTCGTCAATATAGCCCTACGCTTGATCCGGATTTGTTATCGGTAAAGAAATTGCCCGCGGACCAACTGCCTAGTCTGGGGATTAGTATGTTTACCGCTTTACTACCGGTGATTTTGCTGGCCATTACGACCATTTTTAAGCCGTATTTACCGCCTAATCCAGTTATTCAACTGATCAGCGAACCGTACTTTGGTATGTTTCTTTCAGTACTGGTCGCCATGTACACCCTGGGCCTGGCTCGGGGTCAGTCCATGAAAATGGTAACAAAGCAGTTGGAAGAAGCTTTCAAGGGCTGTTCGCCAATCTTGTTAGTGGTGGCCGGAGCCTCGGCCCTGAAGGAAATCATGCAGTCAGCGGGCATTAGTACCTTTCTGGGGCAGCAGTTACAGCAATTGCCCGTCTCGCCGCTCGTATTGGGTTGGGCCATGGCGGGCCTTATTCGTATCTGTGTGGGTTCGGCTACGGTAGCGGGTCTGACGGCCGTTGGCATCATTGCCCCCCTGCTGGCGGCCCGTCCGGAGGTTTCGCCCGAGCTGATGGTATTATCCATCGGAGCCGGCAGTCTGATGTGCTCGCACTTCAACGACGGCGGTTTCTGGTTATATAAAGAGTATTTTAATCTAAGTATTAAAGATACGCTGAAGACCTGGACGGTGATGGAGACCATGGTTTCGATTATTGGTCTGGTAGGCGTTCTGATTATCAATGCTTTTATCTAAGATTTACATTAACGACAAGAAATTTCCATGACTGAAGATTGGTTCACGCTCCATCATCCTGACCTAGTTCCTTCACCCGGTATTGTATTCTATCAGGATCGGATTCGCCGGAATATTGCCATCATGGTGGCGATTGCCGGAAGTCCGGAGCGACTCATACCGCATACCAAAACCCACAAAACCATTGAAATCCTAAAGCTCCAGTTGGAGGTGGGTATTACGAAATTTAAAGTTTCGACCATCGCCGAAGCCGAAATGGCCGCCATGGCCGGAGCCCCCTGGGTGTTACTGGCGTATCCGGTAGTGGGACCGAATGTAGCCCGTTGGCACCAGCTAATGCAGCAGTATCCGGAAACGAGCTTCCAGGCTTTAGTCGATAACCCGATTACAGCTCACGCGATCCATACCTATTTTGGCGAGGAAAAAGCTCCAGTTTTTATCGATGTAAACAATGGCATGGATCGTACCGGGGTAGAAGTAGAAAATCTACAAAGCCTGATCGACTATGTGCATACGCTGCCCAGCCTGGAACTGAAAGGTCTGCACATCTACGACGGCCATATCCGTAATACAGATTTTGAAGAACGGAAGGAAGTTGTAGACGCCGCCTATCAACGCGTAATGGATGCCATTCAGGTCGATGAAAACTGGATGATCATTACCGGAGGCACGCCTTCATTCACCGTACACGCCCTGCGGACGGGTACTTATCTGAGTCCGGGTACCTGTCTACTGTGGGATTGGGGTTACGATGATTTGCTGGAAGAACAACCCTTTGAGTGGGCCGCTTTGCTGGTAACGCGGGTCGTATCGAAACCCGCCGAAGGGCTGATTACCATCGATCTGGGGCATAAAGCAGTAGCGGCCGAAAATCCAGTCAACCGACGGGTGAAGTTTCTTAATTTGGCGGAGTACGAATTACTCAGCCAGAGTGAGGAACATGGCGTAGTGCGAGTCAGTAGCTGGGAATCCATCGAGGTAGGCGATCTACTCTACGGCGTGCCGTATCACATTTGCCCGACCGTAGCCCTGCACGAAACGGCAACTGTAGTGGAAAATGGGGAAGTTGTAGACGAATGGACTATTATATCACGAAAGCGAAAAATTACCATTTAAGTATAGATCGAAGTAGATAAACAAAAAGCGGTGAGGCCAGGGCTCCACCGCTTTTTGTTTGAGGAAACCTGAAAAATAGGCCGGTTTTTAAGCCCTGATAATCAGCGTTTCAGAAAATTTTAATGTCTTTCCCAGAACCCAACGCTTGTTTTTAGACTTATTTGTCCGGTTTTTTTTAGAAGCTACCGTACTGTTTTCTGGAGCTTCCAGGTTCCGTAAATTCATTGAACTATGCAAAAAAGAGCATTAGGAAAATCGAACATTGAAGTAGCACCGCTGGCCTTTGGCGGAAACGTATTTGGCTGGACCATCGACGAAACGACTTCATTTGAAATACTCGACGCTTTTGTAGCGGCTGGCTTTAATTTTATTGATACGGCTGATGTGTATTCCCGTTGGGTACCAGGCAACATTGGCGGCGAATCGGAGACGATTCTGGGCAAATGGATGAAGCAGCGTAACAATCGCGAACAAATCATTCTGGCCACTAAAATCGGAGCCGACAACGGCAAAGGCCATCCGGACGTTTCCAAAGCCTACATCTTAAAGGGTGTGGAAGACTCCCTGCGTCGCTTGCAAACGGAGTACATTGACCTTTATCAGACGCACTACGACAACGAAAGTACGCCCGTCGAAGAAACGCTCGAAGCGTACGATCAACTGGTGAAAGCGGGTAAAGTACGCATTATCGGTACGTCAAACATGAGTCCCGAACGACTGAAAGCTTCGCTACAGGCCAGCGAAAAAAACGGGTATCCTCGCTACGAAACGCTACAACCCAATTATAGTCTGGTGGAGCGGAAGGAATACGAAGAAAGCTACGAGCCGATTGTACTAGAGCATCAACTCAGTACGATCAACTATTATTCCTTAGCCAGTGGATTTCTCACGGGTAAGTACCGCTCCGAGGCTGACTTAGCGAAAAGTCAACGCGGTCAGGGCGTGAAGAAATACCTCAACGAGCAGGGGCTAGGAATTTTAAAAGCCTTGGATGAAGTGGCAGAAGAATACAAAGTCACGCCCGCCAGTGTAGCCCTGGCCTGGCTGATGGCCCGGCCTTCTGTGGCAGCTCCCATTGCCAGTGCTACGAGTTTAAATCAGTTACAGTCGTTCATCCAGGCGGCAGAATTATCGCTCCGTACGGAGGCGATCGAAAAGCTGGATCAGGCGAGTGACTGGAAGTAGGATTAAACATTAAGACTGCCTTTCTGCGGACAGTAGTGGTTTTATATCCTTTTGACAGCAAGAATACGACTTCCCGGAGGTGCTACACGTTCGGGAAGTTTCATTTTAAGCGTAGTTTATTTGGTAAAGGTATAGGCCCAGTAAATCAGCACCCCTTGCAAAGGCAGTCGAGCCCAGAGAATCCAGGCGGGGATATTAGTGAACTTTCCGGAAGTAGCCATGTACCAGTTGGCTGGGAATACCGCAATTAACAGGAGAATAATACCCCAGGCCGCCCAGGTTCGAAGCGAGGGCACCAGCAAAGCCAGGCCCAGTACCAGTTCAGCAAAGCCGCTTAAGTACACCATAGCTAATGGAGCGGGAATGGAAGGAGGCATGATTCGCAGATACGTCTGCGGGCGTACGAAGTGCAGAATACCCGCAACGACGTAGAGCAAGGACATCAGGTAGAGGCTCATGCCGTTCTTCCTAAAAGATTAGGTCCAGCATGTCAATCAACGGGATTTTCGTCGAAAAACTTGATAGTTATACCCCGCTTCCAGTGCCCGGTTCCGCAAGTGACTGACCGAAAGCTGTACGGCATTGACCACCGACTGATACTGCAGGCCCGTACGTTCTGAAATTTCTTCAATTGAAAACCCTTCGTGGTAACGTAGCTCCATGACCTGACGCTTCCGGCGGGGCAGGCTGTTGAGCGACTGCCGCGTAAAGCGTTGCCAGGAACTTTCGGCTTCGCGTTCAATCAATCCACTTTCGGGGCAACTTTCCGTAATCAGATCAAAGGCGTCCGTTTCTTGACTCAGCGAAATGTGATTGGCGGGTAAGAGCTTTAAAATCTGATTTCGAAGCGAAAATTTCAGATAAGGTGTCAGCGGAGCATGGCGATTGAGGTTTCGGCGATGTTGCCAGATCCACAGAAATAAATCCTGGAGTGCATCTTCAACCATCGCCGAATCAGCAAAGCGTCGCAGAGCCCAGGATCGTAACGGGCGGTACTGACGGCGGTACAGGATGCCCCACGCTTCACAATCGCCGTCCAGTAAGGCATTCCAGAGTTGTTGATCAGAAACCACGGTAGAGGTTAGGTTTTGCTCGTTTTACTGAACAAAATTCAACAATGCCTAGATGCACTACTTACCTGTACTTATCTTTAATTGATACTATATTTGCATGACTTGCGTCTAGTTTAAATTAGTGTTGAAAACACAGCATCATGAAACCCGTTTATCACCGCTTTAATTTCGAAGGAAGTGCCTCGTTTGGGATGCGACAGGTCGTAGAGCCGTTTTTCTACAATCGCTGGCATTACCACCCGGAACTGGAAATTACCTGGGTACAGCAGGGGAGTGGTACGCGGCTCGTGGGTGACCACGTGGAGGCTTTTGAAGCGGGAGAGCTGATTATATTAGGTGCTAACTTACCCCATTTGTGGCGTTCAGACGAAGCCTACTTTAAACCGGATAATACGGAGTTGTGTAGTTCGCTTTCCATTCATTTCGCCGAAAATTTTGCCGGAAAAGAATTCAATACCTTGCCCGAGACGAAGCCCCTACGCGATCTGTTCCTGAAAGCCGAACGCGGTTTGAAAGTAACAGGAGCGACGCAACAGGCTGTGCAAAAACGAATGCAGGAATGTGCCACTGGCGATGACTTGTACCGACTGGTAGGCCTGTTGGATATTTTACGCCTGCTAGCTGATTCGAAAGATTTGGTTCCCTTGGCTAGTATCGGCTACGGTGTACCGAACGATTTGCTGGATACCGAACGGCTGGCTAAAGTATACCATTACACCTTTACCCATTTTGCCAGTAAGATTACACTGGAAGAGATTGCCGCCGAAGCTGCCCTGAACCCACCTTCCTTCTGCCGATATTTCAAAAGTCGGATGCGAAAGACCTATACCGAATTTTTGGCGGAGGTACGCATTGGGCAGGCTTGCAAGTTACTGATCTCCAGCGACTGGCCCGTCGCTCAGGTATGCTATGAGAGCGGATACGCTAACTTCTCGCATTTTAATCGGCATTTCAAACGTATTACGAGTTATACACCCATTGAGTACCGCCGGGCCTATCAAAAAGCATAAATAAAGCCGCACCCCTTGCGAAGTACGGCTTTGCGGCAATAAACAATGATGTTATATAACTGATTTTCTTCGCCTAAGGTTTGATAAACCCTGCTGAAGAATTCTAATTAATTTCTACTACCTCGTGAACGCATGCCACCGCCACCCGGTTGTGGTTGGGCAGGAGCTTGCTGGGGCATCGCGTTTCCTCCACCTCTGGAAAACCCACCGCCCTGGCCTTCGGGCGACGATTGTCGCATGCCACCGCCCCAGGAACGACCTTCGGAGGGACTATTCATCGGCGATTGCCGATTACTCCGGAAGTCGGGAAATGATTCCCGGTTTGGAACACTCCGTTCGGGGCGACTGCCACCAAAAGGATTGGACTCGCGATTGGGCTGGTTATTCGGCATGGTAGTACGACCGGAGTTCCAGGGGTTACTGGCTTCACGATCAGGTCGACTGCCGCCGAATGGATTAGACTCGCGACTGGGTTGAGGATTTGGCACAGCCGTACGATCAGAATTCCAGGGATTACTGCCTTCGCGGTTAGGTCGGCCATTTCCGGAGGAATTAGTGGGATCAGTTCCACGATCACCGTTCCGATCGGCATTCCAGGGGTTGGTTCCGTTTCCCTGACTGGTCCCCGTTTCCCGTTTCGGACGATTGTTCGCGTCGAACGAAGCATTATAATCGGAATTGCCGCGACGATAAACGTTAGGATTCGAGCGGTCCGGAGTCGGCCGGGAATCGGTAGTATTAGAATTTCCGTTGTTCCAGTTCACCGGACGATTATCCGAATTTCTCCCTGGGTTGTTGCCATTCCATTGGCCCTGATTCCGATCAAAGCGATCATTCCGGCCGCTCATACTACCCCGATCGTAGAAACCAGCCCGACGACCGAAATCATCCGCCCGACGAACATCCACGTTACGGCCCGTAGCCCGCTGAATATCGTAGGCTCGGGGCCCCGCAGCGTAAGAGCGGTTGTTGTACCGATACACGTTATTGATGATCGTCGTATTATGATAGATGTTTACCACCTGCGTACGGGGTACGCAATAGCTGTAAATCCGCGGGCTTAAAATGTACCGCTGCGGTACGAACGTCCAGTAGTTCCAGGGTAGGTTAATGTTAATGCTAATGTTCATACCCGGTCCAAGCGGAGCCCAGCCGTAGTATCCGCCTCCATTTCGCCAACCTACCCAGGCCGGTCCCCATTCGTAATCGGGAACCCAGACCCAACCCCGGTACGGGTCCATTTGCCAGCGACCGTAGTGAAAAGGAGCCCAACCCCAGGGATAATCCGATACCCAGGTATTTCCGTATTCGGTCATTTCCCAGTGTCCGGCCGTACCATAGGGCTGAAAGTCGGGACCCGCATTGGGTACCCAGACCTGACCGTACTGCGGATTCTGAATCCATTCACCGTACGGTGACAATTCATTATAGAAAGTCGCAAAGGAAATGCTTACGCCGGGCTGGGCGGCAAGGCGGCCTACGCCAGCAAAAACGAAGCAGATCAGAGCGAAAATACGGATTGTTTTCATGGCTGGTGTGAATCGAGTCGATTCATTTAAAGCACTAAAATTGAACATTTTATGTGTAAAAAGCTACCTAAAAAATGTTAAATTCTGTGCTGTTTTTGTAACTGAAGCTTGGATGAGTTGGGCGGACCTGGGTTTAGTATGGGCGAAGAAATTAATGGTTTTTAACAAATCGATGGCTTAGAGCTTCATGGAATGACCTTCCAGAACTCTAAGGATACTGTATGAAGTATCTGCTTCTAAAAACTGAAGCCATTTACCAAATCTAAACCGCTTGCTGGCCTAGGCAATGGACTGGCTAACCATTGAGCAATGGGAAAATATCCCACTGTACATACAGCATTTGAAAATACTCCCGATATTTCCGCTATCTATTCAGATGATTTCTAGACCTATGAAAAAAGCCTTACTCTTCCTGGGCAGCCTGTTGCTGGCCAGTAGTCTGTTCGCTCAGAAAACGCCCGAATCCAAATCAGGCTGGATGCTCGGAGCCCAGTCGTATTCGTTCCGGCTCTTTCCTTTCGCCGAAGCCCTACGAAAAATTGATAGTTGCGGTCTGAAATACGTCGAAGCTTTTCCCTCGCAGCAAATTGGTGGAGGAGTAACGGGTACCATGAACTTCACCATGGATGCAAGTACACGGCAGGCGGTGAAAAAAATGCTTAAAGATCGGGGCATTACGCTGGTAGCGTATGGCGTAGTTCGGGCCAAAGACGAAGCGGAATGGAAAGCCCTGTTCGAGTTTGCCAAAGAAATGGGCATTCGGAACATCAATTCCGAGCCGGACGTGAAGCAAATGCCGTATATCGGCAAACTGGCCCAGCAATACAAAATCAACGTGGCCTTGCACAATCACCCCAAACCTTCCCACTACTGGCATCCTGACTCCGTACTGGCCGTGATTGGAAATAACCCGTACCTGGGTTCCTGCTCGGATATTGGGCACTGGGTACGCTCAGGTTTGAATCCGGTAGCGTGTTTGAAACAACTCCAGGGACGCGTATTGGGCATGCATTTTAAGGATCTGGAAGAAAAGGCTCCGAAGACGCACGATGTCGTTTGGGGAACGGGTGTTTGTGATATTCCGGCCGTCATTGCTGAAATGAAACGCCAGAAATTCAAAGGTCCCATTTCGGCGGAATATGAATACCACTGGGAGAATAACGCTCCCGAAATTGCCGAAAGTGTCAAAAACTTCCGGACTATCTATACGAAGGGAAGTATAAAGTAATGGTAAGTTAACCTAAGAACAGTTTGACTGTCACAAAAAAGGGTTTTGGAAAAGCTTCCAAAACCCTTTTTCTATAAGCTGTGGCATGAAAGGTATAGGTGCCTTCTCAAACCCATTTAGCTGGCTAATTTAATCAGCCGCCTGCTGTTTCATGAACGTTTCGGTAGCCTTATCGCCCTTCCGGATAAACGGACGAATGATCAGACGTGTACCACGTTCGTAGGTGAAGAAACGGTACAGCCAGTTGCTCAATACGACCAGTTTGTTACGGAAACCAATCAGGTAGTAAATGTGAACGAATAGCCAAGCAAACCAAGCAATGATACCTCCCAGGGTGATTTTACCCGGTAAATCCGCAACAGCACGGGCCCGGCCAATAATTGCCAGAGAACCTTTGTCGAAGTAGCTGAACGGTTGCAATTCCTGTCCAGCCAACAGGCGTTTCAGGTTTTTGGCCAGGTGTTGACCCTGCTGAATGGCGGGTTGAGCAACGCCGGGGTGACCATTCGGATACTTCTCCGACTTCATCATCGCGATATCACCGATCGCGAAAATATCCGTGTAGCCTTCAATCTGATTGAACAGGTTCACAGGGTACCGACCGCCCCGTTGGATGATTTCCTGGGGAATACCGGGCAGGGTGGCACCCGCTACTCCAGCAGCCCATACGAGCGTCTGCGTCTGGATTTGCTCACCGCCTTTGAAGGTTACGACTTCGCCGTCATAGGATTCAACGAGCGTTTTCGTTTTCACGATAACTCCCATTTTCTCCAGGTACGCTTGCGTTTTCTTACTGGATTCGGGCGACATTGGCGGCAGTACGCGGTCAAGGCCTTCCACCAGATAGATGTTCATTTTAGTGAAGTCCATGCCGGGATAGTCACCGGGCAGTACGTGCTTCCGCATTTCGGCTAAAGCACCCGCCGTTTCTACACCCGTGGGACCACCTCCTACGATAACGATGTTGAGCAAACTCTGCCGCAGAGCCGCGTTCGTAGTCATATTCGCCTTTTCAAAACACTGCAGAATTTGGCTCCGCAGGTTCAGGGCATCGGTAATTTTCTTTAATGGAAATGAATTCTGCTTGATCTGGTCGTTACCGAAAAAGTTCGATTTCGTACCGGTAGCAATGATCAGGTAATCGTAGCTGAGGTCACCAATCAGCGTACTGATCGTTTTCGTGGCTGGATTAACACTCGTTACGCGTACCGGACGGAAATGAAAGTCTTCGTAATCTTCATCGAACATCTTCCGAAGCGGTTCGGCGATCGCATCCGCTTCCAGACCAGCCGTAGCCACCTGGTACAGCAGCGGCCAGAACCCGTGATAGTTCTGTTTATCCAGCATAACCACCTGGAACTGCTTCCCCGGAAGCTTTTGAGCCAGGTTAATTCCTCCAAAACCGCCCCCAATGATGACCACGCGGGGTTTAGTGGTTTCTGGAATATTTAGCGAAAGATCTTTTAAATCAAGCATTTGACAAGTCGATGAACAAACGTTCTCTTCCAAAAAAACCGAACCAGATTTACATCGTAAATCCATGCGGAACGAATGGCCTCTGAAAACGTTTAAGAGTTAATGGTTTAAAAATGGGAAAAAGAGCATTCTAGCATGCTTGATTCGTATTCTTACTCATTGTTATTCAAAAAAAGACTGATCGAATTTTAGTACAAAAATCAGCTTCTTCTTTCTAAAGAACAAAAAATTTTATACTACGTTCAGGATCAGAGGTATTTAATGGCTTATAGTGCCAATTGTACTAAAATTGGCATTTAGCTGAAAGCGGAATAATGCAAAAAAATCATGAGCAAGTCTATTAAGCTTAGTATCCTAGATCAGTCGCCCGTGCGGAAGGGCGGCTCTGCCCGCGATGCCTTACAACAGACTATTACGGTAGCCCGACAGGCTGATCAGTGGGGATATACTCGTTTCTGGGTTTCCGAACACCATAATGCCGCTGCCATTGCCGGTTCAGCACCGGAAGTGCTGATGGTAAAACTGGCGGACGAAACGCAGCAAATCCGGATTGGCTCCGGTGGCGTGATGCTGCCGAATCATAGTGCCCTGAAAGTAGCCGAAAACTTCCGTTTGCTTGAATCACTGTTTCCTAGACGCATCGACCTGGGGATGGGTCGTGCTCCGGGTGGAGACCGGATTTCGTCCGCGTTGCTCAATCCGTCGAACGATTTCAGTGAGCAAAGTTACCGTCAACAGCTCGATTATCTGCAAACTTTCTTTACGGATTCCGCCGGAACGCAATATGGTCCCGTTTTGGCCGTACCGCAGGCCGATACAATTCCGGCCCAGTGGATTCTGAGTTCGAGTGGGGGAAGCAGTCAGCTGGCCGCTGAATATGGGATGGGATTGGCCGTGGCCCGGTTCATCAACGGGCAGGTTGCACCCCGAATCGTGGAGGCCTACAAGCGGGATTTCCGACCATCCGAATTCATGCCCGAACCCTCGGCTTTGCTGGCTCTATTCGTGATTTGTGCGGATACGGAAGAAAAAGCCCAACAGCTGCGGAAGGTATTGGAATACCGCTTGATTCAAATGGACAAAGGCCGTTTTGAAGGGGTGGATGACTACGAAACGATTAAGGATTATGAGTTTACATTGGCCGAAGAAGACCGACTCCGCTTTTTCCACGCCGACCGTATCGTTTCGGGTACGCCCGAGCAGGTGAAGGAGGAACTTACGCAATTGGCGAATGAATATGATTTGGATGAAATCATGGCTTCTACCATGACGTATCATTTTGAAGATCGGCTTCGATCCTTTGAGCTACTGGCTCAAGCCTTCAGCACGACGGTGGTGACGAATCATCAGTTGTTTTGATAGGGTTTGTAGTTAATGATAGGAGGAGTAACGTTGATTTTCTGCAATAAAATGAATTTCGTTCCACAGGTATAGCTGGCTAGTAGCGTATTTCTACTCCATGGCAAAGAAAGTGTTGCTCTTTTAGAGTTCCGTCATTTACCTAGACTGAGTTTGGACTCTTATACAAGGCCGATTAGTAGCATCTAAGCCTTCCAGGCTGGATCTCTCCACGACTAACCATTCCATGCAGGCGACAGCCCGCTTTAGGCCACCGCATTGCGGCTGTCGTAGGTCATTCCATTGCCATTCCATGGGGGCCCCTATGGAATGGCAATGGTACGGGAGATGTTTTCATTCGCTGGAATACTTGATCGTTAATTTAAAATAAGTGTTGCAAATTTTTCCTTGGACGACGTAAAACTGAGCCTTCTTCTATGGCAGGCAATGCATACGTAATAAAAGATCAACTGTCTTAGCGGGACGAAAGACATTCCTATCATAGCAAAAAATAAATCATCATTAAATCTTACCTGCCCGTGTGCTTTTAGTTAATACAAAACGTTCTCTTTCTTGATTAAAGTTAATAAGTGTCTGGTTTTCAGGGAATAATTTTTTTGGCGTTCGGTGCTTCCACGTAACACAACCGATCGATCTTATGAATGTTCATTCCTGTACCACTGTGCTGGTTTTGTCCGCCCTGCTGCTGGCTTGCGGCGGTAAGAATACTCCTTCCAATGTGGAGACGCCGGGCAAGGAGAAAACGACCAAAGACAAAGTGCTCGAAGCCGGAGCCGATCTATTACAGGACAAACGTCCCCTGAAGGCTCTGGACATGTATCTAGATGGATTTCATTTTTACAACGGGGACATGAAGGGACAGATGGAGGCCCACCACTACTGTCGGCAAATCAACAATGACTGTATTCAATGCGTCATTTTCGACGGAAACGGAGCCGATGCGAAGATTATGGGGGTGGAGTACATTGTCTCCGAAGAGGTCTTTAAAACCCTTCCCGCCGACGAGCGTAAGCTCTGGCATAGTCACCACCACGAAGTAAAATCGGGTACGCTCATTGCTCCGGGCATTCCGGAAGTAGCCGAACACGAACTCATGGAAAAGCTGGTAAGTACCTACGGCAAGACGTTCCATACCTGGCATACCGACAAAGATCTGGTATTGCCGATGGGGCATCCGATGGTAATGATGGGGTTCACGCAGGAGGGGCAGTTGCAGGATAGTTTAGTAGCGGCCCGCGACAAACGCTTTGGTATTTCAACGGCTGAAAAGAAAGAGAACCGTGCGGATATTCCTACGCCCGCCATTCAGGCCGGAGCAAATGCCTGGGAAAAAGGCGAAATCCGTCAGCTAAAGGTAACGGATGACTATAAGGGTGTACTATCACATCACCATCTCAACTAGTCATAACTTGTATCTTCCCGAAACGTAAGACCTTTCGGGAAGATACAAGCAGGCTCTTTAAGCCTTTCGAGCCGCCATTAGTCCGTACTCCATCTGGGTAGGAATTTCTGTCGGTAAGGGCTGTAACCCGGCCTGCTCAAACCAGCTGCGGTGTTCCTGTCGGCTATAAATGCGACCCTTGGTACCCCAGAACAACGCGGCTCCGTAGTCAGTAGCGGGTTTGGGGCCATCGAGTGTATCGTTCAGAAACGTATCGTGTACCCACAATTCACCGCCGGGGCGAAGGGACGTCGCAAAGCGTTGAGCCAGCTCCTGACACGTTTCCGTTGGCCAGTCGTGAAAAAGACTCGCCGCCAGCAGTAGATCCGTTTGGGGTAACGCATCCGTCAGCATATCGCCCGCCTGGAACTGGATACGGGTACGAATGGTCTGATCACCCGTATGAGCAATGAATTCTTCCAGCAGTTCTTTGGCAACTTCCAGTACCTGGGGTCGGTCAAAAAGCGTAGCCGTTGCTGAGGGATTGCGGTGTAACCATTCGAACGTGTAGAAGCCCGTACCTCCGGCCACGTCGAGCAGATGGCCTTCGATGCGGGGGAGGTGTTCGGCCACGATTGGGGAAAGTTTACGAGCCCGTCCGGCCAGGCCCAGCGTGAACAATCGGGCCGTTTCGGGTTCATCCATGGGCGATGGAGCATCAGCATCCATGACGTACGAAAAACCTTCGGAGGCATCCAGCGGACCGTCGTTTTGTAGACGCGTCACCATTTCCAATACACCCGGGTCCTCTTTTTCCAGACCCACGTAACCAATCAGATTTTGCGGTATTTTTCGGGATAGGTACTGGCCCAGTTCCGACGGATAAAGTTTACCTTCGGCTGTTTGCGTCAGCACTTCCATCGCACAAAGGCTCGGAATAAGAACGTGAGCGGGACGCTCGCTGAGTTGAAGCCGGGCCTGTAATTCGGTAAACGAAAGTGGTCCGTGTTCGAATTGTTCGAATACACTCAGGTGATTCACGGCGGCTACGAGTAGCCGCGAACCGTACATGGCCCGCAGGTGACGGGTAATCGGAGCCAGATCAAGGGTTGGTTGCATAGGTTTAGAAAGCCAGATAATAGTTAGAAAAGTAAATCGTATACAAACCTACGGAATCCCCGCAGTTCCCTCAAAGTTGAAAGGCCTTGCAACGCAGGATTCGTTGCCTGCGTATTCATTATCGAACACTCCAATACAACACGACGATGGAACGTAAAGACTTTTTGAAACGAGGATTTTCTGCGTTAGGATACATGGCCATAGCTCCCCTGTTGGGTAGCTGCAAGAAGGATGAAGATAGTACAACACCGGAGAGTGGTACTGAAACGGGGTCGGGTAGCTGCACGGCAACGCCTTCAGAAACCGAAGGTCCATTTCCTACGAAATCGCCCAGCTCACTAGTGATCACGGATATTCGTTCGGACCGTACGGGGGTGCCCTTTACGATTAAGATCAACATTCAGAATAAAAATAATGCGTGTGGAGCGTTAGCGGGAGCCTTAGTGGATATCTGGCACTGCGATAAGGATGGTAATTACTCGGAATACGGCGGAACGGGGATGCAAAGTAGTAACTTCACTTCCGTACACTTTTTGAGGGGACGGCAAACGACCGATGCGAACGGACTAGTTACCTTTACCTCGATTTTCCCGGGCTGGTACTCCGGCCGGGCTCCGCATATTCACGTACATATCTATACTTCGAGTGGAAAGTCATTGCTGGTTACGCAGATTGCATTTCCCGAAGACGTGACAAACACCGTATATACTACGGCCACGAACCTGTATACCCGTGGTAAGCAGGATACCAGCAACGCTCGGGACAACGTATTCGCTGACTCCATCGCTACCGAACTTGCTACCGTAACCGGTAGTGTGGCGGCGGGATACGTACTCACCCACACGATTGTAGTGAGTGCTTAAGTCATACGGGAAGATTTTTCGTCCAGCTAGCCATTTAGTAAACAACTCAAGGCCTTTCTAGGTAACTATATCTAAGCTGTTGCTATGCTGAGAAGAAAGTTGCGACGCAAGAACATCTGGTACGTTTGAGGGAATTCCAATTTAGATGGATGCAACGTACCTAAAGCTACGTTTTAACAATTATGGGAAAAAGCATTATTCGACTGAGATACCGCAAAGTGATTACGGCGGCCTCGACTGCTGCCTGGGATCGGCAGGTGTTTGATCATACGTATCAGGAGTTTTCCGGACAAACGCAGTACGACAATCAATGGTCTCAGACCCACGTGCTGATAGCGGAACCACGGGTCGATCCGGATCTGATGCATACGTATATTCAACAATTGCAGGGATATATACCCGATGTGCTGAATACCTCCGGCCAGCGGAGGCTTCCCTTTCGGGAATACACGTTTGAAATCGTGAATGCTCACGCCGGAACGCAGGAGGAACACGCCGTTGCGATTGAGTTTTATAGTGAATCGCTCACCTGGATTGACGTAGTAGGAACGAATCTGCTTATTGCCTACGGCGATCAGTTGGCGGCTTTGCGGGCCGGGCAGGACGTAGAAACGGAGCTGATTCCACTGCAACCCCTTTTAAATATTCATTCCATTCAATAAGAGGAATGAAACAGGATTCGGTAGAAGCTCAGATCTACCTGGCTAATCAGCGGGGGCTAACGGAATTGGACTGGTTGCGAAGCTGGCAGGTATTCAACTTCGGATGGTATCAGGTGGAAGGTCGGCAGCCGTTTGGTAACTTACAGGTACTCAACGACGATACGCTACAAGCCGGAACCCGTCTGCGTATGCAGGCTGAGGAAAATACCCGCGTACTCATTCTACCACTGGTAGGGGGCATTGAATACACCGACGAGATGGGTGGTCATGCGTTTGTTGCCGCCGGACAAACCTTGGAGGTGGCCACTCCCAATTCGCTTTCGTATGAAATTGCTAATCCGTATGAGGAGGAGCTGATCAATTTCCTGCAAATCTGGATTCATCAGAAAACGGATGCGTATCGCCTCACCAGCCAGTCGTTCGAGTTGAGCCCGGGTAATCAGCTGGTACCCATTAGTCAGGATCAACTCTATTACATCGGGCAGTACGATGGGCGGGCGGAAGGTCAGTATACGCTCACCGATCCAGCCAAAGGTGTATTCATTTTTTGCATTGAAGGGGCTTTTGAAATGCAAAACCGACTGCTGGAAAGTCGGGATGGATTAGCATTGAAACATGCGGATTCAATCGAATTTGAAGCCCTTTCTTCCGGAGCTATTGTGCTGATTGTCGAAGTTTAGAAGGTCATGCTAATAAAAGGTCGCTGGTAACCAATAGGCCAGCGACCTTTTTAGGTCAGATTCGAATGAACAATTTCTTCTGGTACATCCAGTACAAAATCAGCCAGTAACCCAGCAGTACGATCAGGCCACGGAGTAGGGGAGCGTAGGGTTCTCCTAAAAACTGATACACATGGGGGCCAAAATGCGTACGAAAGGAATCCGCAATGAAATGCTCAAACAGGTGAGCAATGCAGTAGGCCGCAATGGAATTTACGCCAATGACCAGTAAGGGGAAGCTCCAGCGTTGCCAGCTTTTTACGTCAATTAAATAATAAAATAACGCCAGTAACAGAAAGCACCAACCCCCACTGAAAAGCACCCAGGAGGGTGTCCAGATGCGTTTGACGGAGGGGCAAAGGCCGGTTACAGATAACAGACTTCCGAGTATTAACCCGGCAACACCCATCATCAGAAAGCGTTTGAGTAAGCCCGCCGACTGAGCCCGGATCCAGCGACCCGCCTGTAGTCCGAGTACCATCGTGCCCAGCGTCGGAATAAAGCTCAGAGTGGCGTATCCACCCCCGTTGTAGAGAAAAGGTTTTTCCCGAGGGAACAGGTTAAGAAACCAGGTATCGAAGGCCCAGGCCAGATTGGTATTTTTATTGAAATGAGCGGCAATGCCGGTAAAATGATAAGGCCAGTCAGCGGGTACGCCGACACGTTCGGGATCAATGGCTGGAACGGGGTAGAGCACAAACGCCAGCCAGTACCCTACTAAAATCACTCCCAAAGCAATCCATCCCGTACGTAACGAGCGTTGAGCAATCAGGAACAGGAAGGGGTATCCCAAACCGATTTGAGTTAGCGTATCTTCGAAGGTAAAGTTGGTTTGTGAACGGCCAATGGATCGCAGGAAAATGCCCAGCAAGATTAAAATCAGCGAACGACGCAGCGTATGAGCAAACTGCAGTCCAAAAGGTTCGCTCTTACTGATGCGACTGGCCAGTGAGTAAGGCAGAGCCACGCCTACCAGAAACGAAAACGAAGGCTGAATAAGATCATGGAGCGAGCAGCCCAGCCATTCCGCGTGACTTTGGTGATACGCCAGGAACTGCCAAACAGTACTTTCAGGGAAGTTTTCGGCGACTTGGCTCAGTTGTAATACTTCGGCCATCATCAAAAACATCACAAAGCCGCGGTAGGCATCCATCGACAGGAGTCGACCTTTGGGAAAAGTAGTAGTAACTGACACGATACAATAGGTTTATGAAGAGGGAATGGTTTGCTGAGCTAAGATAGAAGAAAAGGGTGGGGGGATACTACGTTCCTACTAAATCGTTGGCGGTAAGCAGCTCAGCAAAAAAAGGCAAGGCTCACCACTCGGTGAGCCTTGCCTTTAATAAAACCAGTAATCAGAATTAATCCCTGGCCCGGTTATCCGGAGCGGGTGCTTCCAGACGTTTCACCGGATTCTTTTTGAGTTGATCCAGTACGGTTTCAATGGCTTTCTCCAGTTGGGGATCTTTGCCATTTTGCGTATCCTTTGGCGTCATTTCGACTTCAATATCCGGAGCTACGCCGATGTTTTCTACTTCCCATTTACCATCGGGTGAGTAGATGCCAAAGCTGGGCGAAGTAACCGAACCACCATCAATCAGCGAAGGATAACCCGAAATACCGACGAGCCCACCCCAGGTACGCTTTCCAATAATGGTACCCAGATTCCGGCGACGGAAGAAATTCGGTAAAGCATCACCACCCGAACCCGCGTATTCATTAACGATCATCACCTTAGGTCCGTAAATGGAAGCCGCGGGTGACGTAAAGGATTTGCCTTCTCGACCGTTCCAGTAGCTCAGTAGCGGCCGGTTCAGCATATCGATGATGTAATCCGCTACGAAACCACCGCCGTTGAAACGTTCGTCAATAATGACTGCGTCTTTATCCAACTGACTGTAATAGTAGCGGTTGAAGAACGTGTATCCATCGGAACCCGTGTTCGGTAGGTATACGTAGGCTACTTTGCCGCCCGTTGCCGCGTCTACTTTGCGGCGGTTGCCTTCCACCCAATCCATCTGACGAAGGCCTGTTTCGTTGGCAATTGGTACGACCGTTACCGTACGAGCACCGGATTCACTGGGTTTGCTGTTGACTTTCAGTACCACCTGCTTACCCACCAGATTTTCGAAGAAACTATAAACGTTATCCGTAGCCCGCAGCGGACGGCCATTGACGGCAATCAAGTATTCACCCGCCTTGACCGTAACGCCCGGCTGAGTCAGCGGAGCTTTCAGATTTGGATTCCAGTTTTCACCGTTGTACACTTTCTTGAAGCGGTAGTAACCATTGTCCGTTTCGTAATCGGCTCCCAGTAAGCCAATCTGAATGGGTTTTACTTCCGGAAAATCACCCCCGGATACGTAATTGTGTCCAACAACCATTTCACCCATCATCTCGCCAATCAGATAGTTAAGATCGGAACGATGAGCGACGTGCGGCAGAAATTTCGCGTACTTCTCTTTCACACCTTTCCAGTCGGCTCCGTGCATGTTGGGTACGTAGAAGTAATCCCGCTCAATCCGCCAGAATTCGTCGATCATCTGCTTCCACTCGTGGCGGGGATCAATCAGTGCCTGTAAGCCGCTGGCGTCTACTTTGCCATCACCCGGATTCACTTTTCCACCCACGTCTACAATACCAACATTCGAGCCGCCCGAAAAATACAGGAGTTTTTTGCCATCAGCACTGAGCGTGTACCCCGCCACGCCCGGCAGGAAGGGTTCAGACTTACGTTCCTTCAGATCAAACCGATTCAGGGATGGAGCCGTTACCGCGTCGCCGTAATTAACGTAGAACAGTTTACCCCCATCGGCTACGGCCAGATTACCGAGAGCAGCCGTCGGAATAGGGAGTGCCAGAATGCGTTGGCCAATGCCCTCCAAATCCACGACGACTTTCGGCGTCGGCTCATCTTTCTTGGGCTCGTCTTTCTTCGCGGCGTCGGACTTTTTATCTTTTTTACTGTCGTCTTTTTTATCGGACTTTTTCTCGTCTGCTTTCTTCTCATCGTTACCTTTTTCCGAGTCAGAAACCTTCTCTTCGTCCGATTCCGGAGCGAAAGGGGAAGGATCTTTCGCATTCAATACCACCACATACATACTACTCGTCACCCGCCGATCATAAGCACTCATGTCCAACCCGCTTACGGTTGTACCCGTATTGGTGCTGGCCGTGAAGAATACGTACTTGCCATCCCGGCTGAATACTGCATTACCGGCATCACTCTTACCATCGGTAATGGCCGTTGCTTTGCCCGTTGCGATTTCGTGCAGGAAAACAGTATTGAGGTAATTGACCTGCTTTTCGGAGTACACAATCCATTTGCCATCGGGCGAGAAATGTCCCTCCAGATTGGTACTGGGTCCGTAGGTGTCCGTCGCTACTTTAACGGGTTTCTTCGCCGACAGATCCATGTACCACAAGTTCAGCTTCTTGTCCTGATACAGGATTTTCTTGCCATCGGGCGAAAACTCCGTCAGGCGATAGAAGGAAGGCTCGCCCAGCGAAATAACTTCCGGCTCTTTTTCGCCTTTCTGATCCACCAAATGCAACTGGTATTCGCCGGAAGCGTCGGATACGTAAGCAATTTTATCTCCTTTGGGTGACCAGATCGGGTCGCGGTCGTGGGTACCATCGCTGTGCGTCAGGTTACGCCAATCCCCTTTTTTTGCCGGAACGGTATAGATGTCGCCGCGAGCTTCAATCGCCACGCGTACACCGCTGGGCGAAAGGCTGGCATTCCGAATCATGTTGGAAACATTTTTCCAGGTGGGTCGCAAAGCCAGAATTTCGGGAGATATACTGATGGGTACCGGGGTAGCTTTACCCGAAGAAGGCTCCAGGGTATGCAGACGTCCGGCGTACTCAAAGACGAGTTCCGATCCGTTACCCGTCAGCGTTTTGACGTCATAATCCGTGTACTGCGTGATTTGCTTGACCTGCTTAGTCGAACGATCAAATTCAAACACGTTCATGATTCGATTCCGATCCGAAAGAAAATAGACTTTCGAACCAATCCACACGGGCTGAACGTCCGAGGCATTCACGTGCGGAATCAGTTCCGAATCCATCGTTTTCGTATTCACCAGACGAATGGGCGTCGTCATCCCGCCCCGGTAGCGTTTCCAGGTGTTGAAGGCATCCGTAATGGTTGTATACGCAATCGTCTGACCGTCGGGGGAATAACTGGCCCAGTTTCCGCTCATGATAATGGGTAATTCCTGCGGTAATTCTCCATTGAGCGATACGGTAAAGAGCTTCGGATAGCGGGGCGTGGTTGAATTGGCCGTTGACGTGAACAACAGGTGTTTACCATCGGGCGACCAGCTACGGACTACATCCGCACTGGGGTGCCAGGTTACGCGTTTGGGTTCACCGCCATTGATCGAAATGGTATAGATGTCGGCGTTGCCGTCGTACGTACCGGTGAAGGCAATGGTTTGTCCATCAGGAGAGAACAAAGGGCCACTTTCTGTACCGGGAGCTACGGTAAGCCGGCGGGGTTGCGAACCATCCCGATTGGCAATCCAGAGATCACCTCCGTACGTAAAGGCAATGTGCGTTTTGGATAATGTGGGCTGACGAACCAGTAAGGTTTCGTTGGAATTCTGGGCTTTTAATTCCGGGCTTTGAGCCAGAAGTAAAGCTCCCAGAGCCGTCAGGAGTAAATGACGCATGGAGGAGGAAATTGGTGTCGTATGAAATGTATGATGCAAATTAGTAGCTTACGGTTGTATTTGGTGTGATTGGTTGATAGTTGTTAGTGAATCACGGATGGATGGTAAGACGTAGGGTAATGTGGAGGGGTTTGATTGAAGAAGAACGAAGACAAGTACAAGGTTTTAAACCTGTACCCGTGGATTTACCATAAGCCGCCACGATTTTTTTAGCAATCAAATGACGCGGGATTGAATACAAATCCTGAAGATGATTAGGCTGGCAAAGCGGAACACGCGAAATCAACATAACCCTTAAACTCAAAACCCTTTCATGGTTGAGTATAATTCCAAAGACTGGTTTAAAGCCGTCTTTCGCATTCACAAAGCAGAAACCATTCACCGGTTGGCTCCACTTCTGCTTGGCATGACGGTCTATACAACAATCGTTGCCGTGCTGGTGCTCGAATTCTGGCATCCCGGCCCGGATTCGGACCTGAGAAGTATTGCTACGGCTCATTCACTGCTGGGTTTTGTCATGTCGCTCTTATTGGTTTTTCGTACCAATTCGGCGTATGATCGCTGGTGGGAGGGGCGGAAGCTCTGGGGGAGTCTGGTGAATAATTCCCGAAATCTGGCCATTAAACTGGCCCATATCATCCCCAATGATCAGGAAGATGATCGGGCTTTTTTCCGACACATGATTCCGAACTACGCCTTCTCGCTGAAAAACCACTTACGCGGCGTCTTTGTAGCGGAAGACCTCAAAGTCGCTCCTGGTTTTAACCCCGCCGATCTGAATCCGCAACAGCACGTACCCAACCAGATGGCGATGCGGATTTTTAGTAAGATGGATGAGCTGTACCAGAAAGGCGTCATCCGACCCGAACATTTGCTGGTACTCAATCCCGAATTTCAGTCGTTTACTGATATTCTGGGCGGTTGTGAACGGATCAAAAAGACGCCGATTCCTTTTTCGTATAGTTTGTTTCTCAAGAAATTCATTTCCATTTACTGTCTGTCCCTGCCCTTTGGCTACGTACTTACGCTCCACTACTCCGTGATCCCGATGGTACTTTTTATTTTCTACGTACTGTCCAGTTTAGAGGAAATTGCGGAGGAAATCGAAGACCCCTTTGGCAAGGATTACAATGATTTACCAACCGATGATATTTCAACGGGTATACGTAAGGCAATTGGCGATTTATTATGAAGAAAGTAGGAGGATATGTGAGCACTTATTTTCGCATTTTTTCAAGACAAGAAAGCTTTTTTTAGCGGTCTCGTAAATAATTAAGCTTCTCATTAAAAATCAGCCAGTTTGTAGTACGTTCTTGCGTTGAAAACACGTACCTTTGCCGCCGATTTTGCCCCGTGGCAATTACAGGATTATTCTAATCAAAAATTACGTATTCAAATGGCAGTGGCAGAACTGGAAGTGAGACTAGCCGACCGTATCAACGCGTTGGAAGAGTCATCGACGCTGGGCATGACGAAAAAAGCCCGCGAATTGGCCGCCCAAGGACACAAGGTCATCAGCCTTTCTGTGGGTGAACCCGATTTCAAAACCCCGCAACACATTTGCGAAGCCGCCAAGAAAGCCATCGACGATGGTTTCCACGGTTATTCGCCCGTTGCTGGCTATCCCGATTTGCGGAAAGCCATTGCCGATAAGCTGAAGCGTGATAATAATATTGACTGGAAACCCGAAAACATCGTGGTTTCAACCGGAGCCAAACACTCGCTGGCCAACGTGCTGCAAGTACTGGTAAACCCCGGTGATGAAGTCGTCATTTTCGCTCCGTACTGGGTAAGCTACTCCGAAATGGTAAAGCTTGCCGAAGGTACATCCGTGGTAATTGACGGAGCTTTTGAAAATAACTTCAAGGTTACGGCCGAGCAGTTCGAAGCCGCCATTACGCCTAAAACCAAGGTCGTCATGTTTGCATCGCCTAACAACCCGACGGGTTCCGTATACTCGGAAGCCGAATTGCGGGCGATTGGCGAGGTTGTGGCTCGTCACCCAAACGTATTTGTCGTGGCTGATGAAATTTACGAATACATCAACTTCACGGCGGAAGGCCATTTCAGTATCGGCTCGATTCCTGAAATTAAGGATCGCGTCATTACCGTAAATGGAGTAGCCAAAGGCCACGCCATGACGGGCTGGCGGATCGGATTCATCGGAGCCGCCAAATGGATTGCCGACGGCGTAGAAAAACTACAGGGTCAGGTGACTTCGGGTACGAATTCCATCGCCCAGAAAGCGGCGGTAGCGGCCTTTAACGGTCCTCTGGATGACGCCAAGAAAATGAAGGAAGCCTATCAGCGTCGTCGTGAACTGGTGGTTGGTAAGCTGAAAGAAATTCCCGGATTCAAAGTCAATGTACCCGACGGAGCATTCTATGCCTTCCCCGACATCAGTGCGTATTTCGGAAAATCAGACGGTACTACGACGATTAATAACTCAGACGATTTCTGCAACTGGCTGCTCGATCAGGCTCACGTAGCCACGGTGGCGGGTTCCGGTTTCGGTGCTCCGAACTGCATGCGGATTTCAACGGCGGCGGCCGATGAGCAACTCGCCGAAGCTTGTGATCGTATCAAAGCAGCCGTAGCCCGACTGAACTAAGATTTTTGGATTTTATTGCCTGTTTGCGTACAGCCTGCAAGGGAAACCTTGCAGGCTTTCTTACGCCCCCTCGGCAAGGAATGCGTACACTCAACCTCTTCTCTTTGCAAGAACTTTCCTGATCTCTCAAATGTCCTCCCCCCGCTATTCCAAGTTTTTTGACTGTAACACTTTCTTGATTGACGAAAAAGTAGGTCTTTTCAAATTCTCAAACGCGTATCAGGTATTTAGTGATACGGGTGAAGCGATGGGCCTGATTCAGCAGCGGGTCTCTACGTTTCATAAGATTTTACGCGTACTCGGCGACATAAAAAAGATGATGCCGTTTACGCTCGAAATTTTGGACAACCAGGGCGTTGTACAGACCACCATTCATCGGGGCTGGACCTTTTTTATGTCAAGCATTACGATTACCGATGCTCTGGGAGTTAAGCTGGGTTCAATTCAGCAGAAATTTAAACTCTTCAAACCTCGATTCATCATTACGGATGAATACGGGCAGGTAGTTGCGGAAATTAATGGTGACTGGAAAGCCTGGGATTTCACGATTACGGATCCCAAGGGGCAAGTGATCGGGACGATCTCTAAAAAATGGAACGGAGCCATGCGGGAACTATTTACCTCCGCCGACAAATACGTAGTGTCCATCAACGAATCTGTGGTGGAAGATCGGAGGAAAATGGCGATTGTTTCAACCGCTATTACCATTGATATGGTGCTAAAAGAGCGGTAATTAAGTAGCTACTGGAAGCGAAGGGCTGAACGAAGGTAAAACCGATTTGACTTGTAAATCCAGAGGCATACCCTTAGTTTCAGCCCGGGTTCTAAACCCATAACCTTTCCGCTACCATGAAAAACTTCCATTACTTGCTACTCGCCCTAGTATTCTTTGCCTGTAAAAAAGATAAAGACCCAGAAATCGAAAAACCTGAGCAACCGAAAAAGATTTACTTTACCGGCATCACCAGAACCAATGCTAGTGGCATCATTATCAGTACGGATTCAACCGACTGGAAATTCAACGATACCTGGGTAGAACAGGAGGAAAAGCTGTTTTCAACCACTAACGAAACCTTATGCACAACTCCGCATACGCACAACATATTCGCGTACCCCAATCCCAGCGATGGTATTTTTAGCCTGTATGTAAAGAAAGATTCCGCAACTCGCATACAGATTCGACTGGTCGATCAGGATTTCAAAGTAATTCTTTCCCGCGACACGGTTTTCACCGGCGTTTCACTGATCAATGTAAAAGCTACGGCTCCTAAGGATACCATTCGGATGTACTACAAGTTCATCGACGGTACCTGTGTTCGAAAGGGCCACGGCGATCTGCTCATTCAGTAACTACTCGCGGGCGGTGGCAATCATAACGCCGCCAATGGCCATGAGTACAGCTCCGGCAATTACGACCCAATTGATTTTTTCTTTCAGAAAAACGATACCGAAAATTAGAGCCAGTACGAAGGAAAGGTTCGTAATGGGCGAAACCTTTCCTGCATCACCGAGCTTGAGAGCCCGAAAGCTGAACAGCGATGAAAGACAGGTAATGATGCCAGCTAAAATCAGAAAGACCCAGGTACGACGTTCAATGCGGGTAACCTGACTAAGGCTACCTTGCCAGGCGACTACGCTCCAGGCTACAATAATGATGAGTACGGACTGAATAGCGAAGGCCAGATTTGAATCGACGTCCTTGACTCCAATCTTTGAGAAAATAACCACAATAGCGGCCGAGAGTGCCGCCAGCAAGGCGAATACGATCCACATACAAGTCAGAGGATAAGTGCAGACCTGCTATCCAAAAAGGAGCGTTCCAGCCTGACCTATTATCTATTGAATCAGAAGGGATTACTGCTGGAGGTGTCCGGCGATTCCAGGACAATCCGGGTACGGGCCAGCGTCTCGGGGTAGTTGTTCTGAATGAACGTAATCAGGTGTTCGCGTACGTAACAACGTAAATCAAAAGCATCGCCGGAGTTACGGCAGCTCATCAGACAGCGAATCTGCATACTGCGTTCGGTAAAGTCTGTTACCTGCAATACGTCTACCTTGCCATCCCAGAGCGAATTGCTGCGTAATAAGCGACTGAGTTCTTGGCGAACGGGTTCGATGGGAAGGGTGAAATCCGTATAGATAAACACGACGCCCAGAATTTCAGCGGTAGTACGGGTCCAGTTCTGAAAAGGCTTTTCAATGAAATACGTAATGGGCAGAATCAGGCGGCGTTTATCCCAGATGTTGACGACGACGTACGTCAAGGTAATTTCTTCTACTTTTCCCCATTCGCCTTCCACAATGACTACATCGTCGATTCGGATGGGTTGGGTGAACGCAATCTGAAAACCAGCTAACAGATTACCCAGAGACTTTTGGGCGGCAAAACCAATGATGATACCGCCAATCCCCACGCCCGTCAACAAACCAGCTCCGATCTTCCGCATGCTTTCAAAGTTGAGCAGTACGGCTGCCGAGCATAAGATGATAATGAGCGAAATGACGAATTTCCGGATGAACTGAATCTGCGTACGCAGCTTCCGTTCACGGAGGTTATCAATTTTATTGGAATCGAAGAAATGGTATAGATAGTCTTCCAGTACCCGAACAAGCTTGATCAGAATAACGGCGAAGGCAATGGTAATGCAAATTTCAAGGATTCGGTTGATCGTTACGCGGGAAGCTCGTTCCAGGTGCATGAGTGGAAAGAGCGTATTGAATACGAGTAACGGAATCAGAAAAATCAGAATGGACTTGAAATGCCGGATCGATGAGCGGAAAATGGAGTAGGGCAGTTCACGGGCCGTGAGCTTCCGGATGACGGGTACGACCAAGTATTTCAGGATGACGCCAATCAGGATCGAAAAGACAATGACGCACAGATTCCAGAGATAATCCGGCATGTATTGTGATAAGTTCTGCAGGAAGGCATTCATGGGAAAACAAGTAAAGTACTAGCCAACGTAACACAATTCAGGCGTGGAGTGTTTTTTAGAAACCCTCCACTTACTTCAAGTGCGGAGCCCGGCGGGGAATGGTGAAAATTTCCGTTTGTCGGCCGTCGATGTACCGAAACCCCCCAGCATCATAGTAGCCGTCTTCTTCGAGCATAATCCGAACCGTTTTATTCCACTCTTCCAGGCGTACGGCTACGTTCAGTTCAATGGAATACCCCGTCTGCTCAAAAAGCGGGTAGTCGCCCGTACCTTTTACGTTTTTCTGGTTGTCCCACATCCCAATGGCGGGACCGGCTGCATGGCCATGAAACCCAATCGGGTGCGAGTAAATACTACCCATGATTCCCTCGCTTTCAGCCTGTTTGAGGGCTTCTTCGAGCATTCCATTACCGGTTTTCCCGGCTTTAAAACGTTGCGTTAAAATATCCTGCAGCCGATTGCCCTGACGAAAAGCCTTTTTCAGAAACTCCGGGACTTCGGTTTCCCCCGGCTTTAGTACGTAGGCGTGTTGCTGCTGATCCGTATTGAGACGTAGGTAGGTAATCCCAAAATCAACGTGCAACAGATCGCCCGGCAAGATGACCTGGGTACCGGGACGTTTGGAAAACGTTCGCAGGTGATCGAAGCGTTGATCATCGGCTCGCTGAATATCTACGGTGGGATGAAACCAGGTGTCCAGCCCCAGATCCGTTACGCGTTGCCGCAGGTACCAGACCACATCGTCGGTGGTCGTCACGCCCGGCTGAATTACTTTTTCCGAAAACGCTTCTGCAATCAGCTCGTGCGAAAGCCGACAAATCATCGGGTACAGCACCATTTCCTTTTCGGTACGGGTTTCGAGCCAGCTGATGGCCAGCCGGTCGGCCGACTGAATACGGTCATGAAATGCTTTGGGTAACTTTTTCATGAACTCGCCCTGTTCGGTGTACGTCAGACCGTCAGCATGGCCGAAGTACTGCGAAAAGTTAAGTCCGATTTTCTTCGGATTTTTTTGCTGAATCACCTTCACCAACGCATCCCACTGGTCGGGATTGGCACTCAGATCCCATTCCCCTTTCAGCAGCGTACCTACGTCATAGCGGGCAATGGCTAATTTTTCCAGTGGTTTGTTCGCTCCCGGATCATAGAAAACCATAATGGTACGGCGGCGGGCCGAAAGCCAGGTACTCGGTAGCATGGTTCGCATGACCGGGTCTTCGTTGTATTCCCGCGAGATTAATACCCAGAGATCAATACCTTCCCGACGCATCAAACGCGGTAACAGGTTTTCCAGACGATCTTCCAGTACATCATCAATCGTAGCCGCACGAGCCCGTTCGTTGAGAATGACCGTTTGTGAATGAACAGAACATAGGGTGAATACTAGAAAAAGGCTGAGCAGATAGCGTTTCGGCATGGTTTGATGGGAAAGGTGAACTACTACGGCAATCCTAGTTGCCGCTTACGCTTAAAAGACGAAGAATGGAATCTATACGTTATTTTACTCTGGAATGGTTACGCACTCAACATGAATCAAATAATTCTAGCCATCCGTTTCGGCGTTCAATTTAGACGTGTATTTGGTATCTTTCATGAATACATACACCAGTAAGGAAGTAAAAATGGCTCCGGTAACATACCAGTAGAAGTACGATTCGTGTCCCAGGTTTTTGAAGAGCAAGGCTATGTATTCAGCCGTTCCGCCGAAAAGGGCAACCGCCAATGCGTAAGGCAGGCCCACCCCCAGAGCCCGGATTTCCGCGGGAAACAGCTCCGCTTTAACGACTGCGTTGATGCTCGTATAGCCACTCACAATGAGCAAAGCTACTAATAAGAGTATAAAGGCTTGCCATTGCCCCGATGCGTGACTCAGAGCCGTAAGCAGGGGTACCGTGCCGAGCGTACCCAGTATACCAAAACCCAGCAGAAGTGGACGACGACCTATGTAATCAGACAACAGGCCAAAGAGTGGTTGAAGCAATGCAAAAATCAATAAAGAGAGAAAAGAAATGAGCGTCGATTCACTTTTGCTCAAGTGTACCGTATTCACCAGAAACTTTTGCATGTACGTGGTGTAGGTGTAAAAAGCCAGCGTACCCCTGACGTGAGTCCAACGACGGTCAGGACGGCCTTCGGATGTCGGAGCAATTCTCCTACGCTCCCCTTTTTTCGTTGTTGGGAAGCCTCTTCAAAGGCTCGGGTTTCATCCAGATGTTGCCGTAGGTACAGAGCAATCACTGAAAGCAGGGCTCCAATCACAAAAGGAATACGCCAGCCCCAGGCGTGAATTTGTTCTTCCGTAAGCAAAAGCTTTTGTAAGATCAACTGAATACCCAATGCCATCAACTGACCACCAATGAGCGTCACGTACTGGAAACTCGAATAAAAGCCCCGTCGATGGGCCGTAGCCATTTCGCTCAAATAGGTGGCTGATACCCCATATTCGCCGCCCACGCTAAGCCCCTGCAGCAAGCGGGCCAGTACCAGCAGGGCCGGAGCCAGCAGTCCGATCTGCCGGTAGGTGGGAGTGACGGCAATGAGGAGTGAACCCAAGGACATCAATAAGACCGAGAGCGTCATGGAACGTTTACGCCCCAGACGATCAGCCAGGGTACCAAAGAGCCAGCCCCCAATGGGCCGCATCAGAAAGCCAATGGCAAAAATCCCTGCCGTATTCAGTAGTTGGGCGGTAGGATCACCCAAAGGAAAAAAGGCCGATGAAAAGTACAGGGCAAAAGCTGAGTAAGTATACCAGTCGTACCATTCCACTAGATTACCAACGGAACCGCCAAAGATGGCCTTAAGCCTACGTTTAGAAATGGAAGTCAAGAGAGCGAAGCGGTTAGTAAACGAGTCGACTGGCTGTAAAATACGCGGATTCAGGCAGATATAAAAATGAAAATGGGACAAACTCGGTGCTGAAAGTACGGTATTTTTATAAAGAACCAACAGACGCAGCCGTCTGCAAAATTGCATAGGTACTATTAAAAAGAAAAGCACGAAATGAAGCAGTCATTTCCTAAGCAATTTTCTGTAACGTATAGACTTATAAATTCAAAGAGTCTATAAAAAACTGCTAATTATTTAAGTTATTTGTGTTACTCACTATCATTGATTTTAACGCTATCGTCAATTTATTATGGTAAATGTTGCTTTATTAGTTCGCCTGGAAGCAAAACCCGGAAAAGAGCAGGAAGTCGCTGATTTTATTCAGGCGGCTTTACATTTAGCGGAGGAAGAAACGGAAACGATCAGTTGGTACGCTATTCAAATCAGTCCATCAACCTTCGGGATTTTTGATACGTTCCCGCACGAAAAAGGTCGTCAGGCTCACTTATCGGGTGAAATCGCCGAGGCCCTGATCGCTAACGCGGCTGAACTACTGGCGAGTCCACCGGTTATTGAGCAGGTGAACGTACTGGCTGCTAAAATGCCGCACGCCTAATGGCTCTTTTTGTATCGTTACTTAGAGGAATTAATGTAAGCGGACAGAAGAAGATTCCCATGAAGGAATTGAAAGCCCTGTACGAAGAATTACCGCTGAGCCGAGTGCAAACGTACATCCAAAGCGGAAATGTCATCTTCGAAACAAATCAAACCAATCGCGAGATTCTGGTCGAAGAGATTCAGCAGAAGATTTTGGAGAAGTATGGCTTTCAAGTATCGGTACTCGTACGTACGCTGGATGAACTACAGGAGGTGATTGCTAAAAAGCCTTTTCCCAATCCAGAAGAGTCGCAGTCCTGGTACGTAACCTTCCTGGCTAAGCAACCTGATCCAGCTCGGATTGAAGCATTACAGAAGCTTGATCTACAGCCGGAATGGTTCCAGCTTTTAGCTCAGGAAGTTTATCTGAGCTGTCCCAAAGGCTACGGAAATACGAAGCTATCGAATACGTTTTTTGAAACGAAACTGAAAGTAACCGCGACCACCCGCAACTGGCGGACGATAAACGAACTCGTTCGGCTCATGCAGGAATAAATCACCTCTTCTATCGGGATTCAGCGGAGGATAGTATCTTTGAGTAAAGGATTGGTTCATCGAATCAATCCTTTTTTTTTCAGCCAAGCCCCTTTGTTGCCATGAACCGTATCGATCGTGTAACGGCCATTCTAATTCAATTGCAATCCCGCCGCATTGTAAAAGCCCAGGACATTGCCGAACGTTTTGGGATCAGCCTCCGGACCGTTTACCGCGACATCAGTACCTTGTGCGAAGCGGGAGTACCTATCCTAGGCGAAGCGGGTGTGGGCTATTCCATCATGGATGGATACCGTCTGCCGCCGGTCATATTTACTAAAGAGGAAGCCATGGCCTTCCTGACCGCTGAAAAGCTGGTCGAAAAACTGACGGATCAATCCATTCGCGAAAGTTACCGATCGGCTATGTACAAGGTGCGGGCGGTACTAAAGAGTACCGAAAAATCACTGCTCGAACACATGGAGCAGCACATTGAAATCCGCCACACCTCTCCTTCCTTTCTACAAGAGACAGATAATGCCTTTTTAAATCCCATTCTGAAGAGCATTACCGATCAACGTTGTTTGCAAGTGCAGTACCAGGCTTTTGGTACGGAAGTACCGACGCAACGCATCATCGAACCCATTGGTATCTTCTTCGCCTACGAGCATTGGCATGTCATCGCATTCTGTCGCTTGCGGAATGATTACCGCGATTTCCGCGTCGATCGCCTCGTTTCCGTACAGCCCACTGCATTACCTTTCAGTACCGAGCATCCAGTACTAAAAGACTACCTCAATAAAATTACCGCCCAGCAAAAGTTGCATACCATTGTGATTGAAGTTGATCGGGAAGTACTGAAATACATTGACCGACAAAAATTCGTGTACGGCTTCGTTGAACAAATGGACCGGGGGGAATGGATTGAAATGACCTTCGTTTCGGCCTGGCCCGATATGTTCGTCCGCTGGTTTTTATTGTTTGCCGAAAAAGCCCGGATTGTTAGCCCAGTTTCTTTGCAGGAAGAACTTCGAAACCGTGTGTTCCAGCTATATCAGCAGCTGTATCCGGTGTCGATTGATTCATAAAGAAATCTAGTGCAAGTTAGACAATTGGGGAAAAATATCTACGTAAATCGGTGTTCGACTGAATGAAGAATTGCTGATTATCAATGAGTAATGTCCGAATTTGAGCTAGCATAACTATTTCATACCCTATCATGAACATTGTTATGAGAGCCATGAAACGACTGTCGCGAATTAGCCTATCCTTGATCTTATGTACGCTGATACTGAATTTAGTTTCCTGTAAGAAAAAATACGAACAGGCTTCAGAGCGTACTGACGAAGCTCTGAATCAAGAGTTAAGCGATCAAGAAGTACACGATCATATTCTGCAATACGCCCGCCAGAACGGGATTAAAACCGATGCCTTTGACTCGCCCGAGAGCTCCACGTTCAGTTTACTGGCAGAGATCGGGTTTGGTCATAAACCTAAGTACATTAAATACATCGAACAGGTACAGCCCATTGATTCCGCCGCCGTTCGGACGGCAGGTTGGAGTATTGTTCAGGGAGTAGCCGTAGAAGACGCTTTAAAGTCATTGGAACCAAGTTATCCAGCGTACCAACAGTTGAAAAAAGAGTATACGCGATTAATGACGGAGGATAATAAGCTCGACAGTGCCCAGTTGGTGGCAGAATCCATGAATGCGTATCGCTGGGTACATCGTCAAGCTAAAGATGCTACCCGATTAGTACTAGTAAATATCCGTGGAGCGTATTTAGTTGGTATGGATTCGTCGGGTAAAGAAGCCTTGCAGATGCGGGTCGTAGCGGGTAAGAAAGATAAAGCTACGCCACCTATGGATACCTACGCCACACAAGTTATTACGCACCCGTACTGGAATGTGCCCCGAAGTATTGCCGTTAAAGAGATGTTGCCTAAGATCCAGAACAATGTAGCGTTTTTGGAAAACAACAACATTGAAGTCATCGACAAAAAAGGAAATACCGTAGATCCAGAGTCGGTTGATTGGCAAGCCTTGTCCGTAGATCGATTTCCCTATCGGCTTCGTCAGGATACCGGTGCGGATAATTCGCTGGGATTACTGAAGGTAGAACTGAAAAATCCGCTGGCCATTTACCTGCACGATACCAATGCCCGCTACCTGTTTGCCAAAGAGCAACGCTGGCGGAGTCATGGTTGCGTTCGGGTGCAACGACCAACGGATTTAGCCAATTTTATGGCTGGAAAACAATTATTAGAAAGCGATTCGCTGGATGAAACTGGATCAGAAGCGTTGCCTCCAACGTACTATTCTTTATCACCTAAAGTACCCGTCTTCTTACTGTACCTGGGAGCGGATATTAATGATAAAGGTCAGCTAGTGTATTACAATGACGTGTACGGATGGGATAAATCAGAAGCAATTTCCGCTCGATGATCCGTTTGACCAATGCCTGCCAGCAGGTGAGATTGTTTTAGGTAACTCTCATTATTTGAGTACAAAAACAAGCCTGCTCCGCCTTTCAATAAGTTGATCAAAATTTTATGATCAGCGTACGAAACGGCTGGGCAACCCTGGCTACGGCCCAACCGGCCCGTTTGCTTAATAAAAGACTCGCTTACGTAATCAGCTCCGTGCATCACAATAGCCCGGCTGTAAACGTGATCGTTGATACCTTTTTCCAGGCCTTCCAGTTTAAGCGAAAGGCCATGTTTGCCCTGATACGTGCCCAAAGTCCGGTAAAAACCCAGACTAGATTGGTGTGAGGAATCGTTGTTAGAAAACCGCTGAGCGAATTCCTGACCCGAATTCATACCATGAGCCACGTAGGTATTATAAATGAGTTCCTTTTTTAGCAAATCGATTACGTATAACCGTTTGTTACGGGAAGACTGGCTAAAATCAGCAATGGCGATCACGGGCTGTTCGAGTTTCATTTGCTGAAAACCGTACCAGGCGTAATGGAATGCTTCAGAGGATAAACCCAAAGAATCTAATTTTAGCGATTCATACAGACTAACCCATTCCTGTTCAGGAGCAATCGTCTTGGTAGCTACAATGGGAGCTTTTTTCTCAGTAGTAAAGGAAGAAAATGGGTTGATAAATCCAAAGGATAACGCAAGTACTAGGGCCGTCACGGCCACTAACGTTAGGGACTTGTTCATTGAGTGTTCGTTTGGTTGGTGAAACTACTTTTGCATCAATGGCGAAGGTGGATAATCATTTATAGCATTATTAAAAAACGGTCAAAACGTCTCTTTAGTTCCATAGAATACATCTCTTCCTTAAAACCGCAGTGTCAAAAATAAGTACTTTCCTGTAAAGGCTTGTCATTGGTACTTCAAAAGATTGCCCAGAAAATTGGCATACTTAGTTGGATACAAGTGTAAAGCAGAGGTTTAATAAGCCCTCTATTACACTTGTAGTCAAACCATGCATGGATTGTTTTGATCAGGGATATGACTAAATCTAAACCAATGAATTAGAGCCTATATCTACGGAAAAGCGTTGCTGAAAGAATAACTGAGCACTCAAAAACTTGTAAATAGTGGTTCTTTCTTTGAAAAATAGGCAGTGATTAACTGTTGTTTACGCTGGATAGGTTCATCGAAAAGAGCCAGTTTAGCATACAGAATAGCTTCAACGAACGATTCTTCAATAAATCGCTTAGCTGCTTGATAGATAGTAAGAGCTCGAAATCCACAGCTTAACCCACAAATTCTTTTCCGAAAAGTCACCCGAATGTTTTAGTTGCGGTCAGGGTTTCGTTTTTTTGCGAGTAATCAATGCCTCTAACTACAAGACATGCTACGTCGAACGTTCGTTAAGAATTTATCTGCCGCCGCCGGAGTGGCGGCTTTAGGCGGTTTATCGCGGGTAACTGCTGCTCCCCCCAAAAATACGTTTAAGCTCAGGTACGCTCCGCACTTAGGGATGTTTGATAACCTAGGGGGCAAAGACCTATACAAACAGATTGAGTTTATGGCCGACCAGGGCTTCAGGGCTTTGGAGGACAACGGTATGACGGGCCGCCCGGCCGAAGAGCAAACCAAAATGGGGGATTTGCTCAATAAGCTAGGTATGGAAATGGGCGTGTTTGTCCTGCACAAAGGGGGCAATGGAGCCAACACCCTGGCTGCGGGCAAGAAAGAACACCTGGATATTTTCCTAAAGGGTTGTCAGAATGCCATTGAAGTAGCCAAGCGTTGCCGTACGAAATACACGACAGTAGTACCGGGCGATTTTCAGCGTAATCTTCCTATGGGTATCCAGACGGGTAACGTGATCGATGCCTTACGTCGGGGCGCCGAAATGCTCGAACCGCACGGATTGATTATGGTACTGGAGCCCTTGAGCGATACACCCGATCTGTATCTGAGAACTTCCGACCAGACGTACGAAATCTGCCGGGCTGTCAATAGTCCTTCCTGCAAAATTTTGTTTGACATTTACCACATGCAGAAAAACGAAGGGCATATTATTCCGCACATCGACTGGGCCTGGAATGAAATCGGATACTTCCAGATGGGCGACAACCCCGGCCGCAACGAACCCGGCTCCGGTGAAATCAATTACCAGAATATCTTCAAGCACATCTACAAAAAAATGAAAGCAACCAATCGGGATTTCATTTTCGGTATGGAACACGGCATTTCGGTAGGGGGAGCGGAAGGCGAGAAGAAGCTGATTGAAGCCTATAAATGGGCCGATAATTTTACGGTATAAAATTAAGTTTCAGTGAAGAAAAAGGTCGCTCATTCGGGCGACCTTTTTTGTTGAAATCGGCTTAGCTATTTCTGACTCTATGAACGAGAGAGTTGTCAAAATCCATAAATCTGTATAATAAAACCAGACAAAGTATATAAAATGTATATATTTTTTATTCAATAGATTTTTAAAAGCTTTATTTTGGCTTTAAAATTTGTCCAAAACATTTGTTTTTTTAATTATAAAATACTGAATTTGAGTCTATGAACGAATTCAGTATACCTCCTGGAGCGGCCGTACTGTTCGTGGATATGAACAGTTTTTTTGCCAGTTGTGAACAGCAGGACAATTTCTACCTGCGGGGACGACCTGTGGCGGTATGCGTGTATACGGGTGAATACGGCTGTGTCATTGCTCCCTCCATCGAGGCAAAAAAACGTGGGATTAAGTTAGGGATGCGATTGAATGAAGCCGTACGCCTGTGTCCGGAACTAGTGCCACTCACGACTACGCCGGACAAGTACCGTGACTACCACACGAAGATTATGCAGATACTACGCCGGTTTTCGGATCAGGTTATCCCCCGGAGTATCGACGAAGCCATCGTCATTTTAAGTAATCATCGACTTATCTACCACGATCTCGAACCCGTAGCCCGGGCCATTAAAAAAGCCATTCATCAGGAAGTAGGCGATTATCTACAGTGTTCGATTGGCATTGCCCCTAATGCATTTCTGGCCAAACTGGGTTCGGATTTAATCAAGCCGAATGGACTAACGGTTATTTCTCCTGGTAACATTGATTTAATTCTCAGTCAGCTTGAACTGACGGATTTGCCCGGTATCGGTCACGGCATGGCCCAACGTCTACAAAAGGCCGGGATTGAAACGCCCCTCCAGCTTCGCTACGCGGATCCGGAGTTTTTGCGGGCGGCCTGTCGCAGTATTGTAGGCTGGCACTGGCATCTGCGACTTAATTTCTACGAAGTCGATACCGAGTACACTTCTGCTTACAAGAGCATGCAGGCTATGCGGCAGCTCTCACGCAGCCAGCGGCGGTCGCCTGAGATCTTGCAGCAGATTCTGTTTATGCTTTGCCAGACCTTGGAGCGTCGGACGGTACAGCAAAGCGTCTTCTGTAAAACGGCCCATTTCTGGGCTAAATACGAGGAAGGCCGAACCTATCAGGATGATATGCAATTTCAAACGCCCGTGCAGGATGGTGTAGCTTTATTTAATCTAGTACTGAAACGGGCTCAAACCAAGGCCCAGTGGAATCACTCCTCCGAATCGCTGTTCAATTCCGGATTGGTAGCCCTCGGAATTGGCGTACATCAGTTTATTCCCGATCAGTTGGTGCAGTATCAGTTGTTTGAAGACAACGTGCGAAAGGATAAACTCCGGAAAGTATACTACGAACTTCGCGATAAACACGGGTCCCGAAAAGTCATGCGGGGAGCTGAAGTTTCCGAGAACCCACCCCTGCAGGATGTCATTGGTTTTGGTTCCGTAAAAGACCTCTACGGTAGAATCACACCCGACTGGATGAGCGAGTGAAAGATTGACGCGTTGAAAACGTAGCTAACGCAGTTTTTACCCGTAAACCTGTATACCTTTGAAAAAACTTACGGATCACTATACGTTGATCATAACCTCTTTGTAACTATGAATTACCGCAGATTTGGCCGTACCGACTGGAAGGTTTCCGAGATGGGTTACGGCATGTGGGGGCTCGCGGGCTGGACGGGTTCCGATATTGAAGAAGTGAATCGCTCGCTGGATCGCTCGGTAGAATTAGGCTGCAACTTTTTCGATACCGCCTGGGGATACGGAGCAGGTAAAAGCGAAGAAATTTTAGGGGAGTTGTTGAAACGAAACCCCGAAAAACGATTGTACGCAGCTACGAAAATTCCACCCAAAAACTTCAAGTGGCCTTCCAAACCGGACTATACGCTGAGTGAATGCTTTCCGGCCGAACACATCATTGAATACACCGAAAAAAGTCTGAAAAACCTGAAGGTTGAACAGATTGACCTGCAACAGTTTCACGTCTGGGAAGACGCCTGGGCTGATCAGGATGACTGGAAAGAAGTCGTTGAAAAACTGACAAAAGAGGGGAAAGTGGCTCATTGGGGCATTTCGGTGAATCGTTGGGAGCCGGATAACGTACTGCAAACCCTGCGTACGGGATTGATTTCATCGGTACAGGTGATTTATAACATTTTCGATCAGGCTCCGGAAGATAACCTGTTTCCGCTTTGTAAGGAACTTGACGTCGCTGTAATCGCTCGGGTACCTTTCGATGAAGGCACCCTAACGGGTAATCTGACCAAGGATACTACGTTCCCGGCAGACGACTGGCGTTCGACCTACTTCGTTCCCGAAAACCTGAATGCCAGCGTCGATCACGCCGAAGCATTGAAACCGTTGATCCCGGAAGGAATGAACCTGCCCGAAATGGCTTTACGCTTTATCTTGAGCAATCCCGACGTTGGAACGATCATTCCGGGGATGCGAAAAATCCGTAATGTCGAAGCTAATATGGCTACTGCCGATGGCAAAGGCCTTTCTACGGAATTACTGGACGAACTCAAAAATCACCGCTGGGACCGTACGCCTACGGAGTGGAGTCAATAGCCTAATACGCTGTTTATTGGGGAAGTGTATTGTTCGTCGGGTAAGTACCATTGGGTCTGGTCCGTTGTATTTACCCGACGAAATGAATCTGGGGAATGGAATCTTCATAAATCTATTACTCGATTCTCCCGGTAAGTCGGGGTATCTATCCCTTCCTAACGTCTTTTGTCTATATCAGAAAAGGATTTAGTATCCGTTTGGGTCGAAAGCAGAGTTAGGCTCCTACTAAATTCTTTCAGTACCTGTCCCAAGGATTGCTACCCTACATGAAAAAAGTTGTCACTTTTGGCGAGGTTATGCTCCGGCTCAGTACGCCGGGCTTCGCCCGTTTTGTTCAGACTACAAGTCTAAATGTGAATTTCGGTGGTGGAGAAGCCAACGTGGCAGCCGCTCTGGCGTACCTCGGCATTCCCGCCAGTCACGTAACCCGGTTTCCCGATAACGATTGGGGATACGCCGCTGCGGCGGCCTACCGTCGGTATGGCGTGGAAACGCAGGATATTGTATACGGCGGAGATCGTATTGGTACTTATTTCCTGGAAACCGGAGCCATGATGCGGGCCAGCCGTATCATTTACGATCGTACGAATTCAGCCTTTGCTCAGCTTGACCCGAAGGAACTCGATTGGGAGCGTATCCTGGCGGATGCTCAGTGGTTTCACTTTACGGGTATTGCCCCGGCGATTTCCGAAGGAGCTGCTCAGGCCTGTCGCGATGCCATTGCCGTAGCGAATCGGATGGGGATTACGGTTTCGGCAGATGTCAATTCCCGGAAAAACCTCTGGAAATGGGGCTCTACCGCGGCTGAAGTCATGACGGAGCTAACGGCCGGTTGCGATGTAATTGTTTGTGGAAAAGGCGACGCGGAGGAGTTATTTGACATTACGCCCAAAACGCAGGAAAAAGGCTTTATTGCCGTTTGCCGGCAGATTCAGGAGAAGTTTCCCCGCGTCAAAAAGATCATCAATACCAAACGGGGCTCCCTTTCGGCTTCGCACAACACCCTGCAGGGACGTTGCTGGAATGGCGAAGACCTCGTACAGACCATGACGCACGAGATGGTACCGATGGTGGACCGGATCGGTGGGGGAGATGCTTTCCTGGCGGGGTTCATTTACGGGCAAATTCAAGGCTTTTCCGATCAGAAATCCATCGATTTTGCGACGGCGGCTTCCGCATTAAAACACAGCATCGAAGGCGATTTCAATCTGGCCTCCGTAGCCGAAATCGAAACCGTCATGAGCGGCGATACGAGCGGACGGCTGAGTCGATAGGTACAGTTAGCGTTTAGGGTTTAGAGTTTTGGGTTAGATATCACAATGGATCAGTCAAAATTCTGCCTTAGCTGAAACGCTGACAGCATTAAAAGTAATTAGGATAACTGAGGTAGTAGAAAGGGCGAAAGGTTTGGAGCATATCGAACGCTAAACCCTAAACACCAAACTCAAAACTCTACATGGCAAGTTTCACTCGTTTGCAGGTTTATCAAACCTTACTGGAAAATCCGATTATGCCGATTTTCCACCATAATGATTTAGAAGTAGCGAAGAAAATACTGACGGCCTGCTACGAAGGGGGAATTCGGATTTGTGAATTCACGAACCGTGGTGATTACGCTCATGAAACGTACTCCGAACTGCGGAAATTTGGTAAGAAAAACTTCCCTGATCTAGTTGTAGGAGCGGGTACCATTGTGGATGCGGCTTCGGCTACGCTGTTCATTCAGCTAGGGGCGGATTTTGTAGTAGCTCCGGTATTACATCAGGATGTGGCTATTACCTGTAACCGCCGGAAAATTGCCTGGATGCCGGGTTGCTTTACCCTTTCAGAAATCTCCAAAGCCGAAGAGTGGGGAGCGGAAATTGTCAAGTTATTTCCCGGCCAAGCGTCCTCACCCGATTTTGTGAAAGCCATCAAAGGCCCTATGCCCTGGACGGATATTGTGGTAACGGGCGGCGTAGAACCCACCGAAGCTAGCCTAAAAAGCTGGTTCGATGCAGGGGCACGCGGTGTCGGAATTGGTTCACAGCTTTTCCCCAAATCACTGGTAGAAGCGAATGAATGGCAGGCTATTGCCGATAAAATTACGGAAGCCGTTCGCGTAGCGAAATCCCTGAAGGCATAAACTTACTGAACTACTTGTACCTGAAGATCGCTGGTTGCTGGCGATCTTTTTATTTTTGGGGCTGATTTGATTTTCCCTTGAAAACAGCCTGTATTTTTCTCGTAACTTTTGCCATCAGCTTTTTGGGATCGGTCCATCCAGGGCCGGTAAACCTATCGGTTATACAAGCCGTATTGAGGAAAAATTTCTACGCTGCTTTGTGGATAGGTTTGGGTGGAGCAGTGGTTGAAATTCCGTACGGGTACTTGGCTTTGCAGGGCGTGCAATTTGTTGAGCGTTACCCCAGTTGGCTTAAATCACTTCAATTACTGGTCATTCCAGTTTTGTTTCTTCTAGGCATCGCTGCGTTACTACGAAAACCCAATACTCAGCAAGAGCTTCCCCAATCTGGTACACCCCGCTGGGCCTTTGCCAAGGGCTTATTTCTGTCTTTTTTGAATGGACAACTGCCTTTGTACTGGTTTGCCATTCTACTCAACTACCAGGCTTACTACTGGCTCAAAGTACAATCCGGCTGGCATGAGTTAGGCTTTGTCATGGGAGCCAGTTTAGGGGCTTTCGCCTTGCAATTCAGTTACGCAAAATTGGCCTTACGCTACGAAAACCAACTGCTCAAACACATTAAGATTGAGTGGATGGAACGAATCATCGGTCTACTGTTTATTGCCGTAGGCCTTTGGCAGACTTTCCTATACTGGTGGAATTAAGGAAGGTGGTCTGGAATACCTTTTTGACAAATAGACCTACCTAGGGTTGCGAGAATACCCACCTCTCAGCCCAGACCATCATGAAAATTTTATGGATTTTTACAGTAACCTTTATCATCGGTTGTCTGGGTTCGATTTACCCAGGCCCGGTCAAGCTTAGTATTGTGCAGGTAGTCATGCAAAAAAACCTGCGGGTAGGCATATGGGCTGCCGTAGGAGCATCTTTACCTGAGATACTGGGCAGTGCACTGGCCATTTACAGCTTTCGCTGGTTGCAGCAGGTACCCGATGTACTGATCTGGTTTCAATGGTCGGTTATTCCCATACTGCTGATCATCGGATTTCTGACCTTGCAAAAGAAGTCAACTCCTGACGTAGAGCAGCAGGAAAGTGCATCGCCCGCCAATCGATCGGCTTTTACGAAAGCCATGGTGTTGAACTTGTGCAATCCGCAGTTGGTACCCTTTTGGCTGGTCACTACGGTATGGTTCAATAGCAAGCCGGGCTTATCGCTGGACTCGTTTGGACACGAGCTGTTTTTCATTATCGGAGCTACGGGAGGTTCATTTGCGATGAACTACCTGTATGCCAAACTAACTTCGGTAAATCGAGAGCGAATTCTGGATAAAATTCAGCCCCAAACCATCCGGTTACTGACGGGTTGGGGCTTCATCTTATTGGGCGTATGGCAGGCCGTACAGGCGTTCGCTTAAGCCTCTTCACCTTGTAGCTGTTTCTCGTAAAGTTCCCGATACGCTCCATTTCGCTTCATCAATTCTTCGTGCGTACCCTGTTCCACAATGGCACCGTCATCAAGCAGTACAATTTGATCGGCCAGTTTAGCCGAAGAAACCCGGTGACTGATAATGACCGAGGTGCGGTTCGCCATGATGCCTTTTAAGTTATTGAGAATCGTCGCTTCCGTTTGGGTATCCACCGCCGATAAGCAGTCATCCAGAATCAAAATTTTAGGTTCACGAGCAACGGCTCGGGCGATACTGAGGCGTTGTTTCTGTCCACCGGAAAGCGTAATCCCGCGTTCACCAATTTTGGTGTCGAATCCTTCGGGGAAGTCTACGATGTTCGCGTACAAGTCCGCATCCCGAACCGCCTGAACTACTTTTTCCTGCGAAAGATCCGGCAAGCCAAAGCGAACGTTGTTGGAAATTGTATCCGAGAACAAAAAGACATCCTGCGGTACGTAACCCATCTGACGACGTAAGGCCGGAATCTGATACGATTGAATCGGTGTTTGGTCAATCAGAATATCTCCCGAAGAAGCGTCGTACATCCGCGTGAGTAAACTGGCCAGCGTACTCTTACCCGAACCCGTACCGCCCAGGATTGCTACAGTTTCTCCCGCCTTGATGCGGAGGTTGAAATTTTTCAAAGCCACAATCCCCGAATCCGGGTAAATGAACGTGACGTGTTTAAACTCCACATCACCCGCAATTTCTTTCTCCAGATTTTCCGTAGAAATCAGGTCCGTTTTCTGATTCAGAAACTCATTGATCCGTTCCTGCGAAGCCGCTGCCCGCTGGATTTGCGAGGTCGTCCAGCCCAGAGCCGTTACGGGCCAGGTCAGCATGTTCACGTAAATCAGAAACTCGGCAATGTTACCAGGCGTCAATCGGCCCGCAATCACTTCCTGCCCCCCCACGTATACGCAAAGAATGTTCGATAAGCCCACCAAAACAAAAATCAGTGGGGTAAACATGGAGTCTACTTTTGTCAGACTCAGGGATTTATTACGGTAGCTTTCGGATTGCTTTTCAAACTGCCGGGTGGAGAACGTTTCCTGTACATACGCTTTCAGTACCCGGATGCCGGAAAAGGCTTCCTGGGCATTGGTGGAAAGCTGAGACAGATTCCGCTGAATTTCTTCCGAACGTTTGTTCATAACGCTCGACACGAAGAAGATACTGATCGAAAGTATTGGTAAGGGCAACAGCACATAAAAAGTTAGGTGCGGACTAACGGATACCATGTAGCTGATTACCATGATGAACAGCGTAATCAGGTTGAGTCCGTACATAATACTGGGGCCTACGTACATCCGTACTTTTGAGACGTCCTCGGAGATACGGGCCATCAGATCACCCGTGTTGTGCCGACGGTAAAAACTCAGGGGGAGGGTTTGGTAGTGATTATAAATCTCATTCTTCAGATCATACTCAATCAGGCGGGACATAACAATGAGCGTTTGCCGAACCAGAAAAAGGAATACTCCTTTCAGTAAGGCCATCGCCAGAATGAGCAGACCGTAAATGAGAATGTTATACGAGAAATCCTGGTAGATATTGGCCTGTACCTTGGTGCCATCGAAGAGGAAGTACAAATCCAGTGTTTCCTTTACCAGGTCCAGCGAATGCCGGACAATCTGGGCGGGAATAATCCCAAAAAGGTTGGAAATAATGGTAAACAATGTCCCCAAAAACAGGGTACCCTTGTACTTCCAGAGGTATTTATTGAGATAAGCGAGGGATTTCAATGGATATCTTGTTAATGAGTTGTGAGTTTTGGGTTTTGGGTTTTGGGTCAAAAGTTTCGCTAATGATTAAAAAACGAAAGAATCAATCCTTTAATCATTGATTATCTGCATAATGAACACAAGCGATGTGCTAGGCACGCTGAAACTCTAAACCCTAAACGCTGAAACCTAAACTGAAAACAAAGATAGTCAGGATTGGTTCGCTTCTTTGGGAATTGAAGGGTACGAATGCTTGATTCTCGTCTATTTCATATTCTGAAGCCATTATTATTCTACTCATGCAGACTCGCTATGCACACCACCCTGATGACGTTCGGCATTATGATACCGACCGTTTGCGGGAACAATTCCTGGTAGAGAACGTCATTGCCGACGATCAAATCCAGTTTACGTATTCGCACTATGACCGTTTTATTGTGGGAGGCGTGAAACCCGTTAGTCAGGAAATTTCACTACCTACCTACGACGAATTACGTGCCAACTACTTCCTCGAACGCCGCGAACTGGGTATCATCAACGTTGGTGGCCCGGGCATCGTTTCGGCCAACGAAGAACGCTACGAGCTTAGCAAATACGAAGCGTTGTACCTGGGTAAAGGCACAATGAATGTAACCTTTGCCAGTGCTGATCCGGCTCAGCCTGCGGTATTTTACCTGGCTTCAACACCCGCTCACCGGATTTGCCCCAATGCCAAACTGACGAAAGAAGGAGCTTCGCCCGTCAACGCTGGTTCGAAAGAAACGGCCAATGAACGGACGATTTACAAATACATTCACGCGGAAGGTCTGGAGTCCTGCCAGCTGGTTATGGGCCTTACGATTCTTAGTACAGGTAGCATCTGGAATACCATTCCGGCTCACGTACACGATCGTCGGATGGAAGCGTATTTCTATTTTGACGTTCCCGAAAATCAGCGGGTTTTCCACTTTATGGGGGAACCCCAACAGACCCGGCACTTGCTGGTGAACAACTATCAGGCGATCTTATCGCCGCCGTGGTCCATTCACTCGGGAGCGGGTACGTCGAACTATTCTTTCATCTGGGCAATGGCCGGAGAAAACTATACGTACACCGATATGGATCTGGTGGATTTGAAGAATCTGAAGTAAGTTAATCTTTGATTTATAGCAGTACAAAAGCCCGAAACCGGATTCATTCTGGATTCGGGCTTTTAGGTATGTAACGGGAAATACGAAGCGATTCAATTATTTTCGAACATTCGTACCACCGCTCGTTACTTCCACCATGTTTAGAAAATTACTCGCTCTTCTCTTCCTGACTACGTCGCTGAGTCAGGCCCAATCGTCGTTCGTACTCATTCCAGACCGCGTATTTGACGGAACGGACGTGCATACGGGCTGGCAGGTACTGGTAACCGGCAATCAGATTATTGCCGTAGGACCCAACTTGCAGCCGCCCGCCGGAGCCGAGGTTATCGTACTGAAAAATCAAACCTTACTGCCGGGATTGATCGAAGGCCATTCGCATCTGTTTCTGCATCCGTATAACGAGACTTCCTGGGACGATCAGGTATTACGGGAATCGCCAATGGAACGGGCCGCCCGGGCCGTTGTACACGCCGAAAAAACGTTACTGGCGGGTTTTACGACCGTACGGGATTTGGGTACCGAAGGAGCTGATTTTGATGACGTTGGGCTAAAACAAACCATCGAGAAAGGTATCATTCCCGGCCCTCGCATGATTACGGTAGGCCGGGCCCTGATCGCTACGGGTAGTTATGGACCCAAAGGCTACAACACCCGCACTAACGTACCGCAGGGAGCCGAAGAAGCAGATGGACAGGATCGACTCATTCAGGCCGTACGCGGACAAATTGGCCGCGGTATTGATGTTGTAAAAATTTACGCGGATTACCGCTGGGGACTCATGGGTGAGGCTAAGCCAACCTTTCTCCAGGAGGAAATCGAGTTAATGGTGAAAGTAGCGGCCTCGTCGGGACGTTCAGTCATTGCTCACGCGTCTACCGAAGAAGGCATACGACGAGCGATTCTGGGCGGTTGCAAAACCATCGAACACGGAGACGTCGGGACGCTTGAGTTATTTCGATTGATGAAAAGCAAAGGCGTTGCGTATTGCCCCACCTTAGCCGCTAGTGATGCTATCAGTCAGTACCGGGGCTGGAAAAAAGGACAGGATTCCGAACCTGAGCGAATAGTACAGAAACGAAAAAGCTTTAAAGCAGCTCTCGAATCTGGTGTGACGATTGTGATGGGTGGAGATGTGGGAGTATTCACGCACGGCGACAATGTACGTGAAATGGAACTCATGCAAGAATATGGAATGAAACCGCTCGACGTTCTTCGATCCGCTACTTCGGTACCCGCCCAAGTGTTTGGGCAGCCGAAGTTAGGCGAAGTAAAAACCGGAAAATTCGCGGATTTGATTGCCGTTGAAGGGGATCCTACCCAGAAGATTACGCACCTACGAAAGGTGAAGCTGGTCATGAAAGATGGGAAATTGTACAAGCGATAGCCCTTAAAAGCTGGCAATAATCAAATACAAGTTCAGTACGAAGATAATCGCCGCAATGATCCAGCTGGTAATACTCAGCCACCGGGCATTCACGAAGGAGCCCATCAAATCCTTTCTGGAGGTAAACCAGACCAGCGGCACTACCGCAAAACTCAACTGGATAGACAGTACCACCTGACTGAACACCAACAGTTCAGACGTGCCTTTTTCGCCGTACAAAAGCGTAGCGACAAACGCCGGAATGATGGCGATGGATCGGGTAAGGAGTCGGCGAATCCAGGGTTTCAGACGTAAATTCAGAAAGCCTTCCATCACGATCTGCCCGGCCAGTGTACCCGTCACCGTCGAGTTTTGACCCGCTGCCAGCAGGGCTACGGCAAAGGAAATACCGGCCAGTTTTACGCCCAGAACGGGGTCGAGTAAACGATGAGCATCGGTAATATCAGCGACGCTTTGATTGCCCGTACTGTGAAAAGCCGCCGCCGCCACAATCAGGATAGACGCGTTGATGAAAAAAGCCAGAAACAGAGACAGGGTAGAATCAAGCGTAGCAAACTTCACGGCTTCCCGGCGACCTCTTTCGTCACGCGTGAAGCCTCGCGTCTGGACGATGCTACTGTGCAGGTACAGATTGTGCGGCATCACGGTAGCTCCCAGAATGCCGATGGCCACGTACAATTTGTGCCGATCCATGACAATTTCGGGTCGGGGAATCAGATTCTGGACAATGGCTGGCAAACTCGGATGGGACGCAACCATCTGATAAATGAAACAGCAGAGGATAACGAAAATAAGCCCACCTACGATGCTTTCCAGGGCCCGAAAACCCCGGTTCTGAAAGTACAGGATCACCAGTACGTCGAGAATCGTAATGACTACGCCCACGGTGAGCGGTAACCCAAAGAGTAGATTAAGAGCAATGGCTGATCCCAGTACTTCCGCAACGTCGGTCGCAGCAATGGCAATTTCCGCCAATACCCACAAGGTTAAGCCGACCGGACGAGAAAACTGATCGCGGCAGGCCTGAGCCAGGTCACGACCCGTAGCAATGCCTAGCTTTAAAGCCAGGTGTTGTAATATCATCGCGAACAGGTTCGAAATCAGAATGACCGAAAGTAGGGTATACCCAAAACGGGACCCCCCTTCAATATCCGTGGCCCAGTTGCCCGGGTCCATGTAGCCTACGGCCACCATGAGTCCTGGTCCGGCAAATGCCAGAAATTTACGCCAGTTACTGGCTCCTTCCGGAATGCGTACGGAGGCGTGTGCTTCCGGCAGCGAGTGATCCAGAAAAGGAGAAGCTTTGGAACCTGACGTAGATAAAGGCGAATTCATACCAAATATAATGCGAGTTATGGTCCTGCTACCCGAAGTTTGGTGTATCCATTTTCAACGGAGCAGAAATCTAATATGCTGCAATCCAAGGTTAAACGAAGCAAATGTAAAGATGGTTTCGAAAAATCAAAACATTTTTTTAGGGTGCCCTAAATTTTTATTTTTGACTTCCTCAAAAGTACCTTTGTAGCCAACTGAATTTGCGAATGGCTTCATTAACGGAAGAAAACTATCTGAAACTGATCTACCATCTCTCAGGGCCCGGCTATGAAGAGGTGAGTACGAACGCCCTGGCGGAGCAAACGCAGACGAAAGCGGCGTCAGTGACGGATATGTTACGGAAACTGGCAGAAAAAAATCTGATCCATTATAAAAAGTATCAGGGCGTTCGGCTTACGGAAGAAGGTCAGCAAGAAGCCCTGAAAGTGATTCGACGGCACCGATTGTGGGAGGTTTTTATGGTGGAAAAGCTGGGTTTTCGCTGGGATGAGGTACATCCAATTGCCGAAGAACTGGAGCACATCGCTTCGGAAGAACTCATCAATCGCCTGGATGCCTTTCTGGATTTTCCAGAGTCCGATCCGCACGGCGATCCCATCCCGACGGCTTCGGGCCGAATGCCTTCCGCTGAATATGAGAAATTAGCCGAAGTGCCTGTTCATCAGGAAGTTATCATGATGGGCGTATCGGAGCATACGGCTCCGTTTTTGCAGTTTCTGAGTAAATCAGGGCTCATACCCGGAAGTTTGGTGCAGGTGCTGGAAGTCAACGAGTTTGACCGTTCGATGACGATCCAGGTTAACGAAGCTCATCCTTCTTTCGTGAGCTATGAGGTGGCCCGTAATATTCTGGTGCAGACGAAAGGCTAAGCCAGAACCTGTTCACTGAAATTTCTGTTGCTGCTCATTAGCGTAGGGTCGTCCGTTTTTTTAGCCTACGTTATTTGCATTTTTTAAGAAGGGGCTTTGCGAAAGTAGTTTTAGTTTCGCGTACAGAATTCCCCGAACCGTGACCCCGGAGCCGTGAAAATACTCGACTGGTATATATTCAAGCGATTTCTGACGACCTACGTTTTTGTCGTTTCGCTGGTGACATTGATTATTCTGGTGATCGACTACACCGAAAAGGTCGAAAACTTCATTCGTAATAAGCCCTCCACGCACGATCTGTTGTTGGTGTATTACGTCAATTTAGCCATTTTCTGGGCCAACTACGTAAGTCCGCTGATGGTCTTCATTACGGTCGTTTTCTTTACGGCCAACCTGGCGGCTAAAACCGAGATTATTGCCATTTTTAGTACGGGCGTCAGTTTTCTTCGCTTCATGCGACCGTACCTGCTGGCGGCCTCGCTCATCGCGGGGGTGATTTTCTATCTGGTGGCCTATGTCATTCCGACAGCTGATAAAAAGCGGCTGGCCTTCGAGCAGAAGTACGTGCAGGGAGGAACGTATTATTACGACAAACGCGATGTACACATCCAGGTCGGTCCGAACGTGTACGCGTACTTGGCGAGCTACAACAACAGCACCCAGCAGGGCGATAAGTTTACACTGGAAAAGTTTGAAAATAATAAGCTGGTACAGAAACTAGCGGCTTCGTACATCGTCTGGAAGCCAGAGATTAACAAGTGGTCGGCGGTGGATTACAGCATCCGTACCATCACCGAAACGGGCGAACAGCTTACGTACGGAAAGCTGATTGATACGACATTGGCCCTGGAACCCAAAGATTTTGGAAGCACGCAGGATCTGGAGAAAACCTTTACGCTAACCGAACTCAATGAGCATATTCAGAAGCTCCAGAGCCGGGGAGCGGAAGGAGTCGAACTATACCTGATCGAAAAATACCAGCGATTGGCTAGCCCCTTTGCCATTGTTATTCTGACGGCTATTGGCGTCATTGTTTCCGCCCGGAAATCGCGGGGTGGGGTAGGTTTCCAGATCGCCCTGGGTTTTGGACTAGCCTTTATTTACATTCTGTTTTTCATGATGAGTAGCGGTATTGCCAAAAAAGGGGCCTTTGATCCCTTCCTGGCCGTGTGGTTACCCAATATTGTGTTCTCAGTAGTTGGACTGGTTCTGTATCGCACTGTACCGCGTTAAAAAAGTATCGACACCGTAAGAAGCCCCTTATCTTTACGGTATACATCATTCATGCCTGTTTCCGCCCCCATAACTCGGCCCGATGGTCGAGCCGTATTTCTTTTGATCTGATTGCCATGAGGCCCACTGTTCGCGATTACTTACAATTACACTTTATTGTTCTGATTTTTGGTTTTACGGCCATTTTGGGAAGGCTGGTTACCATTCCTGCGTTGTCATTGGTATTCTGGCGTACAGGGCTGGCTACGCTGGGCATGTGGGCCTTTTTGCGTTGGCAGAAACAGGCGAAGCCCCAACAGCCGATTCCGGTCGTGAAACTGTTACTGACGGGCACGCTCGTGGCGGCTCACTGGCTGTTGTTTTTTGGCTCGGCCCGGGTTTCCAACGTTTCAGTGTGTCTGGCGGGTATGTCGACCGGTTCATTGTGGACGGCGGTGGTAGAGCCCTTATTTACCCGGCGTCGCATTAGTCCCATTGAAATTTTCCTGGGATTACTGGTCATGGCGGGTTTGTATCTAATCTTTTTGTTTGAATTCGATCACGCGTTGGGTTTAGCCATGTCGGTGACGGCGGCCTTCCTTTCGGCCCTGTTTTCCGTGTTTAATTCCATGTTCAGTCGTCAGGTAGAACCCCGCCTGATTACCGCTTACGAAATGACCGGGGCCTGGATCAGTACGGCCGTATTTCTGCCCCTGTACTATGGCGTACTGGCTCCGGAAGAGCCCGTAGCAATTTTACCGCAGGGCTGGGACTGGCTTTGGGTCGTGGTACTGGCGGGCGTGTGTACCGTATACGCTTATGCGGCATTTGTGCGGTTGTTTCAAACCTTTACGGCCTTCGTGATGAACCTGGCCGTAAACTTGGAACCCATTTACGGAATTCTACTGGCTTTCTTCATTTTTGGCGATGCCGAAAAAATGACGACGGGCTTTTACGCAGGGGCTTCCCTGATTTTAGGGGCCGTATTGTTGTATCCGGTTTTAAGCCGTTGGTCGAATCGGCGGGCGAAAGAGACGATAAACCCGTAAGCTATTCGCAGGAGTGATTAAATTGGTTGAAACGTTTTGAAAAGCGTGACGGGTAGCTTCAGGTTTGAGATTGGTTTTAGGTCGAAGCTGATTTCAAGTTTGAGCGATTTTAGGTTTGAGAGCAGTTTGAAATCAGCTTTTGGTTTGAAACGATTTCAGGTAACCTGTTTTAGGGGAAAGTTTCAATCTTAGAGTATTTAATCGGCTGTTCCGGGACCAGTGCCCGGCACTCCAATTCCTCCATTTAAACTTAAACATGACTCAAACTTCAAACCCTATTCAAACCAACCCTAACCTGCCTTCGAACCCACGCTCTTCCGCTATAAACACCTGTAAAATCTCTACATCATTCACTTTCCCATGAGAAAACCACTCCTTATCGTACTGCTGGCTTTGGGGATGGGGCAACTGGTATACGCCCAGGACGGCGGCTACCGTACGCCTCCCAAAGCCCTGGCTGATCTGGTCAACACGCCCCCCACGCCGGGTTTTAACGTCGATTCCAAAGGCGACTGGGTGCTGATTACCGAACGAGCGGCCAATCCTTCGATCGCTGAATTGTCGCAGCCAGAATTACGGATTGCTGGCTTGCGGATCAATCCTGCCAACAACGGACCCAGTCGTGGCTTTCCGCTCATCAATCTGAAACTACGCAAACTGAACGGCAAGGAAGAAATGCAGGTGAAGGGCCTACCCGCCAAAGCCGCTATTTCAAACCTAGCCTGGTCACCGGATGAAACGAAGATTGCCTTTACGAATTCCAGCGAAAACAAGATTGAGCTTTATGTACTCGACGTAGCGACAGCCACGGCTCAGAAACTTTCTGATCTGGCCGTAAACGCTGCTTTGGGTTCACCACTGAACTGGGTTTCCGATTCCAAGTCCTTGATCGTAACGACTGTACCGAATGGCCGTGGAGCGGCTCCGGCCATCAGTCGGGTGCCTTCGGGTCCGACCATTCAGGAAAACCTTGGTAAAAAAGGACAGGCTCCTACATACCAGGATTTGCTGAAAAATCCTTCCGACGAAAAGTTGTTTGAGTACCACGCCACCGCTCAAGTGGTTAAACTCGGACTGGACGGTTCGGCACAAAATATCGGTCAGCCCTTACTGGTGACGGATGCTACGCCATCGCCTGACGGACAGTACGTGCTTGTGGAAAGCGTACACCGTCCGTTCTCATACATCGTTCCGATGCGGTACTTCCCGACCAAGGTAGATGTATACAGCCTCAACGGTTCACTGGTAAAAACGCTGACGGATAACCCGCTGGTGGAAAATGCCCCCTGGGGTTCGGATGCCACGATTCCTTATCCGCGTAATTACAACTGGCGGGCCGACGTTCCGGCTACCGTAACCTGGGTAGAACCCAAAGATGGTGGTGACGCCAAACGGAAAGTAGCTATTCGTGATGTACTGAAAACGCTGGATGCTCCGTTCTCGGGCGAAGCCAAAGATCTGTACGCGAGTGCTTTGCGTTTTGGTGGTGTAACTTGGGGGAATGCTAATACGGCTCTCGTACAGGAACGCTGGTGGGCTACCCGCAAGCAGGTGACAAAAATTCTGAATCCTTCCAATCCGGCAAATCCGGTCGTACTGCTCGAGCGTTCCTTTGAAGATAAGTACTCCGATCCCGGTCGGCCCGAGACCCGTAAAAACCAGTACGGTCGTCAGGTGCTCGACATCAATGCCAAAAATGAACTGTACTTCACGAATACCGTCGGTGCGTCACCCGAAGGAGATCGTCCGTTTGTAAGCGTACTGAATCTGGCAACGAAAGAGAACAAAGTTATCTGGCGTTCGGAAGCTCCGTTTTTTGAAATTCCGGTGAGTCTGCTGAGTGCGGAAAAGGGACTGCTGCTGACCCGTCGCGAAGCCGTAGATCAAAACCCGAATTACTTCATCCGCAACCTGAATTTCAACGCGAAAAAGAAGAAGAAAAATGAAACGGCGGTAACGCAGGTGAGCTTCTTCCCCGATCCGTATCCGCAATTGAAAGGCATTCAGAAACAGGTACTTCGCTACAAACGCAACGATGGCGTGGATCTAACGGCAACGCTGTATTTGCCCGCGGGTTACAAAAAAGAAGACGGTCCATTGCCAACTTTCCTCTGGGCCTATCCGGCGGAATTTAAAAGCAAGGACGCCGCTGGTCAGGTCAGTGGCTCGCCCTACAAATTCAACGCCATTAGTTTCTGGGGTGCCGCTGCGTTTGTGACGATGGGTTACGCCGTTCTGGATAACGCCTCTATCCCCATTATCGGCGAAGGCGACAAAGAACCCAACGATACGTACGTGGAGCAGCTCGTAGCTTCGGCGAAAGCAGCTATTGACGAAGGAGTGAAACTGGGCGTAGTTGATTCGAGCCGGGTTGGCGTAGGCGGTCACTCGTACGGTGCTTTCATGACGGCGAATCTGCTGACGCATAGTAAATTGTTCAAGGCTGGTATCGCCCGCAGTGGTGCGTACAACCGTACCCTGACACCCTTTGGCTTCCAGAATGAACAGCGTACGTATTGGCAGGCTCCTGATGTGTATAACCGCATGTCGCCCTTCATGAATGCCGACAAAATGAAAACGCCGCTGTTGCTCATCCACGGCGAAGCGGATAACAACACCGGAACGTTCCCTGTACAATCCGAGCGTTATTACAATGCTCTGAAAGGCATGGGAGCTACCGCCAAGCTGGTATTTTTACCTTACGAAAGTCACCACTACGATTCACAGGAATCACTCATGCACATGCTCAGTGAGATGAATGGCTGGTTAGATAAGTACGTGAAAAATGCGGGTAAAACGCAGGGATCATCCAGTTCTTTAGGAAGTAAAACGGATAAATAATTCGTTAGTAATCCATTCAAATAAAAAAGCCTACTGGACGTCCAGTGGGCTTTTTTGTTTGAATGCAAGGGCTGATTAACTGTAGAATGGATTGAGTAATAACTCAAAATTAGCAATAGAGTAGTCTTCATAGAGAGATATAACTATATCTTTGTTTAAGTAAGTGAATCACCCATTGAAAACACCTTTACCTTAGTTGTCAAATGTTATCGTTTAAACGCTACTCTCTTCCTAAAGATTGGAATTATATTCCATTACTCATCGGCTTATATTGGCTATGGCCGAAACATTTTGCTCGAATCCCTTCCATTGGTTTAGACTGGAGTTGGATATTAAGTCTACACTACGCCTACGCTAATAAGTTAATATTTGGCAAGGAGTGGGTTTTTACGTACGGTCCTCTAGGCTGGTTAAGTACTCGTGCAGATTATCTCTTAAATCAACCTTTGCTATTAGGGTTCGATTTAGTGAAAATGACGCTATTTGGTATTGTTATTCAATACTTTATCGAGCGAAGTAAAGTCTACAAGTATGGATTGTTTTTGGTCATGTATGGTGTGTTCATACTGAGCCTCTTACCTGATTTGATGATTGAGTTGCTGTTCCTTTTTCAATTCTTTCTTTATCTCTTCCATACAGAAAAAAAGTATAGCTATCTCTTCGTGGCCGTATGGATTGGAGTAATGATGTTTTTCATAAAACTCAATTATGCGTTCATCGGATCTTTATTGTTAGGGACATATCTTTTTTTGGCTAGTATTCATACTCGAAGTCTTAAGACGAAACTGGTCTATCTGGGTATAATGATAGGCTATGTCCTCACAATCGTTATATTTAGCCAACTCTTGCACGTAGACTTACTAGGATACCTCAAAGCAAGTATTGAAGTAATTAGCGGTTATAACGATGGAATGAACATCTATAACCAGTATCAGATTAATTATACCCGCCGGGCTTTACCACCGGTCCTTATGGCTTCGGCAATTACGCTAGCTGTCTGGATTGGGGGAATTCTTTATTTTAAAGTGTATTTAAAAAATTGGTTTGATGGTTTTCTATACGTTTGTACCTCAATTTCTTTTTATCTGATTTATAAGCATGCCTTTACATTTTATACCGATGGGCCGGCTTCAGAATTTTTCACTACAGCTCCGGCATGGTTAAGTTTAATTTGGTTTTTTACTCAAAATGATGCTTTACAGAAAGTAAGCTTAAAAGCAATTGTTTTGGTTCTGCTAGTCGTACCCGTAGGACTCGCTAGTTTTTGGGTAGCCAATCCAATGGCACTTCCTTATAATGATGCTATCTTATACTCATCGGTAGAAAAAGAAGTTTATCAGGCAGACCAGAAAAAACATTCAATTGATTCTAATGTCATTAAAGAGCTTTCTAAAGGTACAGTAGACGTCTTCCCAACGAATCTGGATATTGCTTTTTATAACGAGCTTAATTATAAACCCAGACCTGTCATTTTAGGATACAAAGCGTATACACCTCAATTACAACACTTAAACGCTGAGTTTTTTACTTCTGATCATAAACCAGATTACGTACTTTACGAATTATCTAAACTGGAGCATTTTCACCTGGATGCACAATCCCGTTTGGCTTTAACGCGAGCGTACCAGATCAAGAAAGAAATTGTTACGAAAGCAGGTGACTCTTTATTAGTTCTGGAGAAGCGTAAAGGCGTTCAACCGCTACACGAAACCCTAATTGAAAAGAAGCAAACGCATGTAAATGAGTGGTGTAGACTGACGGCGTACGAAGGAATGGGTTGGTTAACCTGTCAGGTTGATTATACGATCTGGGGAAAATTAAGACGTTTTTTATTTCAGCCTCCACGCCTGTATCTGGAAGTAGAATATGCGGATCATACGGTCGAGAAACGTCCGGCCGTACCCCCCTGTTTGCCTAGCGGCTTTCCCCTGCAACGATTGAACTCCAAGCAGGAGCAGTATGAATGGTTCGAAAACGGTGGTAAGAAAAATACGCCCATCGTCGCCTTCCGATTTACAACTGAAGAAGCGGGATTTAAGGATACGATTCCCTATGGAATTAAAAGCTATACGCTTACGCCCCAGTAAAAGATGTGTTGTTTTTAGTAGGTTTGATGAAATAATATTTTAAAATATTGCCTATGCTTGGTAGTATTGATGGAATATTGCTCCATCTGCTTCGTGTAATGATCGCGTCTTTCTACTCCCGAACCATCAGTGTAATAAGTTCTTTTCTCTGGCTAGTCCCAATGGTAGGGGCTCAGCAACTGGCGTATACCGTTCGTACCCCAAATCCTGAAACGCACCTGTACCACGTAGCCTTGGCTTGTCAGAATGCCAAAGGGAGTACGCTGGAATTGAAGATGCCCGTCTGGACACCGGGGTACTATCAGTTAATGAAATATGCTTCGTATGTCGAAAACTTTCAGGCGAAAGACGAAGCGGGTCGATTGCTTCCCTGGGAAAAATCGACGCCCAGTACCTGGAAAGTCAGTACGAATGGAGCTAAAAATCTGAAAATCAGTTATGATGTTCGGGGAAGTTCCTCTTTTGTCGCCAGTAACTACCTCGATGCGAATAAAGCCTACATTTCACCCACGGGATTATTTCTGTATCTGAAAGACCGACTGGACCTGCCCGTAACGGTAACGTTGGAACCGCATAAAGGCTGGAGTTCACGCATTGCCACCGGTCTGGATTCAATCCCGGGTAAACGGTATACCTATCAGGCTGCTAACTTCGATGTACTCTACGATAGTCCGATTCTGATGGGAAAAATCGAAGAATTGCCTGCGTTTGAAGTGAAAGGAATTCCGCATTATTTCGTGGGATACAACATGGGCGACTTTGACCGGAAAAAATTCACAACCGATTTGCAGAAAATTGTAGCAAATGGCTCGGCCCTGATTGGAGATATTCCCTACAAACATTACACATTTATTGCCATCGGTCCGGGTGGGGGCGGCATCGAGCACCTGAATTCTACTTCAATCAGTTTCAGTGGAAATCAGTTGCATACGCGAGCGGGTGAGCTAAAGATGTACAACTTCCTAGCTCACGAATATTTTCACCACTACAACGTCAAACGGATTCGTCCACAGGAGCTAGGACCGTTCAACTATGATCAGGAAAACCGGACGAAGTTATTATGGGTATCGGAAGGCTTTACGGTGTATTATGAATACCTGATTGTCGAACGGGCCGGATTGATGACGCCGGACGAACTGTTTCAGTCGTTCCAGCAAAACATTCGGGCGTACGAAAACAAACCTGGGCACCGCTTTCAGTCGGCTACGCAATCAAGTTATGAAACCTGGGAGGATGGGCCATTTGGACGTACGGGCGATGAAGTCAACAAAACCATCTCATACTATAACAAAGGACCAATCTTGGGTTTAATACTGGATTTTAAGATTCGCCATGAAACGCAGAACAAACGATCGCTCGATGACGTCATGCGGTCGCTGTACCGGGACTATTACCAAAAAAAGCAGCGGGGTTTTACCGAAAAAGAGTTCCGTCAAACTTGTGAGCAGATCGCCGGAATGTCACTGACGGAAGTATTCGAATACGCCGCTACGGTCAATGACATTGATTATCCGAAGTACTTTGCCTACGGTGGTCTGTCCATCGATACTACCGCCCGCCCATTGCCCGGGGCTTGGTTAGGTATCAAAGCCGCTACGAAGGGTGATTCAGTTGTGGTGGCTCACGTTGAGTACGAGTCGCCCGCCTGGGAGGCTGGGTTACGCAGTAAAACGGTAATTCTAACAATGGATGGCAAACCCGTATCCGCACTGCAGCCGCTGGATCTGACTCGTAAACCGGATGAAACTGTAGTCTTAGGGGTAGTGCAGAACGGACAGCGAAAAGAACTAACCTTACGGACTACCGAGAAGTATGAACGTGATTTCAAAATTACCCGTTTACCGAGTCAAAACGCTTTGCAAGCGGCTATTCTGAAAAGCTGGCTGCAGCCTCAGGAGTAAATACAGAACTTTGTAGAAACCAAAAGAGCAGCGAACCCCGCTGCTCTTTTGGTTTCTTTATAATCTATCCTCTGCAAATTATCCTTTAAGTACAGCGGTTTGAGGCATCCACTGCAAGACCGTTTCCATGCGTCCATTGCCCGCAGGAGCTGGAGCCAGTACCTGATCCAGAACCGCTCCGGCAACGGCTACACCCAGAGCAATGACCACGGCGGGCCAGAAGCCACGAATGGTTAGACTACTCATGAACGAATCGACCAGCTTGAGCAGTACCGCCGTCACGAGCAGACGGATAACGAATGACAGGAGAAAGAACGTAACTAGGTTACCAATACCCCGCAGGATCCAGCCGATTGTAACATTGAGGAGAGCTAGGATCACAGCGACGAGTAACGCCTTCCCAAAACTTTTCACCTCAACCTGAGGCATGACATACGCTAGGCCAAAAATGACGGCAGCGTCGAGCAGTAAATGCAGAATTAAATTCATCTAAGTAGTTATAGCTAGGGTTGAAATGTTAGCTTCTTTACCAAAGGCATACCAAAATTCCTCTTTGCATAATCTGAGTCATATTTTCTACACATCAATGATTTTGCAAATGTTCTGATTGAGTTTCAGAAAACTGAGTAGATCTATTGCTGTACTACAAGATCCTATCCATCGAAAGCTTTCTCATATAGATACTCTTAAAGAAATTAGCCCTTTCAGGCATCTTTCACATCAATGCCGTGCTTTTCGGCAGCCCGACGAATGCGATCTTTGATAAGTTCGACCTCGTCGGAATCGTACTTGGCTGCATTGTCTTTGTGATGAATGTAGCTCCAGGCGGCTCGAATGTGTTCGGGCGTATCGATCGGATACTTATGATTGGTGGTATCAGCGAAGGGAACATCGCCGTATTTGCGTTCGCCTTCTTCAGGATTGACATCCTCCCGACGATCAATGTGCGTGCTCATGGTCTTTTAATGTTAGGGTGAAAATCATAACCTTGAGTAGTACAAAGGGCATGCCAATGGTTAGTCCAGGAAGGTGCTAGTATAGTGTTTTTGCAAGTAACGAATGGGTATACGTTTTGCAACAAAACTCCATTTTATGAAACACCTAATTACTTCCAAACTCTTCTTTTTACTCATTGGTATGCTACTGTCGGGCCTGACGTTTGCCCAGCAGGCTACCTTACGTGGCAAGGTTACTTCCGGTGGCGAAGCCCTGGTCGGAGCGACGATTACAGTAGGTCGCTCGGGAGCCCTGACCAATGCTAGTGGCGAATACAGCCTTTCGGTATCCCCCGGTACACTGACGGTGATGGCCGGTTTTGTGGGGTACAAGAATCAGACACAAACCGTGACCGTAGCCGCGGGCGAAACGGCCACGCTTGATTTCGCACTGGAACCCGGCGTTGAACTCAACGAAGTAGTGGTGATCGGGAGCCGCTCGCAACCGCGTACGCAACTCGACTCGCCCGTACCCGTTGATGTACTTGATGTCAAGCGGCTCACCCGCGATGCTCCGCAGGTGACGCTCAATCAGATTCTGAATTACGCTGCTCCATCGTTTAGCTCTAACACGCAGTCGCTCGGCGATGGTACGGACCACATCGATCCGGCTTCCATTCGCGGGTTGGGCCCCGATCAGGTGCTGGTACTGATTAACGGCAAGCGGCGGCATACGTCTTCGCTGGTAAATGTGAACGGTACGGTAGGCCGGGGATCGGTCGGAACGGATTTGAACGCGATTCCCGTATCCGCTATCGACCGGATTGAAATTTTGCGGGATGGAGCTTCGGCCCAGTACGGCTCAGATGCCATTGCCGGGGTTATCAACATTGTTTTAAAAAGTGCCGTCAACCACTTCGACGCTAACGTGACGACGGGCGGCTACATCACTCAGAGCAACGGAAAGAATATTCAGGATGGACAAAACGTCCAGGTAGCACTGAATTACGGGTTGCCGCTGGGTGAAAAAGGCGGTTACATTAACTTCTCCGGTTCATTCGACCAACGCGAACCGACCAACCGGGGAGGTGTATATAATGGCGTCATTTACCCGACCTATCCCGGCGGCGTAGATGATACGGAAGGCTTTCTAGCCCGTACCAACACCACGCGTGAAGATTACAGCCTGATTGTTGGACAGTCGCAGTTTCGGAGCGGTCAGTTTTTCTTCAACGCTGCTGTACCGCTGGGCAATAACGCCGAAATTTATTCCTTTGGAGGTTTGGGCTATCGTCGCGGACTTTCGCCCGGTTTTTACCGGTATCCTAATGATGCCCGAAACGTACTAGAGGTCTATCCGCTGGGCTTTATGCCCTATATTGGTTCGGACATCTATGATCGCTCAGTCTCCGTAGGGATTCGGGGAGATGTAAACGACTGGCACATTGACTTCAGTAATACCCTGGGCCAAAACCAGTTTGAGTTCCGGGTTGAAAATTCGATCAATGCTTCTTTGCTGACGGCGTCGCCTACGGTTTTTCGGGCGGGTGGTCCACGGTTTACGCAAAACACGTTCAATCTGGATTTTACCCGAAAATTCGATGTCCTGAGCGGATTGAATCTAGCCTTTGGAGGTGAATACCGCTTCGAGCGTTACCAACTGCTGCCGGGTGATCCGAATTCGTATACAAACTATGGGACGGCCCGTCAGGTGGGGGTAGATGCTACGGGTAAACCTATTTTGATTCCCGATCCAGCGGGTCCGGTTAATACGCTGTTTGGACCCAACGGTTCGCCGCGTCCCGGTGGGGCTCAGGTGTTTCCGGGCTTCCGGCCGGAGAATGCAGTAAATGCCAATCGCACATCGGTGGCCGCGTACGGCGAAGTAGAGTTAAATGTGAGTGAAGCCTTCTTAGTGGATGGAGCCATCCGGTACGAGAACTACAGCGACTTCGGCTCAACGCTAAACGGGAAAATCTCACTTCGCTACAAAATCACCGATCAGATCGCCTTACGGGCTTCGACCAATACGGGTTTCCGGGCTCCTTCGCTGCAACAGCGGTATTACACAAATACATCTACGGTCTTTACCAATGGAGTAGCGAATGAAGTAGGGGTGTTCCCCAACAACAGCCGGGCGGCTCAACTGGTGGGTATTCCGAGTCTGCGTCCCGAGAAATCACAAAGTGTGAGTGCAGGTGTAACGGGGAATCTGGGGTCGTTTAAGGTAACGGTAGACGGCTACTTCACCCGAATTAACGATCGGGTTATTTTCACCGATCAGTTTGCGGGAAGTAATGCGGCTAATGCTTCGGAAGCCGACCGGCAGTTGTACGACATCCTCTTACAAGCCAATGCGACCCGAGCCCAGTTTTTCGCCAACGCTATCGATACGGAGACCAAAGGAATCGATGCAGTATTGACCTACAGCGAGCGACTAGGGAGGGGGACCTTCCGGGCGGATTTAGCGGGTTCTTTCTTCCAGACCCGGCAGGTCGGTGCGGTAAAAGCCTCCGAGTTACTGCAGGGCAAAGAGGATATTTACTTCAGTAACGCCAGCCGGATTTACCTGGAACGGGCCATTCCCAACAAAAAAGTGAATCTGACCCTCACCTACAATCTGGGTAAGTTCAACGTCTTTTTGCGGAATAATTACTTTGGTGGTGTAACCGAAGCCGTCAATGCGATTGAGCGGCAACAGTATTACACGCCTAAAGTCATTACGGATATTGGTGTAGGTTACTCGATTGCCAAACCCGTCCGGATCACGATCGGATCAAATAACCTGTTCGACGTATATCCTGATCGTATGACCGTCGCGGCGAACTCCAACAGTGGTCAGTTTCTGTACTCGCGTACGGCCAATCAGTTTGGTTTCAACGGTCGTTATGTCTTTGGCCGGGTAGAGATCAATCTGTAACGAAGCTTGAATCCTGCTTTGTAAGCTCCGTCTCTTTCTGGGTTTATGAAGCAGGATTTTTATTTTATATCTATTCGCTATACTGCCAGAGCACTGCCGTGTTACCCCGCACGTAAGGCGGGGTAGCTTATGGCAATCGGTTTACTGCTAACACAAAACTCTGTAAGTCCTGATTCAGCGAACGAATACTAGACTGTAACTGATTGAGCAAATCGGCTCGGTCGTGCAGATCATTGGCTTTGTACTTGCCGCCCTTACCGAAAAGCAGGTTTTGCTTCCGGCCTTCCGTTTCACCGTCAAACTGTAGCGTCAGCCAGCGATCGCGGATGGAATGAATGATGCCTTGTTTGTGCTCGTTACTAAAGCTCTTTTCGTTCAGCATATACCAGATGAAAGGCGTATAGATACTGGATTGCTGGGGCACTTCCCAGATGTCTTTCAGTACATTTCTCGGATGATTGAAGGGTACTTTCCGACCCTTAATCAAACTACTACCTCCTAGGCCTCCACTCAACAAACCGCCCACCAGGCCTACGACGTTCTGCGTAGCATCGGATGAAATACTGACGGTAGCGATGGTCGTAACGGCACCCACGGCGATAGAGGCTACGGTGAGAACGTCGTTGCGGTTGTTGGCTCGTTCATCCAGGTACGAAGCCAGCTGATCGGCCCGTTCGCCTTCACAATCCAGCTCCGCCGAGAAAGAATTCAGTTCGGTAGTGACAAGTAAGAGCCGATTCTGTAATTCATTCTTGATGTGCAGGCGTTCAACTTTTCCCGCTAAAGAAGTATCCGACTGATTATGAATCAATTTGTGCAAAAAGGACAAGGTTCCCGTAGCATTAGCCATCAAAATATCATGGTCAGAGAAATAGGGTTTTAAGTCTGCCGCATGACTCAAAAGGGAATCTGCATTGGAGCTAGGAACATGCGTATTTTTAAGCTTAAAGGCTGGTGTACAATAACTAGATCGTACGGACGGGTGAAACCGTGAACAACTGGTTAAAAAAAAGAGTATTTCTATAAAAAGTGCAATAAGTATGTTTTTCATACGCGATTTTATTCAGATTGATTAAGATACAGATCAGCTACTTTGGTGCGACGTATATGCCTACTTTTTAGTTAAGATGCCTGTATTAAGCGACGTTATTAAAAGAAGAATTAAAAGCGAGAAAGAAATTAGATTAAAAATCATATTAAAATAATTTAATTCTTATTAAAGGTAAAAAAATAGTGATTTATCAGACCTGAAAATACATTTGCTTAGTTCGTTACTCACCCCCCTTTATGAAAGCTATCAAAGCATTCTTTTCAAAAGAAGGAACGGTGCTTCTGAGTTTTTTGCTGCTCGGTGGAATTATTGGTGTGCAGCATATTTTTGAAGGGCCCAAATCCTATAACAACTACCTGATTTTCAGGCAGTCTTTCCTGCACCTATTGGCTGGCACGAATCCCTATGTCGAGTATCCTTCCGAGTACTTCGATATTTTTCTGTACCATCCCAGTTTTACGCTGTTTTTTAGTCCATTTTCCTATCTGCCTATCTGGATTGGTTTAATTATCTGGACTGTAATCAGTTCCTACGTACTTTTTTACGCGATTCGTTCGCTTCCCATCACGCATTCGCAAAAGCTATTTTGCTGGTGGTTTGTTTTCATCGAGCTCAGTTTCGCTCTGCACTACCAGCAAACCAATCCGCTCATCACGGCACTGGGGTTGCTGACTTTTTCAAATCTGGAAAACGGAAAAACGGGTAGAGCGGCTTTGTTTCCGCTGTTGGCATTCTGTATCAAGGGCTATGGACTCATTTTCGCGGCTCTGTTTATCTTTTATCCCCGACCCGGTCGATACATCGCTAGTTCAGTAGGCTGGTTTTTATTATTAAATCTGTTACCCTTGCCAGTACTGGGTTGGGATCGGTTTCTGGAAGTGTACCAACAGTGGGTCGCCTGTCTGCAAGCGGATTATAAAGTAAACTACGGCTTTTCAATCATGGGTTTGCTGAAGCTAATCTGGCCCGCGTTTCAGGCCGTTAGCACCGTACAGATCCTGGGCGTGTTGCTACTGGCAGCAACCTGGAGTATCTACTGGCTGAAATCACGGGTTCAGCCCTTGAATCTAACGACCCGTTTAAGTTTACTGGCTTATGTACTGCTCTGGGTAATTCTGTTTAATCACGCGGCCGAATCACAGACGTATATCATTGCCGTTCAAGGTGCGGCCCTGTACATTTTACTCGAAAAAGAACGATATCCCCGTTGGGCGACTCTCTGCACACTACTGGTATTTTTTCTAACCGTTCTCTCGGCTTCCGATGTTTATCCGCCCCTGTGGCGAAGAGCATTCTTCTACCCTTATCTCATTAAGGTGATCCCCTGCACGCTGGTCTGGTTTGTTTTACAATTTGAATTAATTAGTCGTGGGCTTCAACAACGTAAGCACCGAATCTCAGAAAGTCAGTATCGTTCTCCCGTGCTATAATCCGGCCAGTGGCTGGAGTGACCTGATTCTGAAACGTATGCAGGAACTGCGAGCAGTTTTACCGGCGTACGAACTCGAGTTTATCCTTTCCAATGACGGTTCCACTCGTTTGCAGGCGGAAGAAGTCAACCGCATCACTCAGCAAGAAGGAATCATCTTTCTGAATCACCCGCAGAACGAAGGCAAAGGTTCCTGCATTCGAAAGGGGGCCGCGTATTCGCACGGCGAATTCATTGTGTATACCGATATTGACTTTCCCTTTGGTATTGATCCCATTGTACAAATGGTTTCGCTCTTGCACGATAATCCAAGCTGTCAGTTTGTGTACGGAGCCCGCACGAAAAGTTACTTCAAACAATTACCGCTGAAGCGAAAGGTTATTTCGTACGGCCTTAAAATGCTGAATAGTTTGCTGTTATCCCCCAAAACAAAGGATACGCAAGCGGGTATTAAAGCGTTGAAACGTGAAGTGCTACAGGATTTACTACTGACACAAACCAATTCGTTTGTATTCGAAATCGAATATATGTCTAAGCTGATGCGGAAAAAGGTGGGAATTCAATCCATTCCCGTACAGCCTGAACCGAACCTGATCTTTACGGATTTTTCCAGTAAAACCATTTGGCGGGAATTAATGAATTTAGTCTGGATTTACGCCCATCGCCGGGTTGAAGCAGTTCCGCAGCCAACCATTCGTACCAACCATTCATCCGAAACGTATGCAGGCGGTTACGCTGACTTTTGATCTCGAAGAATTTGATATTCCCGAAGAGTACGGGCAGACCGTACCCGATTCGGAGCAGATGGAGGTGACCCGACGAGGAACCGAAGCCTTACTGGCCTTGCTGGCGGCGTACAACATCAAGGCTACTTTTTTCACGACCGGTCACTACGCCCGGGTCAATCCGGACTTACTAAAGGCGGTGGCCCGCGATCATGAAATCGCTTCACACGCTTTGTATCATTCACCCCGGCACATCTTTGAGATGGACGATGTCCGGCAATCCAGGGAAATTCTGGAAGAACTGACGGGGCAGCCGGTTACGGGTTTTCGTATGCCCCGTCTACAGCCCTTTGATCGGGGGAAATTGCGGGCGTATGGGTTTCAGTACGATGCTTCCGTCAATCCGACGTACTTACCCGGACGGTACAATCTGCTGCACGAAAATCCGCAACCGCACGTGCAGGATGGACTTATTGAATTACCCAGTTCCACGACGCCCTTGTTGCGATTACCCTTATTTTGGCTATCGTTCAAAAACCTGCCCCCGGCTCTATTTCGGTACTGGGCTGTACGGACCTTACAAAGACGTAAGGTCCTGATGTTGTACTTCCATCCCTGGGAATTCACGGATATTCAGGCGTATCCATTACCTGGGTACGTAAAGCGAGTGGATGGCGAAGCTTTGCTGGCCCGCCTTGAAAAGTTGATCCAGACGCTACAGAGGCAGGGAGCCTCTTTCATGACTTGTCAGGAGTATATCCGGACAAATATGGTCTGAGCGTAGGGGATGTATGGAAATTGGTAAGCGAACCGATGGAATAGAAGCCGTCGGTTCGTTGCGTTTGTTAGAAGACATAATACCCCGCATTCGTACGGGGCTATGTGCATTGGATGCCTTTGGGGTTAGGAGTACTCAATTGAAAGACGCCACTGGTGGAAGTTTCCAAACGTAACCAACCTAATAGGCAGTAAGTCATAACAGCGTGTGTTGAGGTTCTACCGTGGAGAAGAATGCAAAGATGATTTGTTTATTGCCGATACAAATTTGGTTTTCCTGTATAAAATAGTACGAAAATTAGGACTTCTCTCTGACGTCGCAACTTTTCTTTTACTCGTCGTCGCTTTAGATAATCTTTCTTTTGTCTTTTCGCAAGAAGGTTATCTTTGATTTTTGTATCATTTTCCACATCAACATCCTTCATCTTCCCATGAAGAAACGAGTACTTTTCTGGCTATGCCTCGTCCTTTGCGGCGTCCGAAGCATGGCTCAAACGCCAACGTTCCCCACGAATGGCGTACAGGACGACCGCCCCAATCGGGTCGCGTTTACGAATGCAACCATTGTGACCAATGCCCAGACTACGTTGGAAGGGGCTACGCTGCTCATCAAAGGTGCATTGATCGAAGCCGTAGGCAAAGACGTAAAAATTCCGGCAGGTACGCAGGTCATTGATCTCAAAGGCAAGCGGATTTATCCTTCGTTCGTGGAAGGCTATGCCGCCTACGGTATGCCCGAGGTCAAGCGTGAAGCGGGCCGCATGGGTCGCGGAACGCCGCAGATGGAATCAAAAAAGAAAGGAGCCTTTGGCTGGAATCAGGCGGTACTGCCGGAACTAAAGGCCGCTGAAGTATTCACTACGGATGCCAAAGAAGCCGCGGAATTACGTAAAATCGGTTTTGGCTCCGCCATCACGCATTCCCAGGACGGAATCGTTCGGGGGACGTCCGCACTGGTGGCCCTGCTCGATGGTCGTGATCAGGAAGCATTACTGAAAGGCAACGTTTCGGCCCATTATTCGTATTCCAAAGGAACCTCGACGCAGGATTACCCCAACTCGCTCATGGGTTCGGTAGCCCTGATTCGTCAGACGTATTACGACGCTCAGTGGTACAAAGGGCTGAAAGGCAAAACGGAAACGAACCTTTCGCTGGAAGCTTTCAACCAGAACCAGTCCTTACCGCAGGTTTTTGAAGTAACCGACAAGCTGGGCGTCTTGCGTACGGCGAAAATCGGAAGAGAGTTCGGCGTGAATTACATCATCAAAGGCAGCGGCGATGAGTATCAACGACTGCCCGAAATCAAAGCGACGGGACTATCGCTGATTCTGCCCGTAACGTATCCGACGGCTTTGGATGTAGAAGATCCCTTCGATGCCAGCGTGGTCGATTTAGCCGCGATGAAACACTGGGAAATGGCTCCCGCCAACGCGGGTTTACTGGCGAAAGAAGGCATTACGTTCAGCTTCACTTCGTCGGGATTACGCAACAAAGCCGATTTCCTGGCCAACATTCGTAAAGCCATCGAAGCGGGTTTGGACGAAAAAGCAGCTCTGGCGGCTCTAACTTCCGTACCCGCTCAATTGATGAAAGTGGAAGATCTGGTGGGTAGTCTGAAACCGGGTATGCTGGCGAATTTTCTGATCTCTTCGGGCAGCCTATTCAACGAATCGAATACGCTATACGAAAACTGGGTGAAAGGAAATCGCTACATCGTAACGGATATGAACGCCAGCGATTTCCGGGGTTCGTATGATCTCGCCGTAGGCTCACGTCAGAACCTGAAACTGAACATTACGGGTACGACCGATAAACCAACCTATCAGATTTTGGTGGATACGGCAAAGGTGACGCCGAAAGTAACCCGTCAGGGCGATCTGCTGACCCTTTCGTTCAAGCTCAACAAACAGGAAACGGGTGAAAACCGGATTGCGGCGTACTACGATGGCAAGAATATTAAAGGCGATGGCTTCGATGCGGCGGGTAATCCCGTGACCTTCGTGGCGACGTACCGTTCGGCTCCGCCCGTGGGTCGGCCCCATCCGGATTCAGCTCGTAAAGCCACAGCTCCGATGGGTAAGCTGATTTTCCCCTTTACGGCTTACGGTGCCGAACAAAAGCCTAAAGCCGAAACGATTCTGATCAAGAACGCCACGGTCTGGACGAACGAAAAAGATGGAATCGTACCCAATACGGACGTGCTGTTGCAAAACGGCAAGATTGCCCGCGTAGGCAAGAGCCTTTCTACCCCCTCGGGTGCGAAAGTGATTGACGGTACGGGCAAACACCTTACCACCGGAATTTTCGACGAGCACTCGCACATTGGTCTGTATTCGGTGAACGAAGGCACGCAGTCCGTCACTTCGGAAGTACGGATGGGCGACGTAGTCAACTCGGAAGACGTGAACATTTACCGTCAGTTGGCGGGTGGCGTAACGTCCTCGCAACTATTGCACGGTTCGGCCAACTGTATTGGTGGACAATCGGCGGTCATTAAGCTAAAATGGGGTGAAACGCCCGAAAACTTATTGATTCCCGAAGCTCAGTTCATCAAGTTTGCTTTGGGTGAGAACGTGAAGCAGGCCAACTGGGGCGATGTTGCCCGCGTACGTTTCCCACAAACTCGAATGGGCGTGGAGCAGGTCATGATGGATGCTTTCATTCGGGCCAAAGCTTACGAGAAGGAGTGGAAAGAGTACAATGGTTCTTCCAAAAAGGCCAGTATGACGGCTCCCCGTCGCGATCTGGAACTCGATGCCTTGGTAGAAATTCTGAACAAGAAACGGTTCATTACCTGCCACTCGTACGTACAGTCGGAGATCAATATGCTAATGAAAGTGGCCGATTCGCTGGGCTTTACTATCAATACTTTTACGCACATTCTGGAAGGTTATAAAGTAGCCGATAAGATGAAAAGCCACGGAGCAAACGGTTCGACGTTCTCCGACTGGTGGGCGTACAAGATGGAAGTGAAAGACGCCATTCCGTACAACGCCGCGATGCTTTCGAAAGTGGGCGTGAATACGGCCATTAACTCGGATGACGCCGAAATGGCTCGTCGTCTGAATCAGGAAGCGGCTAAAACGGTACTTTACGGCGGTGTGTCCGAAGAAGAGGCCTGGAAAATGGTAACTCTGAATCCTGCGAAAATGATGCACCTAGAGAACCGTCTGGGTAGTATCAAAGCCGGTAAGGACGCCGACGTAGTACTCTGGAATAACAACCCGTTGTCGGTATACGCCAAACCCGAAAAGACCATTATCGAAGGAGCAATTTATTTTGATATCGAAAAGGATAAAACGCTACGGAAAGAAATCGATACGGAACGCAACCGTCTGATTCAGAAGTTACTGACGGCCAAAGCCAGCGGTGCCGCTACGCAACGCCCCACGGTACAGCGTCCGCGTCACTTCCACTGCAACACGCTCGGTGGTTTGTCGGAAGAAGAAGGCCACATGCGTTTCTTCGGTCAGTTCAACTGCGATGGTTCCTGTGGTTTTTAAAACTAGTTTGAGGTTGGATGTGGTTTGAAGTTTGAAATGGGTTTAAGAAAGTTTGAGGTGGGAGCGGGTTTACGGGAAGGTGCAAAGGAACTAGGTTGTTCCAACCTATCGAACCTGAAACCTACGCAAACATTAAACCTGAAGCCTATTCAAACTTCAAATCTGCTCAAACTCCCAACCCCTTCAAACTTCATTTTCCAACGATCTTTATATGAAGAAAATACTATTCACAGTACTGGCGTTCAGTACTTTATTGAAAACGGCTCAGGCTCAGAACGAGGCGGCGGCCAAGCCACAGACGAATCCCATCGCTCTGACGGGCGGTACCATTCACGTGGGGACGGGCGAGGTTATCCAGAACGGAACCGTCGTTTTTGAAAAGGGAAAAATTACGTACGTCGGCAGCGGTACGCCGAGTCTGCCCGCGGGTACGCAAAGCATTTCTGTAACGGGGAAACACGTGTATCCCGGCCTGATTTCGCCCTCTAATCAGCTGGGGCTGGTGGAAATTGCTTCCGTACGGGCGACCAACGATCAGCAAGAAGTAGGGGACTATACCCCTAACGTCCGGGCTTTGATTGCCTATAATACCGATTCCGAAGTAATTCCGACGGTTCGCGGAAACGGCATTCTACTCACACAGGCGACGCCCGTGGGTGGCGTAATCTCCGGCATGTCGTCGGTCATGCAGCTCGATGGCTGGAACTGGGAAGATGCTGTACTGAAGAAAGATGACGGCGTGCATCTCAACTGGCCAGGCTACTTCCGCCGGGGCTACAACTTCGAGACAGGCTCTTTCAGCGTAGGTAAAAACGACCGCCGCGAAGAGCAGTTCCGGGAGCTAGAGAAGTTTTTCGGCGATGCCATTGCCTATGCTCAGATTCCGGCCAATGATCCCGTAAATATGAAACTGGAAGCCATGCGGGGCCTGTTCGATGGGACGAAAAACCTGTACATCGCCGCTGATTACGGCAAAGAAATCATTGAAGCCGTACGCTTTGCCAAAGCCAAAGGTGTGAAGAAAGTTGTCATCATTGGGGGCGAAGAATCACTCATGGCGGCTGATTTCCTGAAAGAAAATAACGTGTCGATTATCGTCAATACCACGCACCGACTGCCCAACCGTACGGACGACGACACGGATTTACCCTATAAATTACCCTATCTGCTCAGTCAGAAAGGTTTGACGGTAGGTTTGGGTTACGTCGGACTAAACTGGCGTACGCGAAACCTGCCCTTTCTGGCGGGTACGGTAGGCGGTCACGGCATGACACCCGAAGAGGCTTTGAAGCTGGTTACGCTTAATAACGCCAAAATTCTCGGTATTGATAAAATGGTGGGTTCCCTGGAAAAAGGCAAACACGCAACCCTGATCGTTTCCGCAGGAGACATTCTGGATATGCGGACGGCGAAAGTGGAGCAGGCCTATGTACAGGGCAAATCCATCAACCTGGATGATAAACAGAAACGCTTGTACCGCACATTCTCGGAGAAATACAGCAAGTAAGTTTAGTTTGCAGTTTTCGGTTTACTGTTTTCAGTGGCTGTTGAAGGTTTAGTTTCTCAGACGCAACTAAAGGCTAACGGGCCTGTTTATCCCGACCATAAATCAGGGTAAACAGGCCCGTTAGCCTTTAAAACAAAACTGAAAACCGCGGCGGTGACTGCTATAAACCGAAAACTAACTAATCTTTATCGCCACTTTCCCCACAAAATGTCCTTCTTCGAGTTTGTAGTGAGCCTGAGCAATTTGTTCGAGTGGGAAGGTTTGGGCCACCAGTGGTTTGAGATGTCCGTCTTCCAGGAGCAATTTGATTTTTTCCAAATCCTCGGCATTAGGTTTAGCCATAAACATTTTCATCTGTTTACGGAATAACAAATCAATACCCGTTTCTACGGCACTGCCGAAATCTTTGGCTTCGGGCCGCGTGGTTACGTAATAGGCGTCATCTTTTAAATGGCCTTTCACTTCGGAAAACGAAAACTTACCCGACGCATCAAAAATTAGATCATATTTTTCAGTGGGCGGAATGGGTTCCTTCTCATAATCGATTACGATATCGCAACCTAATTCACGGGCGATTTCCACATTTTTTCCGCTGCACAAACCCGTGACCGTTGCCCCCCAGCTTTTGGCCACTTGTACGGCTATGCTCCCCACGCCACCCGTACAGCCATTGATGAGTACATGATCCCCAGCTTCAATTTTTCCTTCATCGACGAGCCCCTGCCAGGCCGTCGTAGCGACTAGCGACAGGGAGCCCGCTTCTTCATACGAAATATTTTCTGGCTTCAGTACCGCAACGTTGTCGTCCACGGCTACGTATTCGGCGTATGCTCCGCCCGTGATTGGACTGACGTGGCCGAATACCTGATCGCCAATTTTAAACTTTTGAGATTTAGTCGCCACAACGGTACCGCTGAAATCGCTGCCAATAATTTGTGGACCGAATAAACCGGAAGCTAGTTTCAGTGTACCCGACCGTACCAGTGCGTCAACTGGATTAACCGATGAGGCTTCATTACGAATAAGAATTTGCCCTTCTTTGAAATCAGGGGTAGATACTTCCTTGATTTTGAACTGATCGGCGGAACCATATGATTCTAAAACTGCTGCTTTCATGGTAGGGATTGGTTTTAATCAAAGCCTTGACTCGTACTAAAGTTGTTCCAGACAGACTTTAATAGCGATTTAATGCCGCTTTAAATCCCCCTTAACGCTTAGAGAGGAACTTTGACCCAGTCAATCGGCGATCAACGCCTATTCTTATGCAAACGGTCACTTTCCAGCCTGAAAATCGTTTCGGTACCTTCAATGCCATCGTGAAAGTATACGAGCGTAAATTGAATTATCACATCCGCCGCTACGTTCGCGATCCGGAAGACGCCCGTGACGTTACGCAGGACGCCCTACTTAAGATATGGCAGGGGTTGCCCAATTTTCGGGGTGATTCACAACTATTTAGCTGGATGTATCGCATTGCGACGCACGAGGCTTTAAATTTTTTACGTCGACAAAAGCATCAGGTGGGCATTCCAGCAGATACGGAGCTAATGGAAAACCGACCCGTATTTGCCGACGTAGATACGACCTGGAACGGCGAAGAAGTGACCATTTGGCTTAAGCAGGCCATTGACGCTCTACCCGAAAAACAGCAGATGGTTTTCCGTCTGCGGTACTTTAAAGAATTACCCTACGAAGAAATTGCTACCCAAACGGGAACGTCGGTAGGAGCCCTAAAGGCGAATTATCACCTGGCAGTTCAGAAAGTAGAACGGTTTATCTTAAGCCGTCGGAATGACTTTTAAGAAAACTAACGAAGGGAGATACTAGGTTTTTCGCCCTTCACTATAAAAGACGAGTAGGTGTTACCAGAACCGTATGTGAAAGCGAAACTAGGGGCTGAGCAACACCTATCACGGAACGAATACAAACCAGCGACTGGATTAAAAGTAAGCTAATCGGGTCACTGGTTTCGCTGTTACTGAATGCATTCAATCAATAAATAGCAGAAACGGATGATGCTCTATCAAAATATTGCTACTTTCCGGGAAGAAAATGTACCAACGATACCGATGAAAGTACTAATCGTAGAGGATGAACCTAAATTGGCGGCTTTTGTCAAACGAGGATTGGAAGCGGAGGCCTTTGAAGCACAAGTTGCCTACGATGGATTAATTGGTCAGAAAATGGCCTTGAACGATTCCTTTGATGTGATTATTCTGGACGTCAATTTGCCTTACGTGAATGGCTTTGACTTAGTCAAGAAAATCCGAAACGAAGGAATCAATACTCCCGTGCTCATGCTGACGGCACTGGGCGAGCTGGAGGACAAAGTCACCGGCCTCGATTCAGGAGCGGATGATTATCTGGTGAAACCCTTTGAATTCCGGGAATTACTGGCTCGTCTGCGTTCGCTGCATCGTCGTAGTCAGGCAGGCCCGATGACGCAACACGTACTGCAGGTAGCGGATCTGGAGCTAGATCTAGAAGAAAAGGTAGCCCGCCGGGGTGGGAAGCGAATCGATCTTACTGCGAAGGAATTCAGCCTGCTCGAGTACCTAATGCGAAATCGGGGACGGGTCGTTTCCCGGGTGGATATTGCCGAAAAAGTCTGGGATCTCCATTTTGATACTGGTACCAATACCATTGAGGTATACATTAATTTCCTGCGTAAGAAAGTCGATAAAGACTTCTCCCAGCGGCTCATTCATACCGTCATTGGTATGGGTTACGTGCTACGGGAAGAGGGTGTATAGTGGTCTCTAAACGTGTTTATACTCTACTAGGAAAGTCGTAAATCTGTTGCGTACGGATTTACGACTTTCTGCCTTTAGGCTCCGAGAAAGCTTTTTTCACATGTTGATTCGTAACAAACTCATCATCCTCTTTACGCTGCTGACCATGGGCGTACTGGGGTTATTTTCAACGTTCCTGTATTCGACGTTTTCGCTGTATAGGCAGGTCATTTTCCGCACTCGCCTTACCGAAAAAGCCCAGACGGCGGCGAGTCTGCTGATTAACCGTCGCCATCAGTTTGACGACTTTTTCGATCAACTCATGCAGAGCGATATGCTTACCATTGTGGATGAGCACATCATGATTTTTGACGAAAGGGGTACGATGGTGTATACCAACCGTCGAGGGAGACCTACGCCGGGCGTACTGAATTTCATCAAAACCCTGAAAACGCCGCTACCGATATACGTTGCTTTGGATGAAAACGAAGCCGTAGGCATGGTCCACCAGGATTCGAATCGGGTATTCCGCGTGGTAGCGATGGGCTACGATCAGGTGGGCTTTACGCGTCTGATTATGCTGCGTCAGCTCATGCTCTGGGGTAATCTAGGTAGTGTGATCTTGCTGGTGGCGGTAGGGTACGTCTTTTCTCGTCGGGTTTTACGGCCCATTTCCAAAGCGATGGACGAAGTGGATATGATTTCGGTACAGCATCTGGACCGACGGCTCGACGAGGGGAACCGTCGCGACGAAATTGCCCGACTGGCTATGACCTTTAACGAAATGCTCAATCGCCTACAGAAGTCGTTTGAAGCCCAGCGAAGTTTCGTGTCCCATGCCTCGCACGAGCTGCGTACGCCGTTGACGAATATGCTCGGTACACTTCAGATTTCGCACGATTACGACGAAGATCCCAAGGAACTCAAGGCCTCGATGGCCTCGACGATGGAAGAAATCCGGCAGTTAATCTCGCTGACGAATAGCTTGCTTTCCTTAGCTCGTACGGGGGAAGGGCTGGTGGGGCTGGAAGTGATTTCGGTGGATGACTGCGTAACCAATGCCCTGACGCATCTACATAACAAGTATCCCAATCGCCAGATTCGCTACGATTTTGGTCTTTTACCCGAGGATACCACCACGTTTTTTGAAACGTATGGCAATATGTCCTTACTAACCACCTGTATTCTAAATGTGATTGATAATGCCTGTAAGTATTCCGACGGACCGGTAGAAGTATTATTGAGCCAGGAAAAGATGATTATCCTTTCTGTACGGGATTACGGGCAAGGGATCAGTGAGACCGATCTGCCGCATTTGATGGAGCCCTTCTTTCGTAGTAATGAGGTCTCGAACGTTAGTGGATTTGGTATCGGGTTGGCCGTAGTACAGAAGATTATTAGTCTGCACGGTGGTACGATTCAGTTTCAGTCGCAGGTTGGGAAGGGAACGACGGTTACGTTAAAACTCCCCACCACGTCAAGTTTGAAAACTGCCGATGAGGAAAAGCAATAACAGAAACGTTAAAACGCACGTTGAGCAAAGCCAGAGATTATACTCTGGCTTTGCTCAATAAAACTAAACGAGCATTTTTTTTAGATGAGCCATCTGGCCGCTGTGGTATGCTTCGTGGTGCAGTAAACCGTGTAATAGCGTATAGTAGTTATACCGGCGACCGGGTACGGGGTCATTAAGCTTGGGCGTATGGATACGGCTAAGCGTTTCCAGTAATTCATCTTGCGTATCCTGTAAATTTTCCAGTTTTTCCTGCCACTCTTCTTCGGTCAACTCGTTAATGACGGGCCAGTCGGCTTCGGAGTTAAGAATAATATCGTAAGTAACCGAGTCCGTTAGTTTTTCCAAGACGAATACTCGCCAGTTCGTCAGGTGAACCACTAATTCGGCCATGTTATGTACTTGGGGCGAGGGACGATAAACGGCCATTTCGGCGGTTACATCCGTCAAAATTTCACGGGTGCTGGGTCCGTGCCAGGCTTCTCCGTCGTAAATAGCTTGTAATAAACCAGTAATACGTTCTACTTCTACTCGCATGATGAATGGGGCGTTTGTCGTAAGGCTATAATACGGCAACAATAGGATGGAAAATGAAGAAAAATACCCAGGCGTCGTCGATTCTTCTCAAAAAAGACCGTTTTTTGAGTTTAGTTTGTCGATGCGGGCTGGGCAGTACTAGAGAAATCGTTGATTAGGGAAAAAGCTGATCCTGAGAGGCTCGGGGAACTCATGAATGACAATTTGAATAAAAATAGTATGCGTGTGAATAACCGTAGAAATTTCCTCAAAAAATCTGTGCTAGGCGTCGTGGGTTCGGTATTGAGTAGTGAAATAGTATATGCACTGCCTAAGGGTTACGTACCGCTTGGAATACATCCATTGGATAATGACAAGGAAGCCCTGAAAGGGAAAAGTCCGGAAATGGTGGTGCTCAATGACCGCCCCTGGAATGTAGAAGCTCCGGCTCATTTACTCGATGATGCCGTAACGCCCGCCGAGAAGATGTTTATTCGCAATAATGGCATCGTTCCTGAAACCATCGATAGTAAAAACTGGACGCTCACCATCAAGGGGGAATCGGTAAAGTCTACGAAAACGTACACGCTCGAAGAGCTGAAGAAACGCTTTAAAGTCCATACCTATCAACTCACGCTTGAATGTGGGGGAAATGGTCGGGCCGGATACTTTCCCAGCACCTCGGGAAATCAGTGGACGCAGGGCGGAATCAGTTGTGCGGAATGGACGGGTGTACGGCTAAAAGATATACTGGCCGATGCGGGTATTAAAGACGATGCCGTCTATATCGGTTACTACGGAAAAGATATTCACCCCAGTCGGGAGCCGGGTAAAGTCGTTATCTCGCGGGGTGTACCGATCAAAAAAGCCCTGGAAGACGAAACGCTGATTGCCTGGGCCATGAATGGAAAGGATATTCCCGTCGTGCATGGTTATCCCTTGCGATTGGTCATCGGTGGCTGGCCCGCGTCCGTATCCGGCAAATGGCTGCATACGATTGCGGTTCGGAATAAAGTACACGATGGTCCTAAAATGACGGGCAAGAGCTATAAGGTTCCCATTGAACCGGTGGAGCCCGGGGTTGATCCGCCGGAAGATCACTTTCGTATCATCGAATCAATGCCGGTGAAATCGCTCATTACCTATCCCCAAACCGGAGCGATGCTGGAGCAGGGAAAAACGCTGCAACTGCGAGGCCATGCCTGGGCGGGTGATCTGGAAGTGAAAAACCTGGAAGTGTCGACTGACTTTGGAGCTACCTGGCAAAAAGCTCAGCTACAGGCTCCGAAAAACCGTCTGGCTTGGCAACACTGGACCGCTGACGTACAATTTCCCCGAAAAGGTTATTACGAAGTCTGGGCCCGGGCAACGGACTCGCAGGGCGTGAGTCAGCCAATGGTCATGCCCCAGTGGAATCCCGAAGGATACATCAATAACTCCTGCCACCGGATTGCGGTAAAGATTGTTTAACCCCAGTCTACTGGGAATGTTGAAAGACTTGTGCCTATGAAATACCTGCTCATTCTGTCCGCATTTATGTTGCTGGGGAGCGTAGCTTTTACGACTCGGACTCCGGCGGAGGCTACTGCAAGCCGGATTTGGGCGGATTCTGTGAAGAAGGATCCGGAAACGGGGCTGGCCGTTGACTCAAATCTGCCGCTGATTAAAGCTCATTGTACCGCCTGCCATTCGAGTAAGTTAATTACGCAGAATAAGTTTACCCGCACGGGCTGGGTAGATAAAATTCGCTGGATGCAGAAGTACCATAAACTCTGGAATCTGGGACCCTCGGAAGTGGCCGTACTGGATTACCTGGAAAAGTATTACGGCCCTTCCAAACAAACCTTCGATGGAAGAAGGAAGCCGCTGGAGAAACCGAGTTGGTATAAGTTGAGGTGAGTGAGTTTTCAGTTTTGGTAGGATAAAACCCGGTAAAGTTAGCGGGACGGGTTGTCCGTAGTATTCACTACGGATACGGGGTTGGCGGGTCTGAATTCAAGAAGCGGCTCTTTCAGATTTGCAATCCGAAAGCGATCTGAGAGGGATTTATAATTCCGTGCCTTTTCAATGTACCGCAAGCAAATCTCAGATTGTAACCTACAACAGCGAACATTGCTTAGCCAGTATGCTTATTCGTAACTTTCTTTGAAGGCGTTACTTTAGTCTCACAAGCAGCGAGACTCACGGAGTATTGGATACCGTGAGTCTCGTAGATAACTTTCCGAAAGTGGCCTGAGAAAGGTCAGAAAAAACGTTCTTATCGATACGTGAGCCTCGGGTTCTCGGGTTAAGTAGTCTTTTAAGCCAAAGCCCTTATTTCTTCTGCAACACAAACTGGTTTTTCACGTCAATGACCTCGGCAATTTTAGCAAAGACTAGTTTAGGTACTTCAATCTTGTGATCGACCAGAGCGACCTGTAAATCCGATTGCAGCGTGATCTTGTCCCCCTGTACGGTAATTTTGCCCTTCATCGTACGGTCCTGCTTTACGCCGTGGATATCCAAGCTACCAGGAGCCGAAACGTCGTACGTTCCGGGTTTTGTCAGGTCGGGTAAATTCTGAATTTTTCCCCGAAACAGGCCATACGGATACTTTTCCGATTCCAGGTAGTTTTCATTGAAATGTTCCTGCATCAGTTTATTCGGAAAATTAAAATCCGTGATGGCCATGCGTACCACTATTTCGCCCGTCTGACTATTTAGCACAACGCCCACTTTCTTGTTAACGGCAGAAATATCCTCCACGGGAGTTTTGGAAAAGAAACGGGTTTCGCCCGTCTGCGTCAGGAAAAGCTGAGCATGAGCGGAAAAAGACAGAGCAAATGCCAACAGAAATGAAAGTATTTTCATGGTCTGGATAAGGATTTAGGTGAGCAATTACCAGTCTTTTTTCGTCTTCCGATCGAAGCTAAAGGTGCGGGAAATGTTAAAGCCGTAATGAATATCTCCTTTGAAGAAATTGCCCGTAGCCTGACTCAGGAATTGCTTCTCGATCATGCCCTGCGAGTTGGTGAAGTGTAATTGAAAGACGTGACCGCCCGTTTCAATGTCAACGCCTACAGCAACGGCATTGTACGATTTAACGCCACCGGGAGCGGTTAGTTGGTCGCTTTCACTGAGGAAACGGGCGTAGTACTCGGCATTGATCGATACACGTTTGCTGATTTTAAACCGTCCGCCAATGCCCACGGCTGGAATCGCTTTGGGACCTTGTTCGGGCTTCGCCAGGGTGAGAAGCGTGGGCATGAGTTGCAGCGAAAAACGATCGCTGAATTTGCGGGCAATCAAGGCCTGGAACGTCCAGTTCTGGCGTTCGCCATTGTTGTAATACAGGGTGCTGCTGGCGTTACTACGCGTAGGTTCGGTAACGATGGCATCCGAAGCAAACAACGTAACGCTCAGCAGTGAGCCTTGTGTACTCTGGCGAAGCAAACGGTATTTCAGGTACAAATCGACGGTTTTCTGAATATTACTGCGACCTACGCCGGCTGTCAGTCGATCCGTAATGCCGTATTCGAGGCCGAGACGGATCGAAGCTTCATCCAGGCCGTAGAAATTATCAACACCCGAATTAAGTCGACCAAAACGGTGTGAAATTAGGAAATCAAGGTGTTTACCCTTGACGGTCTCGACCGTATGACCATTAATGAGACGAGTACCTTTGAACGTTGCTGAAGTAAACGTTTTGGATGTGGGCTGATCCAGCGATTTGAGCAGATCATCGTCCTGAGCACGTGCCGTCTGACTCAGGCATACGAATGCTAGAAGGAAGAAAAGAACAGAGTTTTTCATACACAAAAACGGGTGAAGAGCGGAACAAAAAACGACTATTCAAAAACGCGAAGCGTCGTGCCAGTGAGTTCAGTTTTATACTGTTTGAGAGCGGCATTCGCAGGGCCCTGTACCACCGAACCCGTGGTGCTGAAGCGGGAACCGTGAGCAGGACAATACAAGTCATTTGTTCCGGTTCGGTACTCCACCGACACGCCCTGATGCGTACAGGCCTGAGACACGGCGATGTACGTGCCCGCATTGGTACGAGCTACGATGATGCCGTTGGTATACACGTAACCGCCGTTAATAGCTAGTTTGGAATACGTTGCATTCGTCAGGTCAAGGGAGAGGTTGACGCCGCCAGTACCGCCGTTGCCGGATCCGGGATCTACGGGATCATCCTTCTCATTTTTACAGCCCGAAAGGCATTGTTGCAGAATAATCGCACCGATACCGGTACCTACCATACTCATAAATTGTTTGCGGTCCATCGTCGCCATGTCGTTTATAGTTATAGGGTTCAAAAAGGGTAATACGTTTCGGAGCAGCCTTTCAGCTACGAGTCATTACGGCAAACGCCAACGCGGCGTTGCAAGCAAGAAGGAAATGGACGGTTAGCAGTTAGTAATGTTCTGTGTACTAGAATTTTATAGTTGGCTTTTGTAAGTGGTAGCGAAGAGTGAAGAATACACCTTCCGTACGCAAACGCACGTTTCCAAAGCCTACCCCTCCCAGCGGCATTTTTACGAAGGGTTCTATACGCAACTGCAAGCGGGAGGTAATGGGCCGTTCGAAACCCAGCGACAAGTTCACCGTGGCCAGCCAGTGATTGCCCGTACGTTTTTGTTCGATGTCGTACTCATAGGTGGCATATTGATACCGATAATTCTCCCGAAGCATGAGATAGGAGGTACTCCCCAGACTCACGAAAAGCTGATTCTGTTTGATTTTCCAGGCATCGAAGGTCACACTCAGCGGCAGGTCCAGCATCCGGCAAGTGGCGTCGATCTGGTCTGGGCGATGGTAGGTCGTCCAATATCCCTTATAGGGCCGGTAATCGTAACTGGTAGCGGCGTAGTTTTTGAGTGAATAAATAACCCCGGCCGCTACTCGCCAGCGTGGAGCCAGTCGGTATTCCAATTGAAGCCCCGTATTAACGCCCGTAGCCGCTTTTCTACCAGGAACGCGGGTGAAATCCGGTGACAACATCAATTGTAAGGCCCAGCGGGGTTGCGGCTTAGGTACTGAAGCCTCCGGCTCGTTGGGTTGCTCTAGATCCGGAACCTGAAAAGCTAGATCTATTGGTAATGCTTTCCAGGACAACGTAGCTAATGCGTTTGTTTCGAGTTTCGTAATACTCGTATCAGCAGAAACCGTAGGTTGAGGTACAGCTAACTTGGGTACCAAGGTTTCCTCTTCTCGCCGACGCGATTGCCGCTTGGAATAATCAGAAATAGACTGGTTGCGGAAGCCAGAAGTCCGGGCCTTCCGAGGGCTTACGCCCGAAGCCACTAGTGGAGCTTCGGAAGCGTAGCGACTCGGCGTAGTTGGACGGTGTATTGGTTTTAAAGGTTGACGTACGATGGACGAACGGTTTATTGACGTATCCTCATTAGTTGTACGGATTGCTTTTTTTGAATTCGAAGAAGCTAATGGTGAAGCTTCCGGGTTACGCTGAGCGGACGAAGGCTGGGATGTTGTAGCCGATTCCACCCGCGTAGAGGGCTTCGCCTCACTTACGACCGCCGTTTCTGAAGGTTCCGTGCCCATTTTCGCCGGGATAGGTCCGTGACTAGCCCACCAGAATAAGCCCAGCATACTCAGCACCACCAGTGCCTCAATGAGCGTAAAGCGTTTAATTGCCGATTTGAAATACTGATCCCCGCCGAGCTTTTGCTCCATGCGTTTCCAAGCCTCCGGATCGAACGGTGGTTCGTAGCCCGAGGCAGCCTGTCTGAACAGGTCATCCAGCTGATCATCAGACATATTTGGAGGATCGTTCTTCATGACTTTGTTTTAACAACTCCCGCAGGTGTTGTCTGGCTTTTGCTAAATTTGATTTGGAGGTACCAACGTTGATGCCCAGTTGTTTAGCTACTTCTTCGTGCGAATAGCCGTCAATGACGTATAAGTTAAATACGGCCCGGTAGCCGGGCGTCAGTTGTTGCACCAGTCCAATCAATTCTTCATAGGCCAGCCCGTCGAGCGGACTTTCGGTGTGGGAAACAGTAATACCTTCTTCCAGATTTACCTGGTGACTATGTTTAATGATGCTTCGATACTGATCAATGGCTGTGTGAATGATGATTTTTTTGAAATAGCCTACGAACGACGGCACGGGCTCGTGTTTCTCGATCTGATAATGCGTCATCCCGTGAAAAACCTTCAGAAATCCGTCATTGACTACTTCCAGGCTTTCTTCTTTGGTTGGACAATACCTTGACGCAATACTCATCGCAAACGAATAAAAAAGCCGGTAGAGTCGCTCCTGGCTTTTTCGTTCGTTCCGGGCACAGCCCTGTAGAAGGGGCAATAGCTCTGCGGGAGTGATTTTAATCACGTTTTGGCTAGTTTCAATCAAATACTCGCAGGATAGGACGAAAGGGTTGCCCGGGTATAATGAATTTTTCTGAAAAAATAGAGAATAGTTGGATAGGATGCTGATAATCAGAATAATAAAATTGTAAAGATTTTAGAGTACGGCTCTAAGTTAAAGGGTCAAAACGAGCCGTAGAAGCTGAAATTTCTGAACTAAGAGTTTAAACTAAAAATCAGTTTCGAATGCTGAAAGCGTTCAATAGAAGTAACCATAAATGAAATTTCTGGGACTCAAACCTAAAACCTGAATCAAACCTCTTGCACCCGCCCAGCGTTTCGTCTTTTTTCTCATATTTGCCCGTATGCAACGAGCCTTAGTTTTTATACTTTTTCTGACCTGCCTGGCCTGCCAGCCCGCTTCGAAAGCGACGCAGGCGGAAGCAACTGATTCTACTTCGCAAGCTCCGAAGGCACGTACGGAATCCTTATCGATTGACTTGGTGGCGTGGAAAAATAAGCTGGGGCCAACGGAATCGATTACGGTATCGAATGATCCCGTTTTTCACCGGACCAAAACCTTTGATGCCATACCCTTAGCTACGGTTTTGAAACAGATCCCGGCGTATACTAACATCAATCCAGCCGAAACGCAGGTTGTCTTTGAATGCGAGGATGGCTATAATCCTTCCATGCCGCTGACGAAAATACTCGGCAAAAAAGCCTATCTGGCTGTTCGGGACCACGATGCTGCTCAGGGAGAGGACTGGACGACCTTGCAGAAAGGTTCGGAAACCAAGAAAATCGCTCCGTATTACATCTGTTATACCGACGTTTCGGGTGATGACGCTACCTATAAGTGGCCGTATAACCTGGTTAAAATTTCCCTAACCTCCGCTTCCAAAGAGACGCAAGCTCTGTTTCCGAAAGACGATGATTCCGTCGTCAAAGGGTACGGATTGTTCAAAACGCATTGTTTAACCTGCCATGCCCTCAACGGCGTCGGGGGTACGCTCGGCCCCGAACTTAATTTTCCTAAAAGTGTGACGGAGTACTGGAAAACGGATGACCTGAAAGCCTTCATTGCTCACCCCGATCAATACCGGAATAAGGTGAAAATGCCTACGCTGGGATTGGAAGCGAAAGAAATTAACGAAATTGTCGGCTACCTTTCCTACATGGCCAAACATAAATCCAAGTAGTTCAATCATTGAATACCTTCAACATGAAAAAAATTGTATTGACGAGTTTACTGGGACTAGGCGTTTTTTCAGTACAGGCTCAACAGGCCGAAGAACCTGCGATTCGGGCCGTCGTGGATCGGCTTTTTGAGGGAATGGCCAAGAAGGACACCAACCTTGTACGAAGTGTCTTTCATCCCTCAGCTCGCCTGCAAGCAACCTTTGTCAACGGCCAGGGGCAGCCTGTGCTAAAGAGTCAGAATATTGATGTCTTCGTCAAGGCTATTGGCTCGATTCCATCGGATACGAACGTGGAAGAACGTATAACGTCCTGTGAAATTCGCGTAGACGACCGGCTGGCGACGGCCTGGGCATTCTATGAATTTTACGCCAATAAGGAATTTAGTCACAAAGGGGTGGATGCTTTTCAATTCTATAAAACCGAGCAGGGCTGGAAGATTATCCAGCTTAGCGATACGCGTAGAAAATAAAAACAGCTCCGGATTCATCGTCCGGAGCTGTTTTCTTATCGCCTTCTTGTCTCTTACATCATTCGGGTGAGTCGTCTCGATAGCAGGAACAGCAGTACCGCTGCTACGCCGGACATCACCACAAACAGCAGGAAGAAGTCGTACAGACTCGCCATTTGATAGCCGAGGAAGTTGGTAATCTTACCCGCTTCAGGATAGTACGAACTCAGCGTACCCGCAAATTTGTTGGCCGCTACGTTGGCCAGAAACCACACCGCCATCAGCAAAGAGCTGTACTTGGCTGGTGCCAACTGGTTCACCAATGACAAACCAATGGGAGAGAGGCAGAGCTCCCCAACGGAATGGAAAAAGTACAACGCAGCCAGATAGCCCGCACTTACCTTCACACCCGGCACTGGATCTTTCACAGCCGGTAACATAATCAGATACCCAATGGCCAGTAACGTCAGACCAATCGCCATTTTGTAAGGTGAAGCGGGTTCGATACCCTTGTTACCCAGATACGTCCATACGGCAGCCATAACCGGAGCACAAGTGACGACGAAGAAGGGGTTGAAATTTTGGAACAATGCGGGAGGAATGGTCCAGCCAAACAACTGGCGATCCACCTGTTCATCGGCGAAAAACGTCAATGACGCACCCGCCTGCTCGAAAGCAGCCCAGAAGAAAATAACGAAAAACGAAACGATGTAAATAACAATCACCTGTTGCTTTTCCTTGGCATTCAGGGACTTATCCATCAGGATGAAAACCAGTGAACCGACGCCACCAATCAGCGGAAACCAGAGCAGAATCGGATACACGTTTACGTCAAACCATAACATGCCCAGGCCTACTACCAGCAAAACCGGCAACACCCAGTACACCGATTTTACGGCGGGAGAGTTGACGGGCGTTTCGCCTACGGGTTCACCTTTCCAGGTGACAAGGTACTTGATTTTTCCCCATTGAAAGACAACGGTACCTAGTAAGAGGGCAATGCTACAGGCGAGGAAAGCCCAGCGAAAATCTTCGGGCCGACCCGTATTACCCACCAGGGCACAAATCGTTTGCCCGATGAATGAGCCCAGGTTAATTCCCATGTAAAAAATGGTATACGCCGCATCTTTCCGCCGGTCTGCCGGGTCGTACAACGTCCCTACCATCGAAGAGATATTGGGTTTGAAGAATCCATTCCCAACGATCATCAGACCTAGCCCGATGTAGAGCAGCATATTTCCGCCGGGCTGGTCATAGATACTCCCCGAGCAGAACAGGAAAAACTGGCCCAGAGCCATCACCAATCCGCCCACTAAAATCGAGCGACGGTTGCCCCAGTATTTATCCGCGATATAACCGCCAATCAGGGGCGTCAGGTAGACCAATGACGTATAACCACCGTAGAAGTTAGATGCAAAGGCTTTGTCTTGCATCAACGCCTGCGTAAAGTACAGCGTAAGAACGGCTCGCATACCATAGTAGCTGAAGCGTTCCCACATTTCCGTAGTGAAAAGCAAAAAAAGGCCCTGCGGGTGGCCTAAAATCCGTTTCGTCTGAGGCGGTTTAATAAATTCGGGCATCCGATTTCGTTTTGATGAATGAAGTTAAGTAAACTTTGGAGTTCGTATGGACGTGTGCCGGGCAACCGCTACTTTAATAAAGCCGTTGAAAAAGCTTCTAGACAGCTTTAAATCAAGTGCAGGGTAATTCGTAGCACCCCAAATATAAACGTAGATTTGGGGCTTGCCAAATACAGCCATCCATGAAACTTACTGATACCCTTCTGAAATACCAAATTTCCTTTGCTTCCGTAGTACCCTTTGACTGGCAGCGTTTCCGCGTAAAAATTCTTGATTTTACGGCTGGAAATCAGGCTTTACAGCAACAGGAACTCGTCAACACGGCCGATTTTTCCCGTTTTGTCACGCAGGAAATTCGGGAAGCCGGAGCCCTATGCGGGGTTGGTGGTTATAACGAACACCGGGTTCTGTATCGGCGGAGTGCACATTTTCAACAAACAACCGAACCCCGGGAAATTCACCTCGGAATCGATATTTGGGCCGAAGCAGGTACGCCCGTTTCCGCTCCGCTAACGGGTACCATTCATAGCCTGGGGGATAACGCTAATTTTGGTGATTACGGGCCCACGATTATCCTGCAACACGAACTCGAAGGAACTATTTTTCATACCCTGTACGGTCACCTCAGCCGTGCGTCGCTACGCGATAAAGTACCCGGCCAAATCATTGCCGCGGGGGAGCCCTTTGCGGAATTCGGATCGTATCCGGAAAATGGCGACTGGCCGCCGCATTTGCATTTTCAAATCATTGAAGAGATGCAGGAATGGTCGGGCGATTATCCGGGCGTATGCAGCCTGTCGGAGCGGGCGATGTATCTGGCCAACTGCCCCGATCCCAACCTGATTCTTCGGATTCCGGGCCTGTAGGTAGCCTTTTCCTACAACCATTCATCATACAGTTGAGCCTCGTTGCGAGGTTTGCCTGTAACTTTCCTATTCTACACCTTTCCCCCTTTCTGTCATGCTAAAACGCTTTTGTATGTGGGGGCTGGCCTTCTGGCTGAGCGTCCCCGCTTTCGCTCAGCTAAAACCGGAAGATGTCCAGTCGTTCACCCTGAAAAATGGAATGAAAATCTTCGTGCTGGAAGATCATTCGATTCCTAACGCGAACATGTATTTGTTCTGGAACGTCGGTTCGCGGAACGAAAAACAGGGCATCACCGGACTGTCGCACTTTTTCGAGCACATGATGTTCAACGGAGCCAAGAAATACGGTCCTAAGCAATTCGATCAGGTCATGGAATTCAACGGTGGGCAGAATAACGCCTACACCAGTCAGGACATGACCGTGTACACGGACTTTTTCCCGGCCACTGCCCTGGAATCTATTTTCGATCTGGAAGCGGATCGGATTCGGGATCTGGCTCTGGACCCCAAGATGATCGAGTCGGAACGCGGCGTAGTGCATTCGGAGTATACGACCGGTTTGGAAAACAGCCCCGAAGAAGAACTGGATCAGGCGATGCTTTCGGTTGCTTTTTCCCAACACCCTTACATGTGGAGCGTCATTGGGTATGAGTCAGACATTCTGAACTGGAAACGGGAAGATCTGGTCAACTACTTTAAAACGTATTATGCCCCCAATAACGCCATCACCTTTATCATCGGTGACGTCAAGCTGGCCGATGTCAAGCGATTGGCCGAGCAGTACTTCGAGCCCATTCCCGTACTGGCTCCGGCTCCTCCGGTCGTCCACAACAAAGAACCCGAGCAAAAGGGAGAACGCCGTGTAATGGTAAATCGGGACGTACCCTCGCCTTACGTACAGATTGCGTATCACACCCCAGAAGCCCGACACCCGGATTATTACGCCCTGGATTTGCTGTCGGCCATTTTATCCCGGGGCCAGTCCTCGCGTCTGTACAAAGCCCTCGTCGATACACAGATCGCCAGCGAGGCCTATACGAGTTTTGCTCCCAGCATCGATCCGTACCTGTTCTCCTTTACCGCCCAGGCTTCGGATGGCAAAACGGCGGATACCCTGGAAGCCGCTTTGCTCGCTGAAGTGGATAAGGTCGTGAAAACGGGCGTGACGGAAGCGGAATTGGAGAAGGTAAAAAATCAAAAGGTAATGGATTTCTACCGCAGTATCCAGACTAACAACGGAAAAGCGAATACGCTGGGTCGGTACGAACGCTACTTCGGCGACTACCGCAAGTTTTTCACGGCGTCCGAGGATTATCGAAAAGTGACAGTGGCTGACATTCAGCGGGTAGCGAAAACATACTTCAAGAAATCGAATCGGACGGTAGGCGTATTGCAGAAGGAAACTGAATAATCATTCGACATGAAAAAGATCTTATTTTTTCTGCTACTGGCTCTTCCGGGATTCAGTCAGAATTTTAAACTCCCCCGTTACGAAAAACTGGTACTACCCAACGGATTGACACTGATGCTGATGGAACAGCACGAAGTTCCGGTGTTGGCCGTGTCGGTAGGTCTGCCGGCGGGAGCGGTTTACGATGGTGCCCAGTATGGGCTGGCGAACCTAACGGCTGAGTCGCTGAAGTTTGGCACCAAGTCTTTCCCCAAAGCCCTGCTGGATGAAAAGCTGGACTTTCTGGGGGCTCAGCTCAGTACCTACGCTACGCTGGAAACGGCCTTGCTGACGTCTTCCTTTGCGGTGAAAGATCAGGAAACGGTATGGCCCATGATTAAGGAAGTACTGGTTAATCCAGCGTTTGATGCCAGCGAGTTTGAAAAGCGGAAAAGCCGTTTACTGGTTGAATTAAAGCAGGCCAAGCAACGCCCTTCGGCTGTACTGGGTGAGTATTTCAATCATTTCTACTACGGCAATCAGCCCTATGGCTCACCCGCTGATGGAACGCCCGAGAGTATTGGCGGGATTACGCTCGATCAGGTGAAAAACTTTTACCGAACGCACTATCAGCCCAATGGTACGGTCGTGTCGGTCGTGGGTGATTTTAATACGGCGGCGATGAAAGCAAAGCTGACGACGCTATTTAAAGACTGGAAAAAAGGAACGGCTGCTACGCAACCTCCCGCCTTGAAAGCCGTGCCTAGTCAATCCCGCGTGCTGCTTGTCAATAAGGAAAACGCCACCGAAACGCAGATCATGATTGGGCAGAAGGGCGTACCCATGAACAACCCTGATTACGTAGGCATTGAAGTGGTGAATACGGTACTGGGAGCCCGTTTTACGTCCTGGCTGGTGGACGAACTGCGGGTAAATCACGGCTACACGTACGGCGTTCGCAGTAGTTTCGACATGAAAAAAGCCGGTGGTACGTTTGTCATTCGCACATTTACGCTGACTAAAACTACGATTCCTGCCATCGATCTGGCCCTGGAAGTCATCGGTCGTTTGTATACGAAGGGGATCGACGAAAAGCTACTGGCTTCGGCGAAAAACTACGTCAAAGGTCAATTCCCGCCGCGTTTTGAAACGCCGGCCCAACTGGCCAGTTTGCTGACTACGATGTTTACGTATGGTTTGAACGATAGCTATATCAATGATTTTCAGGCGAAAGTCGATGCCCTGAATGTGGATTCTGTGAAACGAATCATTCAGACCTATTTTCCGAAAGATCATTTTCAACTGGTACTGATTGGCAAAACCGCCGAGTACCGCGAAGCTGCCAAAAAGTACGGCGAGGTTTCCGAGAAACAAATCGAAACCCCCGGCTATTAAATGTACGTAGTAAAACAGGGAAGCCCGCGTTCACCAACGCGGGCTTCCCTGTTTTATAGCTATAAGACCGTTCAAACAAGAATCAAGCAGATTGCCGCTTCTTCAGTAGTACGAAAAAACAGAAAACTAAAACACCGCCCGCCACTCATACGGCCCCAGCGTAATCGTAGCGGCTCCGGGCAGGCGTATCTGTAGCTCTTCGGTTGTATGATTGGCCAGCAGGGTAGTTTTCCACTTGTTGCCCTTTTCCAGAATCAGGCTACTGCACCGCAGGGGTTGCGAAACCCGACTAGGAATGACGCGTTCGGGTTTAAACTCACTCAGAAAAGCAAACCATTGGTACAGTGGCGTAGGCTGATCATCGACAATGATACCGTTGGAGCCGAACGCTTCGTAGTACGTGACGGAGGCAGCTCCAGCTTCGGCCAGGTGTTTGAAACTTCCTACCGTCCAGCTGGCGGCAAAATTCGTATGCAAGCGTTCGTCCGGATCGGGAGCGAGTAACACGGGCGACACGTACACCGGTTTTCCTGAGCGTGCTGCGGCCGTACGAACGGTATCCGCCTGACCCGCCAGATTTTCAATGATGGAAACTTCATCGAATGTATGCACTTGGGGACTGAGGGAATAACTGACGAAATCTACCCGGCTGTAGTCGAAGGGATGGCGGTTGAAATTGACAAAAAAGCCGTTGGTACCGCCACCAATTTGTAAAGCCGGCCAGCGGGATTCGAGTAGGGGCAAAGCCCGGTCGAGTAATTCCGAGGTCGTCAGTCCGTTTTCGTTAAGCAGAATGACTTCCTTAATAAGGGACTTGGATTTAAATAACCTCAGACTCGGTACGTATTGCTCGTCAATCAATACGGCTAATTGTACCGGAACTCCTACTTTTTCAATCTGCTCGAACGTAGCCTGAAAATCCTGCTCCCAATCGGGCTTCCGCAAATCTAGCCGGAGCAAGATATGAGCAGGGGTAAGCTTCCGAAGTAGTTCAATTTCTTTCGTGCTAATCGAACGATCCAGCTCCGGCCAGGTGAGTCCCCAGGCGGGGATGGACTGTGGGTCGCCAGCCATATCAATCCGAACGCTAGTATCGGGCGTAATGAAAGGTGGCCATTCGCCCGTAAAGGTTAGTGTAGCTCGCTGATGAAACGTTTCACCCGCCTCTACTTCGACGGGTTTGGGCAAACTCTGCGGCGTAGCGTACGTTTTATAAGAAGTATCCGAGTAATTACGCTGGTCTTCCGTTTCAAAAATATCGCCTTCCAGCTCAATCTGGGCTTTCAGTTTAGGAGTAACGTCCCATTCCATGGCCGCAATCGTCAGGAAGGGCTGATGCGGCATAATGAGATCCGGAAATTCAGCGGCCGTATCCTCTCCGTTCGGATGAATGATGCGAACGGGTTTACCGCGAAAGCCTTCCACCGGGTGCAGGATACAAAGGCCTACCCGGTTTTTGGAAAAACTTTCCAGAGCCGTTCCTTCCCAGTCGAAAGTCACGGAGCCATCCATGTTCCCCTGAATGTGAACGTGGCCTTCCATACGAGGCGTTTCGGTGCTCCAGCGGTACTGAATTTCAAAGGTATCTTCTGAAGGCTCAATGCGTTCTTCCTGAATCTGAATGTCGGCCGTACCCCAGTTACCATCCCGGATGGCAACGTAAATTCGACGAAGTACTTCCTGGCCCTCTATCGTAAAATAGCGTAAAGAGCCTCCATGGTACAGTAGCGTTAGGTTTCCGGCACGTAATAACATCAGTAATTTCAGTTTAAAGCTAGCGGGAATGAATAAAAAAGAATGCCTAAGCGGAAGGGTTTACTGACGGTTCGGTCGGATTTTCCATTCTTGTAATAGACTATCCCGAAAGGTACGGGCGGAACGAGAAGATGGAATTTCAAACGAACCAATGGTCGGTAAACCCACTACTTCCAGACGGGTACGGAACTGACGATCGGGCAGGCTATCCGGGAAAAAATCAAAATGCAGTACCTGGTTACCCTTCGGGGTTGGGTATGTATACGAGTCGGTTTCCTGCTGAAGTTTCTGTTGACGAACCCGTACTTCTTTCTTCCAGAAATGGGGACGATTCGGAGATTCAACACGGGCCGGAATCCAGCTAATACGGGTAGTCCCGGCCGAGTCGGTGGTCAGTCGCGTTTGGTCGGTATCGAGTAAAAGCTGCATCCCCCGATTGGCTCGCTGAGCATTCAGATCCGTACCGAACGTTTTCAGATACCCCTGGTCGCGGGAGGAGCGGGGATAGGTTTGAAGCACTCTCCAACCCAGAACGCCCACGCCGATCAGCAAGAGAAAAAAAATAACACGTTCGAGTTTACGGAGTAGAGCCATGAAAATCAGGTAGCTAGAAAATAAGCGGAATTTTTTGTCAGCACTCATTCATGCTGTAAAAGCCCTTCGACACACCTAAAGCTAGGGAGGCCTACTCATCCGCAGAAAAAATCACTGCATTTTTTGTATTCACTAAAACGATAGGGAGCAGGTAACTGTTTTACAGCTCATAGGTATAGAAGCCAGAATTTTAACGGATACGTAGAAAAATAGACCCTTTGTGTCGCAAAAAAGGCAGACCCCTCCCAATGCTTCAAAATGGTACTGTACATTCCTTGGTAGTTTCGTAGAAAAATCCTATTTTCGCGGCCGTAGAAATCGTGAAAGAACCGAAATTAATTTTGAAGGAAGTACTGGTCAAAACCAGCCTGTTTTCAGGATAAAATACAACCATTAAAAAATAATTTTGGTCAAGTATAAACAATAAAAATTGACTGAACGTGGCAGATATTTTTGAACGTCGTCTGGCGAATCTAGGCCCTCTTGGACAGTACTCTGATAAAGTCCATGGCTATTTTGCTTTCCCTTATCTCGAAGGTGAAATCGGTCCGCACATGAAGTTCCAGGGCAAGGAAATGCTGAACTGGAGCCTTAACAATTACCTGGGATTGGCTAACCACCCCGAGGTACGGCAGACCGACGCCGAAGCTGCTGCCCAGTGGGGTATGGCGGCTCCGATGGGAGCCCGGATGATGTCCGGCCAAACGCCTTACCACGAGGAGCTGGAACGTCAGCTGGCTGAGTTTGTTCAGAAAGAAGATGCGTTCCTGTTGAATTTCGGCTATCAGGGGGTCATGTCCACCATTGAAGCCATCGTCGATTATAAAGATGTAATCGTATACGACGCCGAAAGTCACGCCTGTTTAATCGATGGTATCCGCCTGCACAAGGCGAAAATGGGTAAATACTTTACCTTCAAGCACAACGATATGGAATCGCTGGAGAAAAACCTTCAGCGGGCCACCAAGCTAGCCGACGAACAGGGTGGTGGAGTACTGGTGATTACGGAAGGCGTTTTCGGTATGTCCGGAAACATCGGAAAACTGGATGAAATCGTAGCTCTCAAGCAAAAATACAATTTCCGTCTGCTTGTGGATGATGCCCACGGTTTTGGTACGATGGGAGCCACTGGTTCTGGCGTAGCCGAGCATCTGGGTGTACAGGATGGGGTCGATTTACATTTTTCAACGTTTGCTAAGTCGATGGCAAGCATCGGCGGATTCATCGCTGGTCCCAAAGCAATCATTCAGTACCTTCGGTATAACCTGCGTTCGCAAACTTACGCCAAATCACTGCCGATGCCGCTGGTCATTGGAGCGATGAAGCGTCTGGAACTACTGCGTACGCGTCCGGAACTGCGTCAGAATCTTTGGAACATCGTAAATGCGGTACAAAAAGGTTTACGTAGCCGGGGTTTTGATATTGGTACTACGCAATCACCTGTTACGCCGGTATTCCTGCACGGTGAACACGCTAATTCCGTCGTGACGCAACTCGTTGTGGACTTACGCGAAAATCTAGGAATCTTCTGTTCGATTGTCGTATATCCCGTCGTTCCGAAGGGCGTAATCATGTTACGTATCATTCCGACGGCAGTGCATACGCTCGAAGACGTTGAACGTACACTGGATGCGTTCGATATTATTCAGGAGCGACTGACATCTGGTACTTATGCCGATAAAGGTTTTGCTCAAGTGGTAAAAAGTGCCGTTTAAGGCCCTCAAACACTGATTTTACCCCATTTTTTTCAGTAAATACTGGATAAAATGGGGTATTTTTCTGCTCTGGCAAATAAATTGTATAATTTTTCCAAGAACTTTCACATTTTTGAGCTGCTAACACTTGCAGGGAAAGCGTAAATGCCTAAATTTCGCCAGAAACGCACATTTGCGTACTTTCAATCGTTTGTTATACATTAAAACACCAGACTCACATGAGCAGATTTTCAGAACTCAAAGATTTAGTTATGTCACTCGAAGGTGACTTCGAAAAATTTTATGATAAACAAAATCAGGCTGCTGGTACGCGGGTGCGTAAAGGAATGCAGGACTTGAAAGTACTGGCTCAGGACATTCGGTCTGAAGTACAGAACAAGAAAAATGAAAAAGAGGACTAATACTACGCCTCTCAAAACATTCAACCCCCGATTGTAAGCAGTCGGGGGTTTTTTGTTGCTTAAAAATGCTCGCGGTTCATGACGACGGCTACGCCTTTGGTAGTCACCTTCTTCGTCTGAACATCGATGATTTCCGTAGAAATCTCCGCCGTATGTTTATCCGCGTTAATGCTCAGAATTTCGAATCGGGCTTCGTAAGCAGTATCGACAAACATCGGACGAAGAAAATCGAGCGATTGCTTCACGTAAATACTGCCCGCTCCCGGAAACTTGGTCCCGATTACATTGGAGAATACACTGGCTCCCAGAATACCGTGAATGATGGGCCGTTTGAATGGCGTGCTGGCGGCAAAGTCAGCATTGAGGTGAAGCGGATTGTCATCACCGGATACCTGAGCAAAAGCCACGACGTCGTCTTGCGTAAATTGAAAGGGGTAAGCGTAAGTTTCGCCCTGCGTCATAAGAATAAGTTTGAACGTTCGTCCTGAAATCTTTCGCAAAGTAAGCCCTCTTTTAAATCGCTTCGGGCTTTAAGAATGGATTTTGTCCACGCAGGCACGAACAAAGTGTCGCGGATTCCGTAACATTGCCCTTGAATAGACCCTGACAAACATGAAACAGTTCTGGCAATCTTTGTATAGTTACCGACGATATATAGGCGTAGATGGAATGATGTATCTAGCCTTTATTCTGGTATTAATCGTCCTTTTCCTCTTCTTTTCCTAAAAGGAAAATTTTATTATTTTTTTGTGAAAAGATAGTATTTAATAAATGTGAATCCCTACTTTTAGGGTAAGAAGTCCTTCATTTCACCTATTAAACCGTTCATGTTCATGAAAATCACCGTTGTAGGAGCCGGGGCCGTAGGAGCCACTTGTGCCGATAACATCGTACGTAGGGAATTAGCCCAGGAAGTGGTCTTGCTGGACATTAAAGAGGGACTTGCCGAAGGAAAATCGCTGGACATTTTTCAGACGGCAACCTTGCTGGAATTCGATTCCAAAATCATTGGATCTACCAACGATTATACCAAAACGGCGGGCTCGGATGTGGTGGTGATTACCTCGGGTATCCCCCGAAAACCCGGTATGACGCGTGAGGAACTGATCGGTATTAATGCAGGCATTGTAAAAACAGTAACTACCAATATTCTCGAACATTCGCCCGATGCCATTGTCGTGGTTATTTCCAACCCCATGGATACCATGACTTACCTGGCCCTGCAGGCTTCGGGTTTACCTAAGAACCGAATCATCGGGATGGGTGGTATTCTGGATTCAGCCCGTTTCAAAACGTACTTGTCATTGGCGATGAACGTACCCCCGTCTGACTTGCAGGCAACCGTAATTGGGGGACACGGGGATACAACCATGATTCCGCTGACGCGGCTGGCTACGTATTCGGGTACGCCCGTCAGTGAGTACCTCAGTGCGGAAGCCTTACAGAAAGTAGCTGCCGATACGATGGTGGGCGGAGCAACCCTGACGAATCTAATCGGAACTTCCGCCTGGTACGCTCCCGGAGCCTCCGGAGCCCTGCTCGTAGAAAGTATTGTACGCGACCAGAAGCGTATTTTCCCCTGCTGCGTGTATCTGGAAGGCGAATACGGACAATCCGATATTTGCCTGGGTGTACCCGTGGTGATTGGTAAAAACGGCTGGGAAAAGATTGTCGATTTTAAGTTGAACGAAACCGAGCAGGCTGCTTTCAACAAGTCAGCTGAGGCCGTACGGGCCATGAATAGCGTACTGGCAAGTTTATAAAAAGAAATGCGTGCTAAAGAGAAGAGCCGGTTTTCATCGCTGAAAACCGGCTCTTTTAACTTAACGCTGGCAATAAAACGCTAAAACCTTACTCAACAATGAAATTACCTTTCATCATGCTGTAGTGGCCGGGGAAGCTACAGATAAAGGTATAGGTACCTTTCTTGGGTGCGGTAAATTCAATAGTATCGCTTTCGCCACCACCCAGCAGTTTGGTATGAGCTACGATGCTGGCGGCTTCTGATTTAGGAATGTATTCCGTACTGGCAGCCATGTTGGCTTTAGAAGCAAAAGCCTGCAAATCCGTACCTGGTTTCAACAGTACAAAGTTGTGGCCCATGGCTTGTTTGGCAAATTTGCCGGTATGTTTAAGCGTCAGCTTCACCTTTTGGCCCGCTTTCACTTTAAATTCTTTCTTGTCAAATTGCATGCCGTCGGTACCATTCAGCGTCAGCACTTTCACACCTTTGCCGGTTTGAGCTACGGCTTCATTGGCAGAAAAAGTCAAACCAAAAGCGGTAAGAGCAAAAGCCGCTACTAAAACTCGCAAACCTGATCGTTTCATGTAATTATTTTTATTTAGTTTAAATTAATGCAATGTACAGTCAATCTTTTAATACTATAACATATCTATTTAAGTTTTTAATTCATTTCAGTACGAAGCTTAACACTTATTAGGAAATTCATTAGCATAGGAAGCTTTATGGAAACGCTGTTCAGACAATGCAATAAAAGCTCCTAGGTACAACATACGAAAGTAAAAGAAGGCAGAGCTATACAAACGGCATCCAAAGGAATACTGAGTAGTATTCCTTTTTTCTCGTTAGTTTTGAAAAGAATATTGATGCGTCATTCTATGCCGATTTCTTCCCGTCTTTTCTATAGTCCTCCCATTTTTCATTCGTTCCCGGAACTCATCGCGGGCGAAAGTACCCGTCATGGCGGCGTCAGCGAGCCGCCGTATGCCAGTTTAAACCTGGGTGGTTCGACGCAGGATGATCCCGAGCACGTAGCCGAAAACCGCCGACGTTTTTACGCGAGTCTGGGTATTGAAGCCGATCAGGTGGCGTCGTCTCATCAAGTACACGGTTCTGAGGTTTGGGTGACCGATCAGCCTGGTCGCCAGCAGGGGCACGACGCCGTCATCACGAATCAGCCCGGCGTATTTACGTTGGTCACCGTTGCCGACTGCACGCCGATTCTGGTGTATGATGCCGGTACGAAAGCAGTAGCGGCTATTCACGCGGGTTGGCGGGGAACCGTTGCCGGAATCGTAGCGAAAACCTTACAAACGATGCAGGAGCAGTACGGTACCCAGCCGAAAGATTGCTACGGATACGTGGGGACCTGTATCGATGAATGTTCGTTTGAAGTAGGAGCGGATGTAGCCGACCATTTTATCAGTGATTTCAAACGCTGGGACGAAACGCGGGAGAAGTTTTTCGTGGACCTGAAGGCCGCCAATGCTCAGCAACTACGCGACTTTGGTATGCCCGAACATCAGATTGGAATTTCCCCGTATTCCACCGTACTGAATAATCAGGACTACTTTTCGCACCGACTGGAAAAAGGCTTGACGGGACGGATGGTAGCCGTGATTGGTAGAAAATAAAAAAGACCGGCGGTAGCTAGTACTGCCAGTCTTTTTCTGTGATAGGATAGCTTATTTACCAAAGGCACTCTTCAAACGGGAAGCCGCATAGTCCTGGGCATCTTTGGCACTAGGTTCGATGGCATACGTACCGAAAAATTCGTGCGTTACGCCTTCGTACATCCGGTATTCGGTGCTAACGCCCGCCTGTTTCAGTTTAGCAGAAAGCTGTTCACCTTCCGTCAGAAGCGGGTCAATTTGAGCGGCGATGATGGTAACGGGGGGCAGGCTTCTTAGGTCTGCTACGTCAACGAGTGAAATGTATTTGCTGTCACCGTCGGCCATCGTGTTGAAATATTTATCCACGAACCATTCAACCAGCGGTTTGCTGAGGGGTTTGGCATTGGCGTATTGCTGATACGAAGCAGTGGTCAGATCGTTGTTAGCTACCGGATAGACCACGAGCTGGTGAATCGGCATGGGGAATTTTGCGTCGCGAGCCATCATACTCACGTTAATAGCCATGTTGCCCCCGGCACTTTCACCAGCTACGGCAACTTTCGAGGTATCACCACTAAAAGAAGTAGCATTCTGACGAACCCATTTGTAAGCTGCATAGGTGTCCATGTGAGCCGTCGGGAATTTGTTTTCGGGTGCTTTGCGGTATTCGATCGACACTACAATTGCCCCTACGTTATGAGCCAGTGCCATGGCCGAAGCTTCGTATACTTCCGGACTGGCAATCACCCAGCCGCCCCCGTGGTAGTAGACAATAACGGGTAAATTGCCCGATACGTTCTGAGGTTTGTACATGACCGCCCGAATGGAAGCACCATTTGCTCCGGGAATGTTCCGCTGCGTTACTTCTACGCCCAGATTCGGAGCGGAGATATTATTTCTGGATAGCAGTGAGTTCACGGCATCTTTCACTGTCGGCTTAGTGCGGGCTTGCTGGGGCGTGAGGGTATAAAGTGGCGTCGAGTCAAGACGAGCCATTTCTTCAATGATCGCCTGCATTTGTGGTTTGATGTTGGGTCCCCAGGCGGGTTTTGGGCCAGTGGGCTGAATGTTGTTACCCGGGTTGACGTTACCGTGATCTTTTGTGCACGAGGCTAATGATACGAGGGCTGCCAGGGCAAGCGTAGAACCGCTAGCCAGTAGCGATTTCCTCTTTGCCGAATAAGTACTGATTACGTTTTTCATGTATCCGTGGATTGGTTTGACGGTCTTTTACGTGTAATGCAAAAGGCGAATGATTCTAAGAAAATCATATACCATTTCTTTCATCTTGACAAAGCCGCATCGTCCAGGGATTAGAGAAAAATACCCAATTAATCAAAGGAAGAAGTTAATATCGAAAAATCAAATGAATACAATTTTTAGATATTAGAATAATAGTCAAGTCATTGATTGGCTTAGGAATAGCATAAGATAATGTGTAAGAAAATAAAAAGTAAATGTCCTGTAAATCAGAAATATTAGTTTATATAAATTGATTCGAACCTACTAGTCATTAAGTGATATGTACAGTTGAAAGCGTTATGTATATTGGTATCAATACCGTAAAAATACAAAAGTCATTTCGCGGTTATTTGTGCAAGTCTTACCTCAGATTAATCATTTGCATAAAAGTTTCTTGTCGATACTAGCCCGTTAGGCAGGAACTAGTTAATAAATGGCAAGACGAGCTTTGTTCAAAAGGAGCAAGGGGTACTTAGATGTTAAAAATGAGGCCCTGGAAAACGCTATCTTTTCCAGGGCTTATGATAGATGATTTAGATTACAAACTGACAACTTTCCCCGCAAACAAAATGACACTGGAGTTTTTTTCACTAATAAAGAAAGCAAACGGACGGTTGCAAACAAACGGAACAGGCGTAGAAGCAAAATTAGTTGCGACGAAGCCAACAGTAGTTACCGCCGCCGCTTCGGAGCCTTTTTCATCCGTGTTGATGTAAGCTTTCTGTTTGACAAAATCTACCCATAGATCATTCTGTGGCCGAATCTTGGTAAGATTCGCATCCTGTCTCCTAAAAACTTTCGACATACCCATTTGTGGGAGAATTGTATTCAACTGATCTTCCGAGTCAAATTTGATTTCGAACTTGGGTAGAGATATTTGTACTGATAGCATTTTGAGGCTCTTTTGCAATTCATTCCAATGCGTCGTCGTATAGTTTTGAACTAGTGAATCAACCAATTGTCCTGAGTTAGGTAGTAAAATCGTCATGCGGTAATCGCCGTTTCCGTAAGGCAATTCACAGGCGACGTACCCTTGCATTTGTGCGTACCCAAAGCTGTTCTCCTGATGCATCATTTTCACCTGCTTGCTGGTACCATTAGCCTGGGTAAACGACTCATCCCGCGTATTGGAGGTTTTGAACTGACTTTGCCAGTCCCCTTTAAAATAGACGGCATTCATTAGGATCATGAAAAGGTCAGGGTCGATACGATCTAACACCTTATCAATTTTGTTGTTAGTTTTTTGCCGTGCCCAGTCGTTGAGAGGTCCAACCGTAGTGAGAGGTTTCACCTCCGCCTGAAAGTACTGTTTGAGGATTTCGGTGTAGGAAGCCTCTACACTCTTATCCTGTCGGTACCAGACTGAATTGGCGAGATTAACGGTAACCCGGTTGTCTACTTTGGGTAAGCCCTCCATCAGAATTTTGTACAGGTTGTTATACTCTTCATCCGTCAGGCGTAAAACCTTTTTGATTTCCGCGTACGATTCCTTTTCCGCACCGTTCAACAGCATACCCAGGGCAATGTGCAGACTCAGGGGCGAAACAAATACGTTTTTAGTGGAATTGCTTTGATTGATGCGGCGGAAGAAATCAAAGGCGAAATCCGTGGAATGTTCGGCATAAGCCCGGTTGCCTAAGTGAAGAGGAATACCACCCTCTTTAACCTCATCCCCGGGCTTACAACTCACGAAGCCAAGAAGCAGAACGAAAAGTAATAAGGAAGTAAAGCGTATCATAACGAGAAAGGTTTAGTACAGTCATGACACGAGGCTTGTACGTTCGGTTGGAATAGATTCAGGAAATCAATGCATTAAAACAAAACTTCCCGAAAGTGCTGCACTTTCGGGAAGCCAAATTTGAATCAATCTATACCTATTATTGAATCGCAATAAAACGTTCTGTTACATTCCAGCCTTCCAGAGAAACCAGCGGTTTGTTTTCCGAACTTGGCGTGTACTCCAGCGTTACGGTTTTCTGTTCGCCGGGGAGTACCGAAATGTAATTGTCGCTGTAGAAGGTTGGCAAAATGCGTTGCTTCGTCTGCGACTGTACCAGCGAGAGTCGATTGAAGAAAGCCACCGGATTGCGGGCATCGTTACGCAGGGTTACTTCAATTTTGCCTTGGCCTACCTGTTTAGCCGTAGCCTGTACATCTACGGTATTGAGTTGCTGCAAGCCCGAGTAGGTGCCTTTTTCATTCGGCAGCCAGTACAGGTTATCGCTGACGATTTCTTTGTTCAGATTCAACAGACGCAAAGACAGGAATACGCCGTCTTCCTTCGCTGCTTTCGCCAGAGCTTTGGCCACGGACAGATAGGGGCGGGCCGTACTGGGGCCGATTTCCGAGAACACCTGCGTGATGAGCGTTTCCTTCCCTTTCATATCGTACAGCTTCACCACCAGCATCAAATCGCGGTGGGTCTGGAAGGTGTTATTCGCCAGCATGACCATACTATCCGCCGGGTTGTACATGACGTGCAGCGGCTCGCTCCCGTTGTGTAGACCGTACAGGCAGGCGTTGGGATCGAGGTAGTAATCGTACATCTGTCCGCGAAGGGCCGTCCAGGGATTTTGCGTTTTCCAGATGATCGTGCCGGTATACCATTCCCACATGTGCGAGGAAAATCCTTCCATCAAAGCCCGGTACTGGTCGTAGTTGACAAGCTGAGCTTTCCGGCCAAAATCGCGAGTGTCCTTCGCCTTACCGTAGGGATCGATGTACTGATCGTAGCCAATGTATTTGTGATACTGCCACACGGAATCCACCTGCGATTTGCCCTTGCTATACTGCGGAGCCACGAGGTTTTCTTTGGGTATGAAACGTTCGAGCGATTGTATATCCCCTACGCCTACGGAACCCACTTCTGAGTTGAACGGCCAGGTTTTAAACGACCAGAATTGAGTAATGGGCTGAATGCCGTAGGGACCATCGCCGTTACCGCCGAGGGAGTTGAACGACATATCATCGGAGTTCGAGTAGTCGATGAACCAACGGGTACCGTCCAGAGCGGGCAGGAGCGAGTCGCGGAGCGGCAGCATGATGTCCGAAGGCAGCGTAATTTCGTTACCACCGCACCAAATCGCCAGTGAGGCGTGGTTCCGGATCATTTTGACTTGATCAGCAGCGGATTCCAGAAATAGGGAATGATCATCGGGGTACTTCCGTCGGGTCCACTGATCTTCCAGTTTGGCCGGATCGACCCAGCGACCGTTGCAATCGCCCGAACCCCAAAAATCCTGCATGACGAGCAAACCATAGCGATCGCAGGCTTCGTAAAATTCCGGACGTTCAGTGATAGCCCCGCCCCAGATGCGAATCAGGTTGAGGTGCATATCGCGGTGAAAACGAATTTCAGCGTCGTAACGCTCAGGCGAAAAGCGTAACATGGCGTCGGAAATAATCCAGTTACCTCCCTTGATGAAGATTTTCTGACCGTTAACGGATACTTGCTTACTACGGGTGGTGGCATTCCATTCCGTCTGAATTTCCCGAACGCCTACCTGAATTTTCTCTTCGTCCGAAACCCTGGTACCCGTTACAAACTGAATGGTCACCGGATATAAATGTTGTTTTCCGTAGCCGTAGGGCCACCAGAGCTTGGGATTCTGAAGCGTGAGAGCGGGGAGATCAACTGTGAGGGAAGACTTTGCCGGAATGCTTACTTTTTTCGAAACCTTGCTTCCCTCCAGCGTGTACTGCACCGTTCCTTCGATACGGCTGGCGGTGGGGTTTTCCAGTTCGGTTGAAACCTTGATGGTCGCTGGTTTCTGTGGACCGTCGGGCATTCGGGTACCAGGAACGAGCGTTACCACATGCGGATTTTTCAGTTGAACGGCTCCCGTTTTTTCAATCAGTACTTTATCCCAGATTCCCGTGTTGCGGTCGCGAATGGGTTGAATCCAGTCCCAGCCCGCCACGTACTGGTGGGAAACGTTCTTGGCGATTGTCCCATCACCCCCCTGACCGCCGTTGGGGTTCCCCACCGGATCGGGGGGATAGACGATCACCGCCAGCCGGTTCGGACTGCTTTTTTTCAGGTACGGGGTAATGTTAAACGTCTTTCGCAGGAACATTCCGGTATGGGGCTTATCCGTCAGCTTTTTACCGTTCAGAAAAACGTCACAACTGTAATTGATCCCCCGAAACTGAAGCCATACCTGCTCGCCCGCCTGGGCTTCTTCCTTGAAATCCTTCACGAACCAGTAGGTATAGTAGTCGCGACCCGTCTGGTAGATGTCCGGGATATGTTGGTTGTTGATGCCGTAAAACGGATCCGGGATCTGCTTATTATTCAGCATCGTCGTCAGGACCGTTCCGGGTACGGTGGCGGGTTGCCAGTCGGCCAGGCTGTACGAAGGGTTGGACAGCTCCGTACCCTTTACCGCTACTTTCCCAACGGGGGCACATTTCCAGCCTGAGTTAAGTTCATAGGGTTGTTGAGCAAAACCCAGAGCCGAAGTCAGCAGGGTTGCCAGCGTAAGAAAGAGCTTTTTCATCGCATTGAGGGAAGAAAGGATTGAGATGTAAAAGAATAACCTCCGGCAAAACCAGATTCAACGGTTTCGCCGGAGGTTACGTAAGGCCCTCCGGGCGGGGAAAGGTTACTTAGTCGTGAATCGAACGCGGACGATCGGCCGGAGCTACGCCGAAGCTCTGGCTGGGTTGCTTACCCATTTCGATCTCCATTTCACCGCCATTCATCAGCTCTTTATGGAGTAGATAAGATTTCGTATACGGTTTGCCGTTCAGCTTGATGCTCTGAATGTATTTGTTTTCGGGACCGTTGTTTACCGTTTTCAGATGGAAGACTTTTCCGTTGCCGAGCTTCAGATCAACTTGATCGAATACCGGACTTCCAAATACGTACGCTCCATTGGCGGGATTAACGGGATAGAAGCCCATCGCCGACAGGATATACCAGGCTGACATCTGGCCTACGTCTTCGTTTCCGATGATTCCGTCGGGTTTGGTCGTGTACATGTGGTCTAGAATGTAACGTACTTTTTCCGCCGTTTTCCAGGGCTGACCCACGTAGGGGTACAGATACGTAATGTGGTGGCTAGGTTCGTTTCCGTGGGCGTATTGACCAATCAAACCCGAAATATCGTTTGAAGCTTCGGCACCCATGTCGCCCTTCACGATGAAAAGTGAATCCAGCTTTTGCGTGAAGCCTTTTTCACCGCCTAATAATTCGATCAGGCCTTCCACATCCTGGGGCACCAGCCAGGTATATTGCCAGGCGTTTCCTTCGGCAAAGTCATCTTTTTCGTGACGCGAAACGAAGGGATTGAAGGGCGTCCGCCATTCCGTATCCGATACGCGGCCCCGCATGAAACGCGTGCTGGCGTCGAAGTTGTTTTTATAATCCTTGGCCCGCTTACTGAAGTATTCATAATCGGCCGTTTTACCCAGCTTCTTGGCTACCTGAGCCACTGCCCAGTCGTCGATGCTATACTCCAGATTTTTGGCTACGCTTTCGGTTTGGGTATCAGCGGGAATGTAGCCTTTTGCTTTGATGTAATCCAGTCCGCGTTCGTCGAGCATAGCTGATTTTTTCATCGCTTCAAAAGCCAGATTGACGTCAAAACCCGTGTACCCTTTCAGAATGGCATCCGAAATAATAGGCAGTGCACTGTTGCCGGGCATTGTATTGGTTTCGTTGCCCACTAGGTGCCAGACGGGCAGTTTACCCTGTTGCTGATAGATGTGCAGCATGGTATTCACAATGTCATTCACGCGTTGTCCCTGTGTGATCGTCAGCAGAGGGTTCGCAGCCCGATAGGTATCCCAGAGGGAAAACGTTGTCAGGTTCTTGAAGTTCGCGTTTTTGTATACCTTCTGATCGGCACCCCGGTAATCGCCGTTGTGATCGTTGAACGTAGACGGAGCAATCATGGTATGGTACAGAGCCGTATAGAAAACTTTCAGCCGATCCTGATCCTTGGTTTGTACCTGAATTTTGCTCAATTCGGTATTCCAGGCCTCATCCGCATTCTTGGCTACCTGATCGAAATTCCAGCCCGGTACTTCGGCCTGAATGTTGGCGAGGGCGTTGGCTTCGCTCACGGGTGAAATGCCCACTTTCACCAATACCTGATCGCCTTGTTTCGTAGCAAAACTCAGTACGCCTTTGATCTGGGTTCCTTTGGCTGCGTTGCCTTGCAGAGGATTCTGCCCCTGGTATAGAGCAAATTTTTCGATGGGTTTCGAGAAAACAATGGCAAAGTACAGCCGCTGGTCTTTCGCCCAACCCGTTGAGAAACGGTAACCAATCAACGTCGTAGCGTCCTTTTGTTCCAAGTATGTGTCCGTTGGACGGTCCCAGCCAATGCCTTCTTTCAGATCGATCAGAATGTGGGAATCATCCGATTTTGGAAAAGTATAGCGATGCATGCCCACGCGTTCGGAGGCGGTTAGTTCCACCCCCACATCGTAACGTTGCAGTTTTACGGCGTAATAACCCGGACGTACCACTTCGTCGTCGTGGGAGAAACGGGACATATAGCCACTCGGCGAAGCTCCTGCAACGCTACGCTCCACACGAATGGGGCCCGTCGTCGGAATCATCAGGACATCACCCAGATCGCCAATGCCCGTACCACTCAGGTGCGTATGCGAAAAACCAGCAATTAATGAATCCGATACGTGATAGCCCGAGCACCAGTCCCAGCCATCGCCCAGTTTACCGGGGTTAGCCTGTGTAGGGCCAATCTGTACGGCTCCGAAAGGTACGTTCGCTCCCAAAAAGACGTGACCATGAAAGCCCGTTCCGATACGAGGATCAACGTACTGCGTCAGATGCCCCGGTTTCATTTTCGAAGCGGATGATTGTGGTTTACTGTGTTTGCCGCACGCCGCTGCCAACAGGCCTAATGCCAGAATACTTACTTTTTTCATATACCAGGAACGGATTTACCGGGCAACGCCCGTCTTAATCCAAACGTAAAACTTTTGCGTAACGAAGATAAAGCGGAGGATTGAAGGCGATGTACTGAGAACCGAAGGATATTTTAAAATATTTTACAAATATGGGAATCGCCGGGTGATATGAAAGAAAATTGTGTGAAATCTGAGAAGCTATTTTAAAAAAAGCCAAATGAAAGCTGGGCAAAAAAGGATGTTAGAGAGCAAAAGCCAATGCTAACGAAAGCGATAGGCCGCAGAGAAACCGCCGTACTTTTCTACCTCATTTTGCATAGAACGGGCTTCTTTTTGTTTCAGGTCGAGTGTCGCTTGTAGTGTAAATCGGCGGGAGGCGTACGTTAAACCTATCTGATGCTGATAGACACCCCGCGTAATTTCCCCGGCTCCGGGTCCCTTGTTTGACCGGAACAGACCTCCTTGTACGGTTGCGTTGTACACTTGATACTGATACCCGGGCTGAAAGAAAAGATACAATTCCGGAGAAGAAGAGCTGGGATTTCGGCTGATGCGCGAATGAAACAGGGCTGACTCCGAGGCCGGACGAAACAAACCTATTTGCAGTAATAAACCCACCGACGCACGCGTAAACGTAGTACCTAACTGAGCCTGCCCTAGGGCATACAGGTCCAACCATTTTTTCGGAGCAGGAATCAGATTATACGCATATTGAGCGTTCAGATTCAGGCCCCATTCGTTGTTCAACTGATTTCGCCAGCCCACGGGCGGAATGTAATCGAAGGTACGGTGAATGAATTTCTGAATGTTTTCCGCTCCTGAACGCGGGCCAATCGTACCCAAAGCCAAGTCAAGCTGTAAAACGTGGTTCTGGCGGTAAAAAAAGGTAAATCCTTTGCTGGCGTATAGATAACCCGTATACGGACGGTCAATCTGATTACGCTGGGCCAGAAAGACATTTTCTGGATTGAAAATCTGCTGTCCTAACTGGTAGGTAGAAATAACTTTCTGTAGTCGGGAGGTAGAATCCCGCCGTTCATTCCAACGGCGGGGTACGTAGCGATAACTCACAAAAAAGCCGTTGGTGTAATAGCCGTCGTGAAGGGTCCAGCGGTACGCGTCGTTTTCGGAAGTGATCTGAATTTCCTGTGAATAGGTTTGGGCCAAGGCCAGCCGGGATAGTAGGAAAAGGCAAATCGTATACCGGAAGAGAGTAAAAGACATAAGCGTACTCGTAAATGCATGGGGTTGAAGGATCTAGAGGTAAACATAAAAAAAGGTCTGATGTTTTACGTCAAACCTTTTGAGAAATGAGGGAGTGGTAGCGATGGGACTGATACGATCGAATTATTATTGCATTCACAAAATCCATCCATCGTCAGCAATCCTGCTGCTAATCCATTAGCTTCTTCCGACGTTCGCGGCCGCTGTATACCCATTCGTACACGGCGGGAAGAATCAACAGCGATAATGCCGAAGCCGTCATCAATCCACCAATAACGACGATGGCTAAAGGTTTCTGCGTTTCAGATCCGATGCCGTGGGAAAGTGCCGCGGGTAACAGACCCAGCGAGGCCATTAGTGCCGTCATGATTACCGGACGCAAACGTGACTTGGCACCTTCTTTAATGGCTTCGCCGAGGGGCATTTTTTCGTGCAGATTCTGTCGGAATTTATTAACCAGAATAACACCGTCCTGCGTAGCAACGCCAAAGAGGGCAATGAAACCAACCCCAGCAGAGATACTGAAATTCATACCCGTTAGCAACAAAGCCAGAATCCCACCGATGAGAGCAAAAGGTACGTTGAGTAAAACCAGAATCGAATCCAGTGCATTGCCGAAAGAGGCAAAAAGAATGAAGAAAATCAGTAGAATACTGATGGGCACGACGATGGATAACTGACGTTCGGCTCGTTGCTGGTTTTCAAATTCGCCATTCCATTTGATCTCATACCCTTTATCGAGTTTAACCGCAGCTTGTACCCGCTGTTGAGCTTCTTCAATCGTACTGCCCAAGTCGCGTCCCCGGACGGAGAATTTGACCGCAATAAAGCGGGCGTTATTTTCCCGGTAAATGAAAGCCGGACCCGAGACGTTGCCAATGTTGGCAATTTCCTTGAGGGGTATTTTGCCGCCATTCAGCGTAGGAACCTTCAGGTTACCGATTTGCTCAATCGACGAACGGAAGGGTAAGTCGTAGCGTAACCGCAAATCAAACTTGCGTTCTTCTTCGTACACCTGACTCACGGCCTTTCCCCCAATCGCCATTTCGATCACAGCGTTGGCATCGGCCGCATCGACGCCGTACTGGGCCATTTTGTCGGGATTGAGCGTAATCAGTAATTCCGGCTGACCCAGGTTCCGGAATACGCCCAGATCCTGAATGCCCTGTACTTTCTTGAGAATCGCGTAAACCTGATCCGCTTTCTTGTCGAGCACCTGTAGATCGCGGCCCTGGATTTTAACCGCAATGGAGCCTTTCACGCCCGATACGGCTTCTTCTACGTTATCCGAAATCGGCTGCGAGAAGTTAAAATCAATGCCTTGGTATTTGGCGAGTTTCTGCTGCATTTCCGCAATCAGTTCATCCTTGGAAATGTCGCGTTTCCATTCATCCTGCGGGAACAAATCCACGAAAAATTCCTGATTGAAGAAGCCCGTCGCATCGGTACCATCATTCGGGCGGCCCGTTTGCGAGATAACGCCGCGTACTTCCGGAAACTGTTCGAATACCTGCCGGAATTTACGAGTATAGTGATACGAATCTTCCAAGCTGATGCTGAGGGGCATACTGGCCCGTACGTAAATCGAACCTTCGTTGAGGTGCGGCAGAAATTCGGTACCGACGAAGTGAAAAGAAGCCAGCGAGCCAACCAGGAAAAGTACAGCCGTGATGATCGCCCGTTTGGGGTGATCCATGACTCGGTTTAGTAGGGGACCGTAGTTTCGATTCAGCCATTCAATGATGGGGTTGTGACGTTCACGGACGTTCTTATTCAGCAACATGCTGCTTAGCACCGGCACCAGCGTCAGGGCTAATAATAAAGCTCCCAGTAGGGCAAAACCCATCGTAAAGGCCAATGGACTGAAGAGTTTACCTTCTACTTTCTGGAACGAGAAAATGGGAAGCAAGGCAGTAATGATGATCAGCTTCGAGGTAAAGATGGACTTGCCCATCTCCACCGAAGTTTTCAAAATCCGGCCCATTTTGGCTCGTTTGTTAAACTTCTCCATGCCCTCGTGTTCGGCCCAGTGGGCCAGCATCACAAAGAGGCCTTCCACCATAACCACCGCTCCGTCGATGATGATCCCGAAGTCGATCGCTCCGATGGAAAGCAGGTTAGCCGACATGCCTTTGATTCGCATCAGAATAAAAGCAAAGAGCAAAGCCAGCGGAATGACGATGGCTACAGTAACAGTGGTTCGCCAGTCGGCCAGAAAGATCAGCAGAATGATCGTCACCAGCGTAATGCCCATGATCACGTTTTCACCCACCGTATGCAGGGTATGGTTATTCAGCTCAGTACGGTCGTAGAAAACCTTGATTTTTACGTCCGAAGGAAGAGCAACGGAGTTCAGGTAGGCTACTTTTTCTTTGAGCTGGGGTAATACTAAACCAGGGTTTTCGCCCTTCCGCATCAGTACGATCCCTTCAACGACATCGTCGTGATTGTCGCGACCCACAATACCCAATTGCGGTAAGGCTGATTCGTGAACCGTACCTAAATTCGACAAGCGAACGGGTACACCATTGACGTTTTTAACGATGACTTTCTCGATGTCAGACACGTTTTTGACAATTCCGATGCCCCGAACGACGAAGGCCTGCTGACCTTCCCGGAGGATATCGCCGCCCACGTTAACGTTAGCCCGTTGGAGGGCTCCGAACACGTCCAGGGCGGTCAGGTCGTATTTAGCCAGCAAGGCCGGATTGATACTGACTTCAAACGTTTTCACCTGTCCGCCAAAACTGACTACATCCGCAACGCCGGGTACGGCTTTCAGGGCTTTCTCGATGGTCCAGTCCTGAATGGTTTTGAGTTCCGTAGTCGTCTTACCTTTGGAGGCCAGGGTATACCGATAGATCTCACCCGTGGGGCCGGCTGGCGGTTGAATCTCCGCATCCACGCCGTCGGGCAGATTGACGTTGGCCAGTTTCTGGCTGGCTTCCATACGGGCGTTGAAGTTATCTACGCCGTCTTCGAAAACGATTTTAATGAAGGATAAGCCGAACAGGTTAATGGAGCGAATGGCCGTCTTGTGCGAAATAGAGTTCATTTCCGTTTCAATCGGGCTGGAAATGAAACGCTCGACTTCTTCGGCACTGCGACCCGGCCACTGCGTAATGATCACGACTTCGGTGTTCGTTACGTCAGGGTACGCTTCAACGGGCGTGTTATAAAAACTGACGGCTCCCGCAATAATGACCAGCAGAGTCATCATAAAGACAATGCCTTTATGTTTGAGGGAAAAGCCAATGATATTTTTAATGAACTTATTCATGATCGGACCCGGGAAGGGAGTGTGGGATTAGTCCGTTAATTCATTGAAAAGCAATAGGGCACCTTCAGTAACCACGCGATCGTTATCTTTCAAATCGCCCTTAACGTAGCTGTAACGTGAGGTACTCCGAACCACTTCGACGGGTACGGCCACGTATTTTTCCTTACCCGCCGCCTTGATGACAAAGTACTTATCTTCACTAAAAATGACTGATTTCGGATTGACTGCCAGCAGACGCTCGGGCTTTTCAATGTGTAGCTTGATGGTACAGAACATCTGGGGTTTCAGTAAGCCATTCGGGTTGGGCAAGACCACCCGGGCCTGTAGCACTTTGCTGTCATTGTCAATGACCTGGCTGATGTTCTCAATGCGACCCTGAAAGACTTTGTCGGGGTACGCCAGGGTCGTGATGTTGACCTGCTGACCCACCTTAACGGCTTCAATATCCGATTCGTAAATATTGATCATGATCCAGACATCCGACAGATTGGAAATGGTGAACATACTGTTGCCATTGTCGGAACGAATCTGGGTGTTGGGGTTGACGTTCCGCTCCACGACGTAGCCGCTTACGGGAGCCTTCACCAGAAAGGTAGGCTGATTACCCGACGACGTACCGCCGTACATCTTTAGTACCTGCGTTGACCGATCCAGTTCAGAGGTGGCAATTTCGAGTTGTTTACGGGCGTTAATCAGGTCCGATTCACTCGAAAACTTACTTTTGTACAGTTGTTCGGCGTTGTCAGCATTACGTTTGGCCATATCGAAACCCGCCTTGGCCTGATTGTAATCACGCTGGTACTGACTCACGTCGGCACTTTGAAGCTTCGCCAAGACCTGACCTTGTTTGACGTACGCTCCCAATTCCGCATTTACATCCAGTACATTACCGCTGACGATGGGGAAAACCCGATCCACCCGTTTCTGATCAAAAGAAACCTCCCCCGTGAATTGTAATTCCTGTTCGTAGTTGCGAACGTGAACGGTATCCGTCTTGAAAGCCGAATCCGTATCCTTCGAATTGACTTCCTGAGGTTCTTTGTTCGAGTGGCAGGCTGCCAGAGCGACCAGACTCAGCAAATAGAAAAACGATTTCGTTTTCATGAGGAGTGGGCAAAAGGATAAAACCTTTAGTTAGAAAGTCTTGGAGTTGGTAACGTAATTAAGCTGTTGCTGAGCCTGATAGAGTTGATTGCTCAGGTTAATGAAATTCAGCTGAGCATCTTTGTAGGAGCGAATTTTATCAATGAAGCTGACCAGATCAATCACGCGTTTCTGGTAGTCAATCGTTGCATTTTTACTGATGTCCTGAATGCGTTGACGGTACCCCGGATCGAGGTTTGCCTGGAGTTGTTGGGCGTGTTGCCACTGTTCGTAAGCGGAAATGACTTCCTGTCTTATCTGTAACTGACTCTGATTGATGTTCTGAGTACTTTGTTCTATACCGATTTTAGCTGCCTGAATATTGCCCTGATTTCGGTTTTTAAAGGGCAGATCCATAGCTACCTGCAAGCCGTAGTAGTTGGGATACGCCTCACCAAAGCGTGCGTAGTTGGCTCCAACCATCAGTTGTGGGGTTGCCAGTGATTTCTGATACGTCAGATTCTGCTGAGCGTAGGTCGTTTGGCGTTGGGTTGTTTGCAAATCGGGACGATTCGCGACGGCCTGATCCAGTAACTGGTTAAGCAGAGGGGAGGCCGAATCGCTGATCTGAAATTCCGTGCGGTAATACGTAGAAGACGTATCGGCTAGGAGTATACGTAAGGTTGCTTCGTCCTGACTGATTTGATTGCGTAAATCATTGATGGCGGCGTCCGTATTTCGCTGTTCCAGTTCGAGGCGAGTCACTTCGTATTCAGAAATAACGCCCAGTTTCAGTTGAGCCCGGAAGGCGTCGAGCAAATTTGCCAAACGAGTTCGTTCTTCCTGAATGAAGGCATACTGAGCCTGTTCGCTGGCCAGAGTACCGAACGTTTGAGCTAGCTGATAACGTAAACTCCGCATTACATCCTGAAAAACGGCTTGTTGAACCTCCGTATTCGCTTCATTCAGAGCCACGAGCTTACTCCGACGACCTGCCAGGCTCAGGACTTGCTGAAGTTGCCAGCTGTAGGCACCTCCCGTAGGGTTAAGCTTGTCACCCGAAGGGTTGGTCAACGGAAGTACCTTCGACGTATTCGGATTGAATGCATTAAAGCCAAACTGAAAATTGGGATTGTCCCAAAGTTTCGCCTGCTGAACAGCCGCCTCCGAAAGGTTGATGTTGTATTTCTGAGCCAGCAGAGCAAAGTTTTTCTGAAGAAACTGCTGTTCTGCCTGGGGTAAGGTCAGACGGAGCGTGTCCGTCTGACCATAGGATAGCTGGGAGACCGAAAGAAACAGGAGAAGACTCACTAGCACCCTTGAAAATTGAATAAGCTTCACTGCCTTATAGTTTAAAAGTGGGGTCAGTATTAAGAACAGGCCTTACTTTTTGTGCTTGTCGTCAGCAAAGGTTCATCTACGAGTTTAGAGAGAGTTTAAAGAAATTTTAAAAGCGAATTAAAAGAGATCAGACATCAGATTCCTGCGTGAAAACTAAGTTGTATACCTATCGAACATTGCTGACACAAGTCGAAAAGCAGTTGTTCTACGATGCGAAAAACATTTAAAGATGATGTCCACAAAATTTGCAGAAGACCGCGTCTGCATCGTGACCTTCCCGGCCACAGGAGGGGCAGGATTCGCTGCTGTGGTTTTTGTTACGGGCCGCTGCCGCGATTTCATTGGTAATGATCCCGGTCGGAACGGCAATGATTCCGTAACCAATCAGCATGACAATACTGGAAATAAATTTTCCCAACGGTGTTACGGGTGAAATATCTCCGTACCCTACCGTAGTAATCGTTACAATGGCCCAGTAAATGCTTTCCGGAATGCTGGAGAATCCATTCTGACGGTCTTCCACCAAATACATGACCGATCCCAGAATGGTTACCAGCATAAGAACCGTAAGCATGAAGATGCTGATTTTCTTTAGACTGGCCCGAATGGCAACACTCAGAAACTCTATTTCGGTAAGAAAATGGGTGAGCTTGAAAATGCGGAATACCCGTAGGAGTCGTAGAGCCCGAAGTACCAGCAGTGATTGGGCACCAACGTAAAAAATGCTCAGGTAGGAGGGAACGATGGCGAGCAGGTCAATCAGGCCCAAGGGACTGACTATATACCGGATTGGTCGTCGAATGCTGATGAGTCGTAACAGGTATTCGAGCGTAAAAAGCAGGGTGAAAGCCCATTCAAGTCTAAAAAACAAAACTCCGTACAACCGATGGTAGTGCGTTACACTATCCAGCATGACGACGAGAATGCTACCTAAAATGGCAAAAAGCAAAGCAACATCAAAGGCCTTTCCTGCCGCGGTGTTTGATTCAAAAATAATCTCCTGTAATCGCTCCCGCCAGGTTTTGCTAGGTTTTGGTTCCATGCGGGAAAGGTAAAAAAAGTAAGTCGGGGGCACAAGAAGGAAAAAAGAATGAACAAATCTCAATCTAAGAAACGTTGCCGTTATCGTTTATAGCTGGATAAAAGACGACTTCTCCCCCAATAAAATAAAACCCCGTTACTTAAATTTTAAGTAACGGGGTTTTATCAAATGGTTCAAACAGCCTATTGTTCAGCCGCTACTTCATCCGCAATTTTATCAATCACACCCATTTTCACCGTGTTAGTACGTAAATCCTGCTGGGCGGGTACGCTCAGTAAGGTTACGAACACATCACCTTTTTGCAGGTGGCCCTGTTTGACCAGGATTTTGGCAATGTCGTGTGAGATTTGCTCGGTGCTGAGGTTTGCACTGTCGTAATTGAATACGCGTGTGCCCCACAACAGCCCCATCTGCGTCATCAGGTTTTCGTCTGCTGAGAATACAAAAATATCCGCTTTCGGACGGTGAGACGACAAACGGTACGCCGTATACCCACTGTTCGTAATGCACAGAATGGCTTTCGCCTGTACGTCACGAGCCAGACGGCAAGCAGCGGCAATGACACGATCGTTCAGGATGGTCGGCGAGTTTTCTTCGCCCTTCAGCATGTGATTTTTGAAGTAAATCGCTGATTCATCCCCGTATACAATCGGAATTTGATTTTGCTGTTCTTCAACGGCTTCAATGATATGCGTCATCGTCGAAACGGCTTCGACAGGGTACTGTCCTGAAGCTGATTCTGCCGAAAGCATGGTTGCCGAAGCTCCATCCAGCACAGCGTTAGCAACGTCCGAGGTTTCCGCACGCGTAGGGCGGGGAGAGCTCGTCATCGACTCCAGCATTTGCGTCGCCACGATAACGGGCTTGGCGTGCTTGATACACTTGCGGATCATCGTTTTCTGAAGCTCGGGTACCATGGCACCGTCCAGCTCAACGCCTAAATCACCCCGGGCCACCATTACGGCGTCGGTAGCTTCGATGATGGCATCGAGTACTTCAGGAACCACCGCCTCGGGTTTTTCGATTTTAGCGATGATTTTTGAGCGACCATTACGGGCTTTGATTTTTTCTTTAACAGCCAGAATATCTTCAGCGGAACGAACGAAGGAAAGGGCGATCCAGTCCACATCATGTTCCAGACCAAAGATCAGGTCTTCTTCGTCTTTTTCAGTCAGAGCAGGTAAGCCTACTTTCGTGCCGGGCAGGTTAATGCCTTTCTTCGATTTCAGGATACCACCGTATACCACTTTCGTGAGTACTTCTTTTTTATCGTAATCGATAGATTCTACCAGTACCTCCAGGTTACCGTCATCCATCAGGATGCGTTCGCCGGGTTTTACGTCCAGGTACATCGAAGTATAAGTCGTACCTACACGCTCAGAAGTTCCCAGCAGATTTTCGTCCATAACGAAAGTCAGTGGGTTTCCTGCGACGAGTTCAACGCCGTTATTTTCTACGAGTTGGGTACGAATCTTAGGTCCCTGTAAATCCTGAAGGATGGTAAGGTTTAAGCCATGTTCGGCGTTAATTTCGCGAATAGCCTGAATGCGACTCAGATGGTCAGCGTGCGTTCCGTGGGAAAAGTTAAGCCGAAAGATGTTCGCACCAGACTGGGCGAGCTTCAGCAACATTTCTTTGGATTGGGAAGCCGGACCAACGGTGGCAACAATTTTGGTTTTTTTCTGGTAAGGCATGTGTACGGAATACAAGTGTTCGAGTTTCCAGGGCCGCAAGTTAGGGTTTCGTCCCGGAAATTCCAGTTTTCAGGAATGGAAACGTTCCGGAAGGTAGGGAAATTTTCTTTGGCAGAAGTGTAGGAATGAGTCTTAAACTAATATTTTCCAGACAAAAAGCCATACGATTCCGAATAAAGCTTCCATTAAATGACGCCTGCCGGGTATCCATAAAATCCAGAAAACTTGCTAATTAAAGATAGATGAGCTTCGGGAAGTCTATTGAAGGGCAAACAGCTGGAAAGACAGTGACGTGTATCTCAGAGGACAAACGGGGCAACCTGCACCAGTTGGAACCTGCATCAGTATAGACGGGTGAATTCACCCTGCGTGGTATATAAGGCTATGTATATTGAACCCCTCCGGGGTTAGCGTACTTCATTAACAATGAAGGTAACCTCATTCAGGCCGTTTTGAATGTTAATTCATGCCTCTTATACTTAGCATATACGATCTCACTAGCCTTAAAAACAAAACCTCCTGAAGGCATTAAAGCTTCCGGGAGGTTCGCGTATCTCTACTTTTCTTACTTCGAACTGGTCGCCGTAGGTTTTGCTGAAGTGGCCAGTACGAGTTTGGCTCCTACCTTCGCCGTTACATCCGCGACGTCTACTAGATCCTGGACGGAACTGGTTTTCTCGATTCGTACCAGTACTACGGGACTTTCCTGCCCTTCGGCTCGTGTGGCTAAGGCACTCTCCAGTTCGGCGGCTCCTACGATTTGCCCTTCCACATTATACTGTTGATTAGGCATTACCGACAGGTTAATCACCTGCGAGGGTGTTGAAGGAGCCGTTGACGATTGCGGTAGCAACATTTGCATGGCCGATGGACTAGCCAGCGTCGCAATCATCAAGAAGAAAATCAGTAAGAAGAAAAGAATATCCGACAGCGAAGCAGCCTCAATATGACCACGATGCCGATTCCGACGTTGTATTTTCATGAGTAAGTTTGGAGTTTAGGGTTTGGAGTTTTGAGTTGTTAGAACATATTAACGCTAAAACTCAAAACCCTAAACGTTCTAAGCTGATACAGGTTGGTAGAGTACGTCCAGGAACTGGTTAGTCGCGGCCTGCAGGCGAGCGACGGCCCGATCCACCATGCCGTTCAGGATGGTCAGAAGGATGTACGCCAGGATACCAACGGCAAGTCCCGAAGCAGACGTGATCATTTTTTCGTAGATCCCGCCTGAGATCGTACCAATGCTCAGGTTATTGGAAACGGAAATGTCGTGGAAGGCCCGAATCATCCCGGCTACGGTACCCAAAAAGCCGAACATCGGAGCAATGGCCGCTACCGTACCTAGTAAACCCAGGTTTTTCTCCATGTACGAAAGTTCCAGCTGGGCCGTATTGCCCATGGCCTGTTCGATTTGGGGAATGGGCGTTCCGATGCGGGTGAGTCCTTTTTCCAGTACGCGGGATACGGCCGACTGGTCGTTCCGGCAGAGCTGACGGGCCGCATTCAAATTACCGGATTGTACTAATCCCCAGAAACTGGCCTCGAAGGAGGCTCCCAGAGCGGTTGCTTTTTTGAGATACATCCAGCGTTCAACGAACAGATAGATCGTTACAAACAGCAGGACGGCGATGGGGATCATAATCCAGCCACCGGCGGCCAGCAAATCAATAAGGCTGATGGATTTTTCGGCTCCGGCAGCAGCAGGTGCAGCCGTCGAGTCGGCGGTCATGTTAAGTGTCTGTAACAGCATGCGTACGGAAAATCAAAAATGGTTGATGCTAAGTCCTTCTAAATACGAAAACAACGCGTAATTCTTGTACAAAGATAGATTGCAATGCGAAAATACTTTTCTAATACGCATTCAGGTGCGTCCGAAGAAAAAACTTTCGCGTAATTGCTTCGGATAAGTAACTGAAAGTACGGTTTTTAGTTTTGATTTGGTTTTGCTTTTGACGTAACCTATGCTGGGGGCTTTTCGAAATATAGTTTTATACGGGATTGTGGTTTTGCTAGTGTCAGCTTGCCAACGTCCAGAAGATCAATTCAATAAAGGCTGGATGACGCGTGATGTAGACGTCGAAAGCCCCACGGGAGTTCCTTCGGATTCAACCAGTGTCTTACCCCGTGAATCGTACCTTCGGTTTTACCCCGAAGGCCGACTGGCCTGCTATACGCGAAGGGGCAATTACCAGCTAATGGATTGGGAGCTGTCGGCGGATGCTCAGACCATTTACGTGAATCGGCAGGCTCTGGCTCTGCCCGCTTTGCAATTGAGTGTCTATACGATTTTTCCCAGCTCCTGGTCGGCCCGCCTGCCCGGTAACGATTCCGTCCGGCTATTTAAATTCAGTACGGTATTTTCCCATCCCGAACATGACCTGCTTCATCCCAATCAGAACAAATGGCGGTTTAAATCGACGCATCGACTGGCCGAAGCTGAGTTAAAGGCCAAGGTTGCCGGGCATATGCAATACGCGGCCGATTACTTCGACATTGTCGTAAAACGCGAACAAGGCTATTTCGAACCTCGTTTTCTAAATCTGCCCGTTCGTTTTTACCAGGGAGCGATGGGAGTTCAGCGATTTAGCTCAACCCCAATGGCGTGGCGAAATTTATTCTACGACGATACCGAAGCCCTCAAAGCTCTGTCGTATTATCAGTTGGCTTTCAGACAGCTACGGTATATTCCACAGGAGAAACAAATGCTCGTCGGACTACAGAAATCTTTCGAAAAAATGGCCACTTTTCTCAACGAATAATCCGGTGATACAACCATTCACCCAGGCTCTCTAACTAGTTACCTAAAAGTTTCGTTTATTGCAGAAACTTAACAACCTAAACGAATTACCCATGCGAGTGCGTCCAACCCTATTACTTGGAATGGTGTTGCTGGCGGCTAATGTGTTAGCTCAGCAACTCAACCAGCCCATTCCCTTCGACCCCCAAACCAAAGTGGGCAAACTGCCCAACGGGTTGACCTACTACATCCGTAAAAACGCTGAACCCAAGAACCGGGCTCACCTCATGCTGGCCGTGAAAGTAGGAGCCATTCAGGAAGAGGATCCCGAAAACGGACTGGCTCACTTTACCGAGCACATGGCCTTTAACGGGACTAAGAATTTCCCTAAGAACGAACTCGTCAGCTTTCTACAATCCAATGGGATCAAGTTCGGTGATGATCTGAACGCCTTTACCAGTTTCGAACAAACGGTATACTTTCTGCCCGTACCGACGGATTCGATGAAAGTGTTTTTACGAGCTTTTGACATTCTGGAAGACTGGTCACACGATCTGACCATGGACGAAACCGAAATCAACAAAGAGCGGGGCGTCATTTTGGAAGAACTGCGGGGCGGCAAGGGAGCTTCCCAGCGGATGCGGGATGAGTACTTCCCCGTCATCATGAACGGTTCGAAGTGGGGCAAGCGGAACGTCATTGGTACGGAGGAAATCCTGAAAAACTTCAAACCCGAAACGATTCGTAACTTCTACAAAACCTGGTATCAACCCCAGAATCAGGCCATCATTGCCGTGGGTGATTTTGATGTAGCACAGGTTGAAAAGATCATCAAAGAGAAGTTTGGAGCCATTCCGGCGGCCACGAGTCCCAAACCCTTGGGTGAATTCCCGATTCCGGCCAACAGCGATACGAAAGTGGCCATCGTAACCGATAAAGAACAGCCGTACACGATTGTTCAGATTCTGACGCGACTGCCCGAGTTGAAAGAAAAGACCTTCGCCGATACCCGCGAGAAAATCAAGCGGTCTTTGTTCAACCAGATGTTGAATAGCCGCTTACAGGAATTGACGCAAAAAGCCGATCCTCCATTCCAGTACGGGTTTAGCTCCACGAGTAGCTTCCTGGGCAATTACGATTCCTTTGTAAGTGTAGTGGTTGCGAAAAACGGCGGTATTGAAAAAGGGCTGAAAGCGGTACTGGACGAAAATGCTCGTGTGGCCAAGTTTGGCTTTACGGCTACGGAGCTGGAACGGGCCAAACAAAACCTGCTGACGGGTACCGAAAAACGCTTCAAGGAGAAAGATAAAACCAAGTCGGAAGCATTTGCGATGGAGTACATGAATGACTTCATCAATGATGTACCTTCCATGGGCGTAGAGAAAAACTTTGAATTTGTTAAAGCCGAATTGCCCGGTATTACGCTCGAAGAAGTGAATGCCTTACCTAAAACGCTGCTGACGAAGGAAAACCGGGCCGTTATTGTAATGGCTCCCGAAAAAGACAAGGCAACGCTTCCCAAAGAAGCTCAATTGCTGGACTGGATTGATAACTCCGGGCAGAATGTAACGGCGTACGTGGATGAAGTCATCTCTAAACCTTTGCTGGCGGCAGCACCCAAAGCGGGTAAAGTAACCGCCGAAAAGCAGATTCCCGAAATTGGTGTAACGGAGCTAACGCTTTCCAATGGACTGAAAGTAGTACTGAAACCCACGGATTTCAAAAATGACGAGGTCCTGTTCCGTTCCTTCAGCTTTGGCGGAACTTCCCTGTACCCCTTAGCCGATTACATCGACGCTGATCAGTCCAATGTGATTGCCGCCCAGGGTGGGGTAGCGGAGTTCTCAGCGACGCAACTCAAAAAGTACCTGACGGGTAAAGTGGCTAATGTTTCTACCTACGTGGGCGAACTGACGGAGGGAATGAACGGCTCTTTCTCACCCAAAGATGCTGAGACGGCTCTGCAACTCATTTACGCGAATTTTGTAATGCCCCGTAAAGACCCGGAAGTCATCAAAGGGTATCTAGGGAATATGAAAGATGAGCTAGAGCAGAAATTCGCAACTCCCGATCCGCAGGGCGTCTTTTTCGATACACTTTCTGCAGTATTGCATGGCTACAATCCCCGCTATATGCCCATGAAGCCCGCCGATGTGGATAAAATCAACGTGGACAAAGCGATGCGTATTTACAAAGAACGCTTTGCGAATGCTTCGGATTTTACCTTCTTCTTCGTCGGAAATTTCAAGGTTGACGAATTCAAACCGCTGTTGGAAAAATACCTGGGTGGTTTGCCTAGTACGGGTAAAAAGGAAACGTACAAAGACCTGAACATCCGTCCGCTGAAAGGCAAAGTCAACAAAACCGTCTATCGGGGGATTGACGACAAGGCAGCGGCTCAACTCGTGTACTCCGGCGATTTTGTGTACACGCCCGAAAATGAAACCAATCTGAGTGCCATCGAAGAGATTCTGAACATTAAACTCATCGACGAAATTCGGGAAAAGGAAAGTGGCGTATACTACATCTATGCTCAGGCCAGTGCCGAAAAATTACCGAAACCTCGTTATTCGCTGAGCATTGGTTACGGTACCAATCCGGGTCGTATTGATGAATTGGCTACCAAAACCCTGGCCATTCTGGAAGATATGAAGAAAAATGGACCTTCTCAGACGGATCTGGACAAGTACAAGATTGAAACCAAACGCCAACTGGAAGTACAGATGAAAGAGAACCGTTTCTGGGCCAATAGCCTCTCTTCGAGCTATCAGAATGGAGAAGATCCCAAAGATGTACTGAAAGAAATGAAGCTGGTCGATCAAGTAACCGTCGCTTCGGTAAAAGCCATGGCCGCCAAGGTATTCGGTGGTAATCTGATTAAAGCCGTACTGCTGCCCGAGAAAAAGCAGGCCACGAGTAGTAAATAAGAGAAAATTCAGTACCCTAAAGAGCCGGATGAATGGAAGCATTGCGTAACCATTCGTCCGGCTTTTCTCTTAAATTTTATAGAAACTAGAGGGTAAATCCTGCCGGAGACCGTCTATTTGAAACATGCGGGTTGTTCTTCTAAACCTTAATTACCTCTTTACGCACCCAATGGTATGAATATGAATCCTACACAGGTAAGCGATTCCCTGACGTCTACGAAAATGGGAAATTTCCGTTGGACGGTCGTGGCTTTACTCTTCTTCGCTACTACCATCAATTACGTTGACCGTCAGATTATTGGGTTACTCAAGCCAACGCTGGAAAAAGAGTTCAACTGGACGGAATCCGATTACAGTCTGATCGTAACCTTCTTTTCGGCCGCGTATGCCGTGGGCTTGCTGTTGTTTGGACGAATTGTCGATAAAGTAGGTACGAAGATGGGATATACTATTTCCATCATATTCTGGAGTATTGCTGCCATGTTACACGCCTTGGTGAGTAGTACGGCCGGTTTTATCACCGTACGGGTATTATTAGGTTTAGGCGAAGCCGGAAACTTTCCCACCGCCATCAAATCCGTAGCCGAGTGGTTTCCTAAAAAAGAACGGGCACTGGCCACGGGAATTTTTAACTCTGGAGCCAACATCGGAGCCGTGGTAGCTCCTATTATGGTTCCCTGGATTTTAGGCGTTTACGGCTGGGAAGCGGCGTTTTTAGCGACTGGTGCCATCGGTTTTGTATGGCTGGTGTTCTGGTTGGTATTATACGAAATACCCGCTCGTAAGAAAAACATGGACCCCACCGAGTACGCTCACATTCACAGTGACAGCGATCTGGCGGCGGCTACGGCTGAAACCGAAGGTGGTTCCGTATCCTGGGGCCGGCTGTTGGGCATTCGACAAACCTGGGCTTTCATTTTTGGTAAAATGCTTACCGATCCCATCTGGTGGTTTTTCCTGTTCTGGTTGCCTTCGTACTTTGCCGAACGCTTCCAGTTAGATCTGAAAAAGCCGAGTCTGCCACTGATCATCGTATATACGGCTACGACGATTGGTAGTATTGGTGGCGGCTATCTGTCGGGCTATTTTATCAAACGAGGTTTCCCCGTATTCAAGGCTCGTAAAACGGCGATGCTCATTTTTGCTCTGGCCGTCGTCCCCATCATCAGTGCTAAATACATCAACGATATTTGGGTAGCCGTGGCCCTGATTGGTCTGGCGGCAGCCGCTCACCAGGCCTGGAGTGCGAATATCTTTACGACTGCTTCGGATATGTTCCCCAAACGAGCCGTTAGTTCAGTGGTCGGCATGGGCGGTATGGCTGGTTCCATCGGCGGTATGCTTTTCCCGATTCTGATTGGCTATCTGCTAGATTACTACAAAGGACAGGGCAACATTGTCGCTGGTTACAACGTGGTATTTATCATTTGCGGTTTTGCCTATCTGGTGGCCTGGGGTGCCATGCACATCTTCGCTCCCAAAATGGAAGAGGTAAAACTTTAAGTTGCATAAGCCAGTATTTTCCGGCTTTTTTGAAGGCGAATGAAACATCTTTCATTCGCCTTTTTTCGTATTAAAACCTTTTTGCATGAAAACCAAGTTATGGTACGGATTGGTCTTAGCCCTTCTGGTTACGATTCAATCGTTCGCTCAACAGCAATTTGAAAAGGAAATTCAGGCATTTGAAACGCAGGACCAGACTACACCGCCGCCGAAAAATCCGATCCTGTTTGTGGGGAGTTCTACTTTTCGTCTGTGGTCGGATATGCAGGAGGCCTTTCCTGATCAGCCCATTATCAACCGGGGCTTTGGCGGTTCTACACTGACGGATGTCGTATATTACTACGATCGACTGATTCCCAAGTATAAGCCGAAACAGATCGTCATTTACTGTGGTGAAAACGACATCGCTACGGGTAAGAACGCTAAGAATACCTACCTGGAATTTTTCAGATTGTACGGAAAAATCCGCAAGGATATGCCCCGAGTACCCTTGATTTTCATCTCAGCAAAACCGGCTCCTTCCCGCTGGGACAAACGCGAGGCTATGCAGGAATTTAATCGACTCGTCAGCTCTTTCTTGGATGGCGAAGAGGATGCCGATTACCTGGATGTATGGCCCGTGATGCTAAATGAAAGTCTGCGTCCTGAACCCATCCTGTTCAAAGCCGACAGTCTTCACATGACGCCTGAAGGCTATCGCCGCTGGACCGAAGTGCTTAAACCTTTGTTAGTGGATTGAACAGTTTTGGGTTTTGAGCAACCGCTGTCGCTGTTTAGAGTTTTGAGTGGACGGACCTTCTAAAAGATGCGATGAACATTCAAAACCTAACTCAAAACGATCAACCCTTAACCCCAAACTCAGATTTTTATGAAGATTGTCTTACTAGACGGCTATACACTCAATCCGGGTGATCTGGACTGGACTCCGCTGGAGCAGCTGGGTTCTTTCCAGGTATATGACCGGGTAAAGCCGGAAGAAGTGGTTGAAAAGGCGAAGGAAGCCGATATCCTGCTGACCAATAAAGCAAAGATTACCCGGGAAGTGTTGGAGCAACTGCCCAACGTAAAATACATTGGCGTGACCGCCACGGGGTACAACATCGTTGATACCGAAGCCACCCGGGAACGGGGCATTCCGGTGACTAATGTGAGCGATTACAGCTCCCGGGCTGTAGCCCAGCACACCTTTGCCCTGATGCTGCATTTCACGAACGACGTGGCTCGTCTGGGTGAATCGGTGCGAGCCAAAGCCTGGGCTCAAAGTCCAGATTTTTGCTATTCCTTTCAGCCGTTGACGGAGCTTTCCGGAAAAACGCTCGGACTGGTGGGTTTTGGAAGTATTGCCAAACAGGTTGCTCAGATTGGTCATGCGTTTGGCATGCGTATTATGGCCCATCGTCGGCACGCGAAACCCGAATTAACCCACCCCTACGTGGAAATGGCCAGTCTGGAGGACGTGTTTCGGGAAAGTGATTTCGTTTCACTGCATTGCCCGCTCACGCCGGAAACGCAGGGGCTGGTAAACGCCGAACGCCTGAGCTGGATGAAATCCACGGCTTTGTTGATCAATACCGGTCGCGGTCCGTTAATCGTCGAGCAGGACTTGGCGGATGCTCTCAACGCGGGTACGATTGCCGGAGCGGGTCTGGATGTACTCTCCGTCGAGCCGCCCAGCCCGGATAATCCCCTGACCGAAGCTAAAAACTGCCTCATTACGCCACATGTAGCCTGGCTGGCTTTCGAAGCCCGGCGGCGGTTGCTCCAGATGGCAGCCGATAATATCCGTGCTTTCATAAACGGTACACCAATCAACGTGGTGAATTAGAAAGTGATACATCACAAATCCGAAGAAAAGTCAACTAGTAGACCTTTCTTCGGATTTATTTATCAATGGTATAACTAGTGAATTAACTATTTTCGTAGATTTCCGAAAATTTCGGATGTATGGTTATGGAAAAATTGACTCCCGCTGAAGAAACGGCCATGCTGACGCTCTGGCGATTGGAACGTGGTACCTTAGGCGTCATTCTAGAAGAAATGCCCGAGCCCAAACCGCATTACAACACCCTGGCTTCTGCTTTTAAAAACCTGGAGAAAAAAGGGTACGTACTGTTTCGCCGATACGGAAATGTATACGAGTATTATCCGGCCGTAAGTCGCGAGCAAGTGGCGGATCGGATGGTAGAAGAGTACTTCGATGATTCGTACAAGAATCTGGTTACGCATTTTGCCAAGGAGCAAAAGATATCAGCTGAGGACCTGCGGGAAATTTTATCCATGATCGAAAAAGGCCAATAATATGCAAACGCTGGTGTATCTCTTACAGGTGAGTTTAAGCTTGGCGGGTTTCGCGGGTTTATACGCTTTGTTACTGAAAAAAGAGACCTACTACCAGTGGAACCGCTGGTATTTCTGGATTGCTGGAATAGCCTCGCTACTGGTTCCGGCCTGGAACGAATGGTTTTCGCAGCGGGAAAGTATTCAGCAAGTAACCACGTACGTACCGGATTTGAGTTTTCAGTATGCTGCTCAGCAGGTAGCCGACTCAGACTATCCCTCCGCTGAGTCCATAGTGCTAGGACTTTGGTTGTTTGGTGTGCTGATTATGAGCGTTCGCCTGATACGCCAATTGAGGAGTGTGTATCAACTGTACCGAAATTCCCGGATGCAGTATGTAGGGGAGCAGAAAGTACAGGTACCGGCGTCCGAAACGGCTCCTTTCTCCTTTTTTCACTGGATTTTCATGAATCCAACCCTGTTTACTCCTCAGGAACTCAAGGAAGTGCTCTTGCACGAACAGATACACGCCCGACAAGGCCATTCTTGGGATGTACTGATGGGAGAGATGCTGCAAATCGTATTTTGGTTTAATCCCCTGGTTTGGTGGTGGAACAAAACGGTCCGTCAGAATCTGGAATATCTGGCTGATTATACGGTACTGGCGAGCGGCCTGAACGCCCGGCATTATCAATACCATTTGTTACGTCAAAGCGGTTTGGCCGTGCCCGTACGTACGCATTTTAGCGTTTCTGAACTCAAAAACCGGATTCGTCAAATCAATACTCCTTCGTCGGCTCCCTGGAAGGGAATCAAGTTATTGCTTCTATTGCCCTTGCTGGGATTCTGGATTATGGCGTTTACACCCCGGCGAGTCATGGAAAAAATCGTAATACTACCCGCTAGGCAACAGCAACCTGTAGCCACGGATACGATTCGTCCGGTTCTGCCCGCAAAAATAATCCTGACGAAGAAGCGAACGCCTCGAACGAAGTCTACGAATTCGCCCAAAGCAACCTCGACTACGCCAGCTACGTATGCGTATTTCCTCGACGACCGTAAAACGCCCCGGGAAGGAATAGACGGCTTACATCCTGATGAGATTAAAGAAATGCAGATTATAAAATCGGAATCTGAGCCCACTCGGAAAGAACTTCGAATTTACACCAGAGAACCTGTTCCGATACAAATGAAGGTCAACGCTGCTGCTAAACCGCTGTATCTGGTTAATGGGGAAGAGGTTGAAAATTTAGATGCAATCAAACCCGACCAGATCGAGAGTATTAACGTTCTGAAAGATGCGAAGGCAACGGAGCATTACGGAGAAAAGGCAAAAAATGGAGTAATACTTGTTACCTTGAAAGAGCAATAGAAAAGGCCCCATACAGGGCCTTTCTTCATTTTTAGTAATCACCTCCGGCACCGCCGCCACCAAAACTACCACCACCAAAGTCCCAGCCGCCTCCGCCACCACCGCCACTGCTGCCCCCCCAGCTACCGGAGGAGCTTCCCCAACTCGACATCGTAGCGTAAGGCACAAACCAGGGCATACCACCCCCGGTACCACCCGAATTTCGGCAACCGCGTCCCATCAAACGGGCAATGACAATAAATCCTACAACGGCAATCACCAGAAAGATGATCACACCGCTCATCGGAAGCTCCGTATCATCACTGGCCTGATCGTTCTTGTATTCTCCACTGGCTCGACGAATGATTTCGCTGGTCGCGTTATCCAATCCTTTGAAGTACTGCTGTTGTTTGAAAGCCGGAGCAAGCTGGTCAGAAATAATGCGTTTGGCTACGGCATCCGGAATGGCTCCTTCTAGACCATATCCGGGAGCAATGTATAATTTACGCGTTTCCGTGGCCCATAGTAACACGAGGCCATTGTCTTTGTCTTTTTGTCCGATACCCCATTTACGTCCGATCTGAAAGGCATAGTCGCCGGGTGGATAATCGCCCGTCGTTTTCACGATCACAATCACAATCTGATTGGACGTGGAATCCATAAAACCTTTTAGCTTTCGCTCGAGCTGGTCTTTTTCGCCGCCCGCTAACATGCCTACGTAATCATTAACAAAACGGGCTGGAACCGGACGTTCGGGAATATCCTGGGCAAAAGCAACAACGAAACTCAGAATTGAAAAGACCAGCCAGAGTCCCTTCCGTAGCACTCGCAAAAATGGCATGTGGGTCATGACTGTAATAAATAAAAAACTAGGGGTAAGCCGTAGCCAATCCCATAAATAAATAGATAATTATTGGAATGAAATGTCATCGGGAAGCTCATTGCGATCCTCTGACTGGTAAGGGAAATACGCCTTTAACTGCTTCCCTGCCATTTCGATGCCCGTTCGCAATCCCGTTACCAGATCATCCTGCCGAAAGTGCTGCCGCATGGCATCGCGGGTAGTATCCCAAAAATCAGCCGGTACGACCTTATTGATACCATCATCCCCCCAGATGGCAAATTTCCGGGCTTCTAGGGCAATGAAAAATAAGACGGCATTTCGCTGGGCTGTTTTATGCATTTCCAGCTTGGCGAATACTTCCTTCGCTCGTGCAATGGGGTCCAAGGGTGAAGGTGATTTCTCTTCAATGTGTACCCGAATCTCACCGGAAGTGCGCGTTTCGGCTTGCTTGATAGCCGCAATGATTTCCTGTTGCTGAGCCTCGCTAAGCATATGTGATCGCTGATAAGCTTCAAGGACCAGCGTACGCGTACACTGGTCCTTGAAGCGAATTAGAATTGAACTTTTGGAGCTTTTTCCGTTCCTGGATCGGACTCGAAGTAAGCTTTAGTGGAGAAGCCAAACATACCGCTGAGCACATTGGTCGGGAATGAGCGAACCTTCTGGTTATACTGCTTAACGGCGTCGTTGAAATCGTTACGGGACACTTTGATTCGGTTTTCCGTACCTTCGATCTGAGCCTGCAAATCCCGGAAACTATCACTCGCCCGCAGTTGGGGATAATTTTCAGCAACGGCCAGTAATCGAGACAGCGAACCATTCAGTTGCGACTGAGCCTCTTGAAAACGCTGAATATTTTCAGGCGTAAGCTGATCGGCTGTGAATTTAATGGACGTAGCATTCGCCCGGGCATTCACTACATCCGTAAGCGTCTTCTGCTCGAAGTTGGCTGCTCCCTTAACTGTGGCAACCAGGTTCGGGATCAGGTCGGCCCGCCGTTGGTAATCGGACTGAACTTTACCCCAGGCTGTTTTTACATTTTCGTCCTGCTGCACTAAACCGTTGTACGAGCAACCGCCCATCAGTACAACTAGAATAATAATAGCAATGGTAGCGATGATTCCGCGTGACATATTCTATGAAAGGTTTTAATTCGGGTTTTGGTTGACTAGTTAAAATTGTTGGGCCAAAGCTAGTTTTTTCGGCCAGACTTGTATACAATTTTGGGATGAAATGAAAATAGCCGGATGGTCGATCCGGCTATTTAGTGATGAACGGAAAGCCAGCGAAGGCTATTTTTCCCACTGCTTATTGAGAATTTTGGATTTAATGATAAAAAGCGGTCGGCCTTTCGACTGAAAAAAGATCCGCAGTACATATTCACCGATAATCCCGAGGCCGAACAAATTCAGTCCACCGAAGAAGATAATGGCAAATAGCGTCGCTGGAAAGCCCTGCGGAACGTCCATGCCTAGTACATATTTCTTGATGAGGTTGTAAATGAAATACATCATCGAGAAGGCAATAGCCGTACCTCCTAGTCGGGTAAGCAGTTTAATGGGAAACTCGCTGAAGTTAAAAATCCCGTTGTAGGCTAGTTTAAACAGCAGAGCAAACGAATATTTTGATTCGCCCGCTATGCGTTCGTCGCGTTCGTATTCTACACCCGTCTGCTTGAAACCTACCCAGGTACGCATGCCCCGCAGATACCGGCTTTCTTCGGGCATTGCGTTCATGACGTCTACGACCCGACGCGAAACCAAAGCGAAATCGCCGCTATCGAGCGGAATATCAATGTAAGAAATAGAACGTAGAATCCGGTAGAAGGAATGGTAGGCCAGCCGTTTGATCCAGCCTTCTTTCCGTTTCCGCCGTACGGCGTACACCACGTCGTACCCTTCTTTATAAAGTTTGTAAAAGTCTTCGAGTAATTCAGGAGGATCCTGTAAATCACCATCAATCACCATGATGGCTTCCGTGCCCCGTGCTTCGTTCATACCGGCGGAAAGAGCCAGTTGGTGACCGTGGTTACGGGCCAAAAACACACAATGATAACGCGGATCGGAAAGAGCCAGTGCCTGCATGAGCGTAGCCGTATTGTCACGGCTGCCGTCGTCGATGAGTACTACCTCAATCGAGAGAGGGAGACGATCCATCAGACTATTTAAACGCTCCACTAGGTGAGGAAACGTCTCACTTTCGTTATACAGGGGGGCGACTATCGAAATTTGTGGATTATTCAATGGGAAAGTTGCTAAGAAGGTTGCCGCCAAAATTTACTGACAAAAATAGACTCAAATCGATAATTTATTCAAGGTTGGATACCGTTTTAGCGTCGTACCATCCTGATACAGAACCTGAAGCTCGTAGGCTCCGGGGCGTAGCATATCTTTCGGAAGCTCTGCTTTACCCCCTACACCCGGCCGGAACGGATTGCGGCCCGTATTGGGCAACGCCTGAAAAGGAATCAGGTATTGATCGGGGCGTTCCGTCGATTTGACGTGTAGCAACAGCAAACTATTACGGCCCCGAGGAACCGTAAGGTCGGGTTGCGTAAGCAGGTAATGCGTGGCGGTTTCCTGCGTCTGTAAAGATAAGACCTGACTTTCGGCGGACTGGGCAAGTACAGGATCAAAAAAATGAATGGGTGGGTTGTAAATTCCTTTTTCGAGTGGCGTCATGAAATTATTCTGAATATACGGCTCCAGAAACGATCCACGGGTGGCTCCCAGACCGATGCCCGCATGGTACTGGTTGAAGGTAGCCGTTAGTAAGTTCTTCCGTCGGTCTTCGACAATCGGGAAGTACGCCAGATAAAGCCCCAGATAGATCAATACGCTGGCAGGGATAAGCCACTTCGGAGTGCGAGCGTAATCACGTCGCATACTTAGCCAGGCCATATACGCCACGCAAAGGAAAAGCGTAGGGTAAAGCTTGTAATTACTGATGAGCATGACGTGGTAACCAAAATGCGGTCGTAAAACGGCAATGATGGTATTGTTAGCCAGTAGAAAAAGGGCCGTACCCAACAGGAAATCCTGCACAAAACGTTCCTGATCCGGTACGGACGATGCCCCCGTTGTACGGAAGTATCCAAGTAACACCGGCCAGATGTTTTTCCGGAACCACAGGACGGCAATGGTCATTAATCCAACACCGGCCAGGGTTGGTAGGATGTAACGCCAGGGGGCGGAAGCATTCGGGAAAAAATCAAAAGCCGCTCCCAAGTAGGTGAAGAAGCCCAGCAGGGATAATTGCGGAGCTTCAAGAAACTTACTGAAACTCTTCCCGTTTGCCGTCGAGGGATAGTGGTAATAATAGCCAGCAATAGCCAGAGCCATAGCTAAACCCCAGATGAGGAGGAAAGAGTACCGCTTCCGTAAGACCAGAATAATACCGCCGGCAATCCAGACAAACATTCCATTGCTCATCGTGAACGTCGTGATGAAGGCCAGTACCAGGGCTCCGGCCGCTGAAGCGGGTGTTCCTTTGGCCAGTACAAAGAGCGTAGCAAAGGCAAAAAAGAGTAGCGGTTCGTGTTGCAACCCAGCGTTGGTCAGGAACGTCAGCAAGTAATGTTGCGGCTGAAACATGAAGAGCGTAACCGGCAGAAAATACCACAGCGACAGCCGCATTCGCCGGAAAGCCAGTAGAAACAACACCCAGATAAATACCTCGGTCAGGTTCGCCAGGGCCTGCATCCAGACGTATTGCAGTTCGCCCGTCAGGTAGTAAGTAGCCAGTACGAGTAGCTTGGCCGTTACCATCCGGTGCTCGTTATTGGGCAGAAAAAGCCAATACGCCTTTTCGGACCAGGTAGGAGCGTTCTGAAATTCCAGGAAGAAGCCGGAAAGCGATTCGTAATCGTCAAACCACGCTACGTTTAATACATAGAAAAAGAAAAAAATGATAAAAACAGCAAGTGGTAAAGCAACAATAAGCTGAGATATGAATGAATTACTGGACGTTTTCATCGAAATTAATTGATTCGGAGACAATGAACTCCGGGCGTTTTTTTAATTCATCGAAAATACTGCCGATGTATTCACCCAGTACGCCGATGGTCAACAGTTGAATTCCGCCGAAGAAAATAACCATGATAACCGTGGAAGCCCAGCCTGGTACCAGACTTTCTGGACGCAGCACGCTGCTGGCAAATACCCATATGGCTAATCCAAGCCCCACCAGAATACTAATAAAACCCAATGAAAGGGCTACTGTCAGGGGTTTTTTGCTAAAATATAACAGGCCGGTCTGAGCGAATTTCAGCATCTTCGAAAGCGGATACTTCGTTGCTCCGGCAAACCGCTCATCCCGTGAATACTCGATGGGTACCTGCTTGAAGCCCATCCAGCTAATTAGGCCCCGGATGTATTTATTACGTTCCTGAAGTTTTTTGAATTCCCGGATGACTTTGGCATCAATCAAGCGGAAATCGCCCGTATCCAAGGGTAGGGGAACTTCCGATAATGAGTTAATAAGCCGGTAAAAGGTACGAGCCGACCAAAGTTTGAAAAAGCTTTCACCCTTCCGCTCTTTCCGTACGGCATACACTACGTTAGCCTGCTCTTTCTGGTACAGGTCTACCATCGCCGGAAAAAGCTCCGGTGGATCCTGCAAGTCAGCATCAATAATGATGGCAATATTGCCCGAACAGTACCGGATTCCGGCCGATACTGCCGGTTGGTGACCAAAATTTCGCGAAAACGAGAGTACCCGTACCCTGGGGTCCTGTACAGCTAACTGCTTTAACAGGGTTAAGGTTTTATCGCGACTGCCGTCATTGATGAAAACCAACTCGTAACGCCAGCCCTGGCTTTGTACTACCTGGGTGAGTCGCCGATAGGTTTCAACAATGACTTCTTCCTCATTAAAACAGGGGACAATAACCGAAAGATAAATCTCTTCAGGATTCAAGGTAATAAGGATTAAATGATGGATTCTGCTTCGTAAAGCAGAAGTATATAACCGTACATGCCTTTGATATCGGTAGTAAGCCGGTTTATCTACTCATCAGTCAAAGAGCAAAAAGGTTACTCTTTGGTTTGTAAAATCAATGCTTTTTTACCGAAAAACTGCGATTCACACTTATTCCATAAGTGCGTCGTGTTGTCCTTGATGTCTTCTGTAAATAAAGACGCCGGGACATGCTGAAGCGGTGCAATGGTAACGGTATCCTGCTTCGACTGCCGGATGTACGCATAACGTTCCGTTAATTCCCGGTCGTACTGAGCCGCCGTTCCCGTAGTTAAGTCGCGGGTCATCATCCGAAAGTTCTTGTTGAATGCGTACGCTACGGGTACAGCCAACAAAGCCAGCACCAGCAAGGCCTTCAGAATGGCGGGCTGAGCTACTTCTAGGCCTTTCGTTTCCCGAAGCCAGAGTACGCTTACCGTCAGGTTATAAAACAGGCCCGTCAGGTAGAAATAATACACTGTATTGGTAATGCGAACGGGTACTTCATCCATACCTACCCCGTAAAAATACGGGAAGAAGAGGAGAGGCGTCAATCCTGCCCAGACCAGCCAACCCGCCCAGGGACGAATCCGCAGGTACGAACGAAACGCCTGATCTTCCCGGTGAGCCAACCACACAAGCCAGAATACCACAAAAATTAAAATCAGGGGCATCCAGTGAAGGGCCAGTTCAGCCGTCGTACGGAACGAGATGGGAAGCGAGAAGACCAGATTACCACCCAGAGGATTCGCATGCTGACGCACTTTTGAACCCGGCGATTGCAGAATGAAGTAGCTACTGACCAGCGTAACCACTAGCAAAAACACTAAACGCAGGTCGAGCTTACGGTTGAAAAGCAGTTGGTACAACAGGAAACTACCCAGCAGACCGCCCAGTAAAATGACGAACATTTCACAAAGACCGACAATACCCACAATGAATACCGCCGCCAGAAAGAGCCAACCATTAGCCGCAACGGCCGAACGACTTTCATAGGCCTTGCTTAGAATGACCAGCAGGAAAGTCGTTAGAATCTGGGGCAAAATGTAGGTATACGAAACCGTGGCCCAGTAAAAACCTTCGGCCAGACTCGCCATTTGCAGAACATACGCAATGACCAGAGCCGCCGTAATCATGAATTTATGAGCGGGCGAAACCTTGAATAAAACGCCGACCAGAGCATAGAGCGACCAGAAGGTCGTTAGCAGATAAACAATTGGCAGTACTTTAAAATACCAGAAACCATTGGCAAACAGAGGCGTCACGTGGAAAAGGACATTGGCTAGGTAGCGTCCGCTCCACTGTTCGTAATAAAACTGCGTAGACCACCAGATGCCGTAATCACGGGCCATGTAAGCAAAACAGAAATCGTCGGCAGCACTGGGGTGATTATAAAAACTCAGGGCAATGATCGGAACTACCGTAATGAGCAGGAGGAGTACCCAGGCCGGTAGAATCCAGAACTTTTTCGAAAGAAAGTCAGACATAAAGCGTAGAAGGCATTAATAACGGAAGCGATTTTTAAGGTTGTTGATGGGTTTTTCAATCACGTACCAGGATAACGTAGCTACTAGAATAGTTAACAAGGTATACGCAGCAAAGTTGAACAGATAACTTTCTTCCAGAGCTGGGATCTCCCGATAGATGCGGTGCATCAAGCGGTACACGGGGTGAGTGGGAGGCGTATGGTAGTGGTTATACACAAAGTTGTGATACAAGTAAATACCGTAGCTGATGCGGCCGAGGTAGATACTCACCGGATTTTCCAGTACCCATTTCATCACCCCATCGTAGCCTAAGATGGCTTTCCCAATCAGGAAAAAAGCAAAGATGGAACCCGCCAGCCGCTCGAATACACTATTGAGGGATTGATGCGGATCGGCAGAAATGTGGTACCAGTACAAACTACCCCCCAGAATAATCAGTCCTAGCCAGACTAAGGCCGTATGACGGAAAATTCGCTGAAAATGGCCCAGTTGGAAAATGTACAGATAGGCCAGAAAACCACCTAGTCCGAACGAATCCAGGCTGGTAGGCATCAATACATAGGATACAAACCAGGGTTCGCCTTTCAGAAAATAGTACAACCGCAGCGAAACGCTACCAATGATAAACGCAACAAGTATTTTAGGCAAATGGCGGGTAGGAACGAAGAAAACCAGGAACGGGAAGAAGATGTAAAACTGTTCTTCCACTGCCAGCGACCACAAGTGGTCCATCGACCCCAGCCAGGTTTCGTAGTGGGCAATGTAAATATTGGTAGCATACAACGCCAGCCAGAGAAATTTTTCGCGGGCAGGCGGTACGTTAAACAGAACCAGTAGGAAAATAACGAGGTAATAAATGGGGAAAATCCGGATGGTACGGCGAATGAAGAATTTCTTCAGATACGTACTTAGACCATTTTCACGGGGCTGGTACTGATGCTTGCTCTCAATCAGAATACGGGTAATGAGAAAGCCACTCAGTACAAAAAAGATCGTAACCCCAATGGGGCCAATGGGAAGGGTATTGAACCCGGCCAGCAGGTGATCGTATAAAACCAGAAATACAGCGATAAAGCGGATTCCGTCCAGTTGCTTGAAGTAGGATTCCTGTTTTATTGCGGTTCTTGGTACATCTATCGGGGTTGCTGACATGGAAACGATGAATTTATATCGCAGTATGCTATGGTCGGTTGAACAGAATCAGGTAAAACGAGCAAAGGCTGACTAACCTTTGGAATAAACCAAAGGAGCCTAATTAACTCTAATGACTTACGAACGGAAAGTACAGGCTGTGGATGAGCTATGAATCAGTCCTTTGAAGCCGTGAATACTACTGATTCCATTCAAAATCAGGGGCTAATTTCTTAAAGTTCTTTCAAATAGCCTTGAATTATTTTTTGGTAAAACCGTTCACCCATCCATTCCTATGGTTCTGATCATTGCTGAAAGCCTCTGACAATGAGTTAGTTTTATTGGAATTAATCCGCGAAATTTGTTGTACGATCTACGCTGCCTTAAAGTATTTTAACGCTCCAGATGAATGAGTAAGGTCGTTTTGACGTTACTAAATTAATTCCCTCGAATTTTTTGATTGGCTTCGGCTAACCTAACCATACCCTGATTTCCACCTGATTTGGTTTATGGAAGCACTTTCTGTTTTTACGGGTACCTCTACACCGCTTTTGATGAATGGGTCGAAAGAGCGAATCGTCGTGATTCCGACTTATAATGAAATTGAAAATATTGAAACGGTTCTTCGGAAGGTTATGAGCCTGGAGCCGACTTTCGATGTCCTGATTGTAGATGATGGTTCCCCCGATGGTACGGCTCTTAAAGTGAAACAACTGCAGGATGAGTTTGGTGATAATCGCATTCACCTGCTCGAACGCAAGGGTAAGCTGGGCCTGGGCACGGCCTACCTGACGGCCTTCAAATATGCCCTCAAAAAAGGTTATCAGTACATTTTCGAAATGGATGCGGACTTTTCCCACAATCCCGATGATCTAGTACGACTGTGGCGGGCCTGTGCCGAAGAAGGCAACGATCTGGCCATCGGTTCGCGGTACATTCAGGGCGTAAATGTGGTGAACTGGCCGATGGGGCGGGTCCTGATGTCGTATTTTGCCGGTGTCTACGTACGTTTTATTACGGGCATGCCCGTGATGGATGCGACCGCGGGTTTTAAGTGTTACCGTCGCCGGGTTCTCGAAGCGATTGATCTGGATTCCATTCGTTTTGTCGGGTACGCCTTCCAGATTGAAATGAAATTTACTTCCTGGAAATATGGCTTCAAGCTCAAGGAAGTACCGATCATTTTTACCGATCGCACGAAAGGCGTTTCTAAAATGTCCACGAAGATTTTTAAGGAAGCTTTCCTGGGCGTCATTCAGTTGAAAGTAGACAGCTTCTTTAAACGTTACATCCGCGAATCCGTAGAGACGTTCGAAGCAATTAAGCTGGAACCCCAGCAGAGCTAAACCCGTCCGTACGTTATAAAAGGAAAGCCCGTCAAGTGATTGACGGGCTTTCCTTTTATAACAGTAAATCTGGTCAGTAACCGGATGAATTAATCAAGAATTTTCCACTTCCCCAGACCCCATTTCGACAGGCGATACAAAAGGGATGTTCGTAGTACGCCCAGTCCGTACTTGGAACTGCGAAGGAAGTTGATGGAAGAAGCTTCGTCAAAATACTTGGTCGGGCAGGTTACTTCCGCAATTTCAAAGCCCTTCCAGAAAATCTGGGCAATCATTTCGTTATCGAACACAAAGTCGTCATCGCACTTGTCGAAAGGGACTTTTTCCAGTACTTCCCGCGAGAAGGCCCGGTAGCCCGTATGGTATTCGGATAATTTCTCGTTCAGTAACACATTTTGTACAAAGGTCAGAAAGCGATTGGCAATGTATTTGTACATGGGCATTCCACCTTTCAACGCTCCTTTCCCCAGGATACGCGAGCCAAATACAACCGGATACAAATCATTTCCGATGATGGAGATCATGGCCGTTAGCAGCAAAGGCGTGTACTGGTAATCCGGGTGCAGCATGATCACAATATCACCACCCAGTTCCAGAGCCTTTTTGTAACACGTTTTCTGGTTTCCTCCGTATCCTTTATTAATGTCGTGGCGAATGACGTGCTGAATGCCCAGGGCTCGAGCGACTTCTACGGTGTTATCCGGACTATGATCGTCAACGAGTACCACTTCATCCACCAAATCAAAAGGGATTTCCCGGTACGTTCGTTCTACCGTAAGAGCGGCCCGGTACGCGGGCATAACCACAACGACTTTTTTATTATTGTACATAGATAGTAATGATCCACACCTCGCCCTGGTTAGTCAAACTTGGCACGGGTAAACAAGAGGAGTTTGCAGGGGAATTGAAATAAACCTCAAATTTACGTCTACCCGTTGGTATTATTGGTATAAGCAACTAATTCCTCCGAAGAAACCCATCGTTACTTTCTACAAAAAGATCAGATGGGAGCCTGAGTGAAGTAAGGATTAGCCTAACGAAAGCCAGCAAAGCAAACAGGTTGACGCGTTTTAACGTAGATTGTCAGAGATTCGCTCGCCCGCAGGCGGCGTCCTTATTATGAAGAAGTTTAATAAATCAAGCATTCGGGTGTTTCAGCGAAGACTGGCCAATCTGAGTCCCCGAAACCGATCACTTTTGCTCCTAAACTTACCGCAGGAACAGTTTCTGGATGTGCATGACCTGGACTTTCTATCCGGTACCTCTTCGTTTGACGTCATTACGGCCTGCATTGCGGGTAAAAGCAACGTACTACTCTGCGATGTACTCGATGCCCGGTACGAAAAGGTCAATGAAGTTTCCAAACGCCTCCGACGTATGGCCCGCACCGCCGCCTTTATTGAGGCCGAACGGGGTACTGAAGACTTATACTTGGGCTGGCCGCTGGTGCAGGGAAAGTTCTCGGACGGTACGGTGGTGCGGGCTCCCTTGCTGTTCTGGCCTGTCAATCTACGGGTAACCCCACAAAATCGCTGGGTACTTGATCGCCGGGATGAACCGCTTTCGCTGAATCGATCGCTGGTCATGGCCTACGCTCATTTCAATGGGCTGCGGCTGTCGGAAGAGTTGTATGAAAAAAATTTCGAAGACTTTCCAAAGGATGCTCTGGCCTTTCGGACGGCTCTGTACGAATGGCTGAAAGAAACGCCCCTGACGCTCAACTATAATTCTGACCTGTTCGAAAATCAGCTTCAATTTTTTCCAAAACTTTTAAAAAGCGACCTTGAACGTACCGAACGCAATGGCGAGCTTCAGCTATTGCCGCACGCCATACTGGGCATTTTTCCCCAGGCCGGTTCGTATCTGGTCCGGGATTACGAAGCCCTGTTGGCGGACGAAACAAAAGAGTATTCTTCTGTGGAATCAGTCCCTATCCAATACCAGAAATTACGGGAAGCGGATATGCTGACCCCATTTTTGCTGGATGCTTCGCAGGAAGCGGCTTTCCGGCGAATTAAAAAAGGCGAATCATTGGTGATTCAGGGGCCACCGGGAACGGGGAAATCCCAGTTAATCTGTAATCTCATTGCCGACTTCACGGCTCAGGGAAAACGGGTGTTGGTTGTGAGTCAGAAACGGGCGGCGTTGGATACCGTTTACGAGCGGCTTTCGCTGGCGGGCTGGCAGCCTTTCGTAGCAAACCTGCACGATTTTCAGCACGATCGGAAAAACTTATACGATCAGATTGCCGGACAGATTGATCGAATCGATGAGTACCGACGCCTGAATACCAGTCTGGATGCGATCTTACTCGAACGGGAGTTTACACAAAATGCCCACCAGATTGACCGGATTCAGCAGGAGTTACAGGATTTCAAAACCGCACTGTTTGATACCCGTGTTTGTGGGCTTTCTGCGAAAGAACTGTATTTGACTTCCCATCTGCAGGAAGATCATTTTGATTTGGGTGAGTGGTACCAATCCTTTCACTTTGATACCTACGCCGAGACGCTACGGCGGTTTAAACGCTACGAGTTGTATGCGACCCGTTCAGGAACCGATCATCCCTGGGCGGACCGGGTGAATTTTAGTGGGTTAAGTTTTCAGGCAGTACCGCAAATACGAGCCCTGATCCAAGAAGTACCGACGCAGATCCAAGAGTTTAATCACCAATGGGAACAACTGATTGGAAGAAAACTAGGCTGGACGGAGATGCGTAGCCTTCCGGTTGAAGCTTTGCAGACCATTCAGCGTCAACTTACTCCGGAATTAGAATCCTGGCTACAGAAAGTACACCGTCAGCAAATTCCCGATTGGGAAAGCTGGCCCGAACGACGGGCCCTCGAACGAATTGAACAAGCTAGCTTGCTTCACACGACGCGGAGAAGTTCAGAATTGCTCGAATTCCGTACTCGCCTGGAAACGGCTCTGCACGCCCGGAACTCACTAGTGAAGTGGTTGTTTTTTAAAGATAAAGAGTTTATCCGGGCTGAGGCCGAACAGCAGGGACTGTCGTTGGAACTGTCGGATTTACAGCAATTAAAGGCCCGACTGGATCGCCGGATCGAAGCCGAGCAACACCTGAAAAGATGGGCAGAGCAAGCGGAGGTGACGGTACTTGCGGAAGATTGGTCGGTTTCCCGGGAACGCTGGAACGAAGTGGGTAAGCAACTGAAACAAGCCAGTGAATTATATCAACAGATTCGACAAGAGCCTTCCTTACTAAAAGAACTGCATTTTGAAGGGTTACGGCCCTTTCGCAATCAACTGGAAACGGCTTTGCAACTAGCGGCTCAATTCCAGAAGGCGTATCAGTCCTGGCGAGTGTACCTGACCGACAGTCAAATCGAACAGCTGACTCAACAACCCGAGACTGCCGTTCCCGTTTTAACGACGAGCCTTACGGACGATTTTGAATGGCTGCACGAGTGGGATACGCTTAGAAATCAGCTTAGTACCGCCGAACGGGAGATACTTCAGCGGTATGAGGGGCAAACGCTCGTAGCCGCTTTCGATAATTCATTACGACTAGCCTGGCTCGATCACCTCGAAGTACAGCATCCCATTTTGCGAAGCGTATCGGGGCTGGGCATGAGCCAACGGGAAGAGGAATTACGGGCAGCCGTCATTCGGAAACAGGAGCTGGCCAGGGAGATTGGCCGAATGCGATTGCGGGAACAAACCTACGAGTCGCTCGAAACCAATCGACTGGGAAATACCATTACGTATCGTGACTTACATCACCAGGTAACCAAGAAGCGGCTGATTTGGCCCGTGCGACAGGTACTGGCTACGTTTGCGGAAGAGATTTTTTCGTTGGTACCTTGCTGGTTGGCCTCGCCCGAAACGGTATCGGCCGTCTTCCCTTTTCAACGCGGTACTAAACCTTTGTTCGATCTGGTCATTTTTGATGAAGCCTCCCAATGTTTTGCTGAGCTGGGCTTGCCGGCCATGTTTCGGGGTGAACAGGTTGTCATTGCGGGTGATAGCCAGCAACTCCAACCTTCGGACTTGTACCGTGTTCGGTTTGAAGAAGAAACGGAAGATGTACCTGAACTGGAAGTCAGTAGCTTGTTGGAACTGATGGCCCGTGATTTGCCCCAAGTAGTCCTGCAGGGGCATTATCGTAGCCGATCGCTGGATTTGATTGATTTTTCTAACCAGCATTTTTACCAGAATCGCCTGAAGTTACTTCCGGATTTCCAAGAAATGAACCGCCGCGAAGGAGCTATCCGATATTGGAAAGTAGAAGGCGAATGGAAAAATCAGAGTAACCTCGTTGAGGCCGAAGCCATTCGCTCCCTAGTGGAAGACTTAACACGACAAGAACCCGAACGGTCCATCGGCATTGTAACCTTCAATGCTCCTCAACAACGCCTGCTGGAAGATACGCTTGAGGGCCTTTCTCCCAAGCCCGATTCATTATTCATTAAAAACCTGGAAAATGTACAGGGAGATGAACGGGATATTATTATTTTTTCTATCGGCTATGCTCCTGATGAGCGGGGTAGAGTTGCTCTACAATTCGGTTCACTCAATCAGGCGGGGGGCGAGAATCGGCTGAATGTAGCCATCACGCGGGCTCGCGAACGCATTTATGTGGTGACGAGCCTCTGGCCGGAACAATTACACGTGGAAGAGACCGTAAATGCCGGACCTAAACTGCTGAAACAATACCTGAACTTTGCCCGCCAGGTGTCACAGGGTGCGTATAAACCGAAACCGCTCAATACGGCAGAGCTACAGTCCAATCAATTACTGAAAGATCAACTGCAAAAACAGCAACCCCAGTGGAAGAACGAATTGCCCTTTGCCGATCTGGTCGAGAAAGAACAAGAATACTATAAACGGCTGATTTTGACCGACGATGATGTATATTATCAAAGTTTGAGTGCGAAGGAAGCTCACGCATATTTCCCCCTGAGTCTGGAACGGAAAGGGTGGCTGTATCAACGCATCTGGAGCCGGGAGTGGTGGAAAAGGCAGGGTTAAGCCACAAAAAAACCGTCTTCAAAGAAGACGGTTTTTTTGTGGGCCCAGAAGACTAGGATAAATCCGTATTCTGAGCCATGCCTTCGGCATTAACGCCGTACTTTACTTCAATGCCATGGTACAGCTCCTGTTCTGAATAATCTTTCCGGAGCGGATGCCCTTCCCAATCTTCGGGGAGCAGAATCCGGCGTAAGTCCGCGTGGCCGTGAAAGTACACGCCCATCAAATCATAGGCTTCACGTTCGTGCCAATCCGCTGTTCGCCAGATTCGGCTCACGCTGGGTACTTCGGGCAGCGTTTCATCCTGCGTCTGTCGGGATACTTTTACTTTCAGACACAGCGAATGTTCGTAAGGAATCGAAAACAAATTGTAGGCTACTTCCAGCGTATCCGCTGAGGGGCCGTTGTCAAGAGCGGTCAGGCAGGAAAGTGAATCGAAATACGTTCGTTCATCATTCCGCAGGAAATCACAAATGGGTACAAGAAACTCTTTAGCGATCGTCAAATTCGGCATTAATCCCAACTCTTCTTCGGCTACCAAAGCTTCCATACCGAATTCCTGAGTCAACAGGGATTTAAGTTCGGAGAAAGTCATGCGAATGTTGGTTGTTCAAATTTTTCAAGCAAACTCAAAGCAGCTGTAGGTTCCTGTACACTTTCATGACGGATTTTATCCTGCAGCTTCATGATGGCCCCAATTAATGCTTCGGGGCGGGGTGGGCAACCCGGTACGTACACATCCACCGGAATAATCCGATCTACCCCTTTCACAACGTGATAGCCATGCTCCCAGTACGGGCCGCCACAGTTTGAGCAGCTTCCCATGGAGATCACATAACGAGGTTCAGCCATTTGTTCGTATAAGCGGCGAATCCGGTCGGCCATTTTAAACGTAACGGTTCCGGCTACAATCATCACATCCGACTGGCGGGGCGAGGGCCGGGGAAAGATGCCAAAACGCTCCAGATCATAGCTGGAAGCGAAGGTCTGCATCATCTCAATGGCACAGCAGGCCAGTCCAAAGCCCATGGGCCAGAGGGAGTTCAGACGAGCCCAATTGAGCAGATCCTCAGCGGTGGTCAGTACCACGCCGCCCTCTCCGGTTTTGAACCGACTATCGAGAAAACTCTTCATTGATATTTCTTATTTACTTTTCCGTACAGGTCCGTCGGAACCTTGGAAGGTATGTGCGTAACCTTAGCCTGGGGGCGTACCCAGTCAAGATGTCCTTTTCGCCAGGCATAGGCTAAGCCTAAAGCCAGAATGCCGATGAAGAGGAACATCTCCAGTAAAGCAAACATTCCCCAGCGGCCATTCGTTTCCTGGATTAAAGATTCTTGTCCAAAAACCGTAGCCCAGGGAAATAGGAAGACGAGTTCTACGTCGAAAAGTAAAAAGATCAGGGCAATACTGTAGAAACGAATGTTAAACTGCACGTTGGCATTACCTACGGGTTCTTCGCCGGATTCGTACGTGCTGAGCTTTTCTTCGTTGGGCCGGGCCGGACGAATCAAGCGGGCAATGGCCAGCATTACGGCCAGAAACAGAATGCCTGCAATCAAGAAAAGCAGTATGGAGCCGAAATCAGAAATCATTTGCGTTTGAGTATCTTTTTGATGCGGACGTTGCGAGCCGTATCCGCTTTTGAGCTATCGGGCTGGGCTGGAGCAGACTGAGCACGGGCCTCCTTTTTACTCCGTTCGTCAATGGCCGTCAGACTATCCACGACGCCCTGATAAATTTCCTTAAATCGGTTGGGTTGAGCAATGTAGTAACGGTAACTGGCCCGGTACGAACCGGTATCGGCACCGTATTTTTTCAGAATGTCTTTTTCCAGTACTTGAAAAGCCACCAGCGAAGAATCCTGCGAGCCTAACCGAAGCCGGGTGATGCGTTGCTCGGCCAGATGAATGTCTTTGAGAATCTGCACCATTTGCTGTTCCGGTACGAGGTGTTCCGGAGGGGAAGGAGCATTGGAACAGGCCGTAAGCCAGGCCAATAATGGGAGCAAAAGACGCGTTTTCATGTTTTATTTTAGCAAAGTTAGGTAGTTTTGGCAGAAGGCAGCTACAAAACCTGCGTAAACAACTGCCTTTAAGAAGGCTGCCTTAAACGGACCGTCGTATGAATGATCTGCTTTCAAAACTTCGTAATTACGAAATTCGGATACGGAAAGCCGTTGATTCTCAGATGCACGGCAATTTTAAATCCGTATTTAAAGGTTCTGGACTGGAGTTCACAGACCTGCGGCAATACCAGTATGGTGACGACATTCGTCTCATTGACTGGAACGCATCTTCGAAGGGTCATGGTCTGTTTTTAAAGATATTTAAGGAAGAAAAAGAGCAGACGGTGTTTTTTATGGTGGACGTAAGTGCCTCCCAGGACATTGGTCGGGAGGATCGTTCGAAACTGGATGCCACCAAGGAAATCTGCGGTGTACTGGCCCTGTCGGCCATGCACGAAGCCAGTCACGTAGGATTGTACTGCTTTTCGGATCAGAAGGAAAAATACATTCGTCCGGCGAATAGTCTCAAGCACGGGTATCAGATGATTCTGGAGCTGTTTCGACTCAAACCCGAATCGCTCAAGACCAACTTATCCGAAGCCATTTTATTTGCCTTAAATATCCTGCGGCGGAAAAGCGTAATCATTCTCATCTCCGATTTCATTGATACAGGTTACGAACAAAACCTGAAAGCCTTGGCTAAAAAACACGATCTGGTAGTTGTACACCTGTACGATGAACGGGAGGTAAATATGCCATCGCTAGGAATCATTCCGGTGTATGATAAAGAAAGCCGCCGTACCTTGTGGATCAATACGTCATCGTCGCAGTACCGGAAAACGACTCGTCGAGTATTTGAGGAGAATCAGCAACGATTGGAAAAGCTGTGTAAGCAGTATAAAGCCAATTATTTATCCGTCGATACGCAGGAGGATTATGTACCCAAGCTTATTAAACTGTTCCGGGTAAAATAAGTCAACGAAAGAAGATTCAGTAGATCGGCGTTAAAATTTCAAGCCGTCGGTCAAACGCTTAACAAAGGAATACGTGAGAAGCTGGGTTGGTACCATTGTTCTATTTCTTACCTTTTTTTCGCTTCACTCGGCATTGGCTCAGCCGAAAGGAAAGTTCTTGTCTACGGAATTTAAAGTGGGCAGTCCGGTCAAGTATGCGCTTAGCTATCGGCATAATCCAGGCGACGAAGTGTTCTTTCCAGATTCTACGCATGATTTTACGCCGTTCCGGTTCCTGAAGCGAGATTATTTTCCGACCCGTACCAATGCTGCTGGCAGTGTCGACAGTGTGGTCTATACGCTAGTGTCTTTTGAAATCGATTCCGTGCAACCCCTGAAGCTACCGGTGTACTTGTTGCGTAAACAGGATTGTACGGCGGTCTATGCGCCGATGCAAATGATCCGACTCCGTCGGTTGGTGGACCCGCGGGTAAAGTCCGTTATACTCAAATCCAGTACAAATCTGGTGGTACTGGATACTCAGGTAAATTACCCGCTATTCTTTATTATCCTGCTCATGGCAGCGGTGCTGGGTGGACTCATTTACTGGTTATTTGGAGACGCGATTCAGCGTCGCTGGCGACAATTTCAGCTCTGGCGAAGACATCTGGAATTTCGGGGCTCTTTTCAGCGGTATCTGCGAGGAGCGGCCGATCCTAAACAAGGCGTAATGAATGTAGAACGGGCCGTATTTCTCTGGAAACGCTATCTGGAGCGGTTAGAAGGGAAACCCTTCACTACCTTTACTACGAAAGAGGCCGTTAGTCAATTTCCGCAGAATCCGCAACTCGAACAAGCCCTTCGTGAAACCGATGCTGTTGTGTATGGTGGGGTAGCTTCGCCCCAAACGCAGGAATCCTTGCGTATACTGCGGGATTTGGCTGGACGAACGTATCTTCGTCATCGGCAAATTATTCTAGCTAAAAACTCCTGATTTAAAAAGGGTAACTGAATTGCCTGTTTTGGCTTGATTATGGGTGAGTGGTTTTCGTTGAAGTGGTTTTCAATAGGTACGCTGGAGGGCTTTCACTGGTCTCAACCGTATTACCTGTATGGAATAGCAGCGGTGCCTTTTCTGTTCTTTTTGCGGCGGCTTTTTTACGGAAAATCCCGCCAGCGACTGAACGTTGCTTTTCTGGCCAAAGAAGTCAAAACCAGTTGGATACAGTATCTACGCTATCTTCCAGCTATATTAAGTGCCGTCGGAATCATGTTAGTATTAGTTGCCTTAGCCCGGCCACAGCTAATCAAGGAAACAGAGGAACGTTTCTCCGAAGGAATTGAGATTGTACTAGCTCTTGACGTTTCGGATTCCATGCTAATGAAAGATTTAGCACCCAATCGGCTAGAATCCGCCAAAAATGTGGCTATAGAGTTCGTGGACGGTCGTTTTCAAGATAAAATAGGCCTAGTCGTCTTCGCAGGGCAGGCTTTTTTTCTATGTCCACTTACTACCGATTATGAATTACTCAAGCAACAGATTGCTTCGATTAAACCCGACATTATCGCGACGGCAGGTACAGCCATTGGTTCAGCTTTGGCAAATTGCATCAACCTGATGCGAGATAGTGAGGCTAAAAGCAAAGTAGCCATTTTATTAAGTGATGGCGATAATACCGCTGGTAATCTTGACCCAATCACGGCAGCTCAGCTAGCAAATGCGTACGGCATTCGCGTGTATACCATTGCAATCGGGAAAGAAAATGCTCCCGTAGCTCAGGATTCAACGGATATGGCCCTGGAATCGCTTGATACGGCGGTACTAAAAGATATTGCTCAGCGGAGTAAAGGACAGTTTTTTCAGGTACAAGACGCTCGTTCGCTTAAAAATGTATTCGAACGGATCAATAGTCTGGAAAAGATAAACATCAAAGTATCCTATTATCAAGATATTAAAGACTTTTATCATATCTATCTGAAATGGGCAATTTGCTGCTTATTAGGAGCATTAGCCTTAAAATGTACGTTTATTGGTAACATTTTAGAAGATTGAGAAAGACAGGTAGATTTACGGACTATTTTTTCGGAAATTTTTCTAAGCAGATAGCCGCTGACACTCAATTTATTATAAATAAATTAAATAGTTTTAGTAAAAATTTGCACTCTATTTGTAAAGTTTATGATAATATTGTTGGCTATTTTAGATGTTTCTACACCAATTTAGTCGGAGAGAAGCATTCAAATTATAGAATAATGCTGAAACAATTCTATCATTGGCAAAGTATCGAAGCGGGATTAGATGAGGTGGGCAGAGGGTGTCTGGCGGGGCCAGTAGTGGCTGCTGCTGTGATCCTTCCGAAAGACTATACGAATCCTTTGCTCAATGATTCGAAACAGCTTAGTCGTCTGGAGCGACAGAAATTGCGAGTAGAGATCGAACGTGAAGCCGTAAGCTGGAAAATCGCCGAAGCGAGTACGGAAGAAATTGACCGAATTAATATTGCCAAAGCCAGTTTTTTAGCCATGCACCGAGCGGTGGAGCAACTAACCGTTCAGCCAGAGCATCTACTGGTCGATGGTAATCGATTCGTTCCTTATCCCATGATTCCGCATACGTGTATTATAAAGGGGGATAGCCTATATGCTTCCATTGCCGCCGCCTCGATTTTGGCAAAAACGTACCGGGATGAACTCATGGAACAGTTGGCTTGGGATTATCCCATGTATGGATGGGAACAGAACGTAGGGTACCCAACACCTAAACACTGCAGAGCTTTATTGGAGTATGGAACGACCCCATGGCACCGAAAGACCTTCGGACCCGTAAAAAATGTGTTAAAATCGGATGAATTAACGTCTCAGAAAAGTACTGATTTGGTCGATTTATCTTTGGGATATTCTTAAATTAATACAATTTTTTAGAATTCTTACAAAAATTTTCACAAAACCTTAACGTCGGGAATGGGAAAAAAAACAGTAGATTTGCTGAATCGTTTACTCGGTTTCGAGGGACAAAAACAAAATTTTCTTTCGTAGTTGCTTAGGACGTCAAATTTTATTTTTCTTTACACCAACAAACCAAAGTTTCACTAAACCCTAAAATTACCAAACTAATGAGTAACACTACCAAGACCCCTACTCCCGCTGCCAAGCCTGCTGCTGCTCCGAAGAAGAAGTCGGGGGGCATTTCGTCTGGTCTTATTATTTTGATTCTGTTCATTGTAGCTGAGCTTTTCTATCACCTCTACTTAGGTGACGGTAGCCACTTTGAAGGAGGAGATCACAACAACGAACCGCTTCCAGGCGATTTCTTTGGTATCGTTTACAAGGGAGGTTTTATCGTACCCATTCTGTTTACCTGTTTCTTAACTTCATTGACGTTCACTATTGAGCGTCTGTTCACACTGGGCAAAGCAAAAGGAACGAGCAGCATCGACGAATTCGTTCGTAAAGTACAAGTGCTGTTGAACCAAAACGACATCAACGGAGCCCTGAAAGAGTGTGACAAACAAAAAGGTTCAATCGGTAACGTAGTTAACGCTGCTCTGAAAAAATATCAGCAATTGACTACTGACACTGAATTAGACAAAGAACAAAAACTGGTTGCTCTGAGCAAAGAAATCGAAGAAGCTACGAGCTTAGAAATGCCTTCTCTCGAGAAAAACCTGACCATCATCGCTACGCTGGCTTCTGTAGCTACGCTGATCGGTCTGCTCGGAACGGTATTAGGTATGCTTCGTTCTTTTGCTGCCATGGGTCAATCAGGTTCTGCGGATTCAGCTGCTCTGGCTGCTGGTATCTCTGAGGCTCTTGTAAATACAGCTTTAGGTATCGGTACTTCAGCTATCTGCTTGATCGCTTATAACTACTTTACCAGCATCATCGACGGTATTACGTATAATATCGATGAAATTGGTTTGAGCATCACCAACAATTACGCTGCCCACTACTAGGCGTTCCTAAAGGGGCTCAGAATTGGGCTTCTTTAAAAGATTGTCGGAATTATTAAGTTTTTAGTTTGAAAACGAATAATTTTGATCAACGAAACGTTTAGTTATAAAATCAAAACAGGTAGCGATGGCAAAGGTTAAAGTAAAACGTCATGGAGTGTCGATGGACATGACGGCCATGTGTGACGTAGCTTTCTTGCTGTTAACGTTCTTTATCTTAACGGCGAAAATGCGTCCTCAGGAGGCTGTGCAGGTCACTACTCCAAACTCTGTAGCCCAGGAACCCCTTGCAGCAATTGATGTCATTACGGTATTAGTTTCTGCGGATGGTAAAATTTTCATGGGTGTGGATAACCACCAGGTACGTTTGGGTATGCTGGAGCAAATGTCTAAGCGTTACAATGTGGCCTTTACGGATCCCGAAAAAGAAGCTTTTCGTTTGTCTGAAAACTTCGGGGCTCCCATGGCCAACATGAAACAGATTCTGGACATGGATCCTGCTGAGCGTAACAAGCCCGGTGTACAGCCTGGTATTCCTAGTGATTCAGTTCGTAACGAACTTTTCTACTGGGTAGCAACGGCTCGTCAGTACTTTGGTAGCCAAGGAGCTAAATACAAAGTATTAATTAAAGCGGATCAGAATGCACCTTATAAAACGGTAAAGCAAGTGATTGCTACCATGCAGGAGCAGGATGTGAACAACTTTAATTTGATCACAGGTCAGGAAACAAAACCCACTTCCATGTAGAACTTGAAAGTTCGCTTTCAAATTCTTTAAACTAACAACGCAATGGCAGAGATAGCACAAGGTGGTGGGAATGACAAAGGTGGTAAAGTCCGTAGTAAAAAGGTATCTACCCGTGTAGATATGACCCCCATGGTAGACTTGGGCTTTTTATTGATTACTTTCTTCCTACTGACTACTACGCTTCAAAAACCGGTTACCATGTTCTTGGGTATGCCGGCTAAGGACAAAGAAAAAGAAAAGCAAGAAACATCTCCTATTAAAGAGTCTGAAGCAATCACCGTATTGCTGGGCAAGAAAGATGGAGAAGATGTGGTATACTGGTACCAAGGTACGGGCAAAGACGTAGCTACAACGCAGGTAGAGAAAACCTCATTTGCAGCCAGCGGCGGTCTTCGTGATGTACTGCGTCGGAAGAAGAAAGAAGTAGGCGAAAAATTCTTCGTAGTAATCAAATCTAAAGATGATGCTTCGTACAAGTCTTTAGTGGATGTACTCGATGAAATGGCTATTTCTGGAATCGACAAGTACGGTATCACCGACATCAACCTGAACGATAACAAGATTATCGATAAGGCAGAAGGTAAATAGTCAAAATAAAACTAAGAATATAGTTGTAAAACTAAATTTTTAGTTTTAACTTTGAATCAATCTTTTAGAACGTTTAACTAGTTGCCTACTCTTATGGCAGAAACAATCAAAATAACTAACGATACCACCTTAGAAGATCTGATTTTTGCAGATCGGAATAAGGAGTATGGTGCATACGACCTCCGTCGCCGGACGTCTCGTAATGCCCTGATTGCTACTGGTATTGCTCTTTTGATTGTTGCGGCCTTCTTAGCTGCTCGCTTGCTTGCTGCAACGATTGGTGAAGAAGAGAAAGAGGTAGAAGTTAAGCTGGCAAACATGTCAGAGCTTCCTCCTCCTCCGGAACAACCAAATCAGCCACCGCCACCACCGCCACCACCACCACCACCACCAGAGGTACCGGTGATGAGTACGACGGCGTTCCTTCCTCCTGAAATTAAGGAAGATACTGAAGTTCCACCCGATGTTGAGCCTCCCAAGCAAACTGAACTGGTAGATGCTCAAGCTGGTAAAGAAACCGTAGTAGGGGATCCTAACGCGGTAGAAATCGTAGCTATCGAAGAAGGAACGGGTAAAAAACGCGAAGAGGTTATCGAGGTGAAACCGGCTGCTAAGGAAGAAGTCTTTACGGTCGTTGAGCAAGCTGCTCAGTTCCCCGGTGGTGACGCAGAAATGTACAAGTACCTGAACAAAAATATTAAGTACCCCGCTGCAGCTCAACGAGCTAACGTACAGGGAAAAGTATTTTTGAGCTTCGTAGTATCCCCGGACGGAAGCATTTCTGATATCCAAGTACAAAAAGGTCTTGGTTTTGGTTGCGATGAGGAAGCAATCCGCGTGGTAAAATCAATGCCCCGTTGGAAACCTGGTCGTCAGTCAGGTCGGGCCGTGAAATCTCGCTTTAACTTGCCGATTTCATTCGTACTCGAATAATCTGAATTAACACCTAATATAAATGGGTCAGCATCTTTTACGGATCTGACCCATTTTTTCTAAAAGCTATGCCAAAACCCATTAACGAACAAGTAAACGCTTTAGTTGGTCTGATTATCCCGTTAGGATATGCAGCTATGGGCTATTACCTGATTGATTCTGCGTCGACAATAGCCGCTAGTGGAGTCTTATCGGAAGATATTGCGAAAGTATTGGGCGGGCTTTTTATTGGGTATAGTCTTTTAAAGTTATACTGGGCTTATCGTAAGTGGCTCCGTAATCAAGAAGAAGAGTAAATCTACGTCCATGAAAACTGTACTAAATTATTTCGGAATGAGTATGCTGGCTCTGTTAGCCTTAGTGGGTTGCCAGCAGAAATCAGGGGATAATCCTGAAGAGACGGTATCAAGAGGCGAAATGTTAGTAGCGGTTGATGAATCACTACAACCTGTATTGACGGCCGAGCAGGAAGCTTTTGCGGATAAGAACAAATATGCGAAGGTACATATGGCTTACGTTCCCGAGCTGATGGCTATCCAACTAATGTTGCAGGATTCTGCCCGGATAGCCGTAGTAACCCGGCACTTGAAAGCCGATGAGAAGAAGATATTTGAAGAGAAAAAGTTGAAGTACCGAGCCATTCATATGGCTACGGACGCTTTGGCATTCATTACCAATAGTAAAACCAGTGATACCTTAATTTCCGTAGATGAAATTGACGGGATCATGAAGGGAAAGATTACCCAGTGGAATCAACTGAAACACGGGAAGTCTTCGCAAAAAATTTCCTTCGTCTTTGACAGTGACAATTCGAGCAACTTGCAATATTTATTAGATACACTAAGAATAGCCGACAAGAAACAGACACCTATTTACGCAGTCAAGTCTAATAAAGAAGTCATTGAGTACATTCAAAAAACGCCCGGAGCGATTGGGGTAATTGGTGTAAACTGGATCAGTGATATTGATGATCCCGAGCATCCCCGCTTCATGAACGGTATTAAGGTAATGGGAGTGGCTAAAAAGGCGACAACAGACTTAGAACAATATTTTCAGCCTTTTCAGTACGCCATCGCTTTAAAGAAATACCCTTTGAATCGTAATGTGTATATGATTACTAAAGAAGCTAAACGAGGCTTAGGTACGGGATTCATTAACTATGTGATGACTGACGCTGGGCAACGAATTGTGTTAAAAAGTGGTCTCTTACCAGCCAATCAAATTATTCGTTTGGTTCAGGTGCGGCAGATGTGATTGTGAGGCAACTAGCGTAAAAATCATTTTTTTTCATAAAATTGTGCAACTATTTATTTAGTTAGTCTGTTATATAAGAGTGATGGCTAGTTGACGAAAAAATAGCTGAATTGAAATTCTAACAATTCTCTAATTTTTTTTATAATCGCTGGAAATTACAGTAATTTCGAATTCTATATCCATTATTGTTGAACGTAAGGTATCACCTTCCCAAAACCCAATTTTCTTCTACGATGAGAGTGAAATTCAAATCGCTAATTCTGGTAGCCGGGATGCTGGCCTTGGGTGCAACGAGCTCGTTTGCACAATCGCCAGAAGTTGCAGGAGCACTAAAGGCTCTTGAAGCAGATCGTCTTGGTTCAGCCCGTGAGGCTTTGGAAAAGGCGGCGACTTCCTCCCCATCGGCTGAAAATCAGTTTTATTTAGGATATTACTATTTAAGACTGGCTAGTGCCGAAGATGAAGGCAGTGTGAAAATCGCTGAATATCTAGACAAAGCAAAAGCTGCTTTTGATAAAGGCGTAGCGGACGATGCAAAATCGAAATTTCCGCTCAATAAAGTAGGGCAAGCTGGCGTATTGCTGGGTCAGGGTAAATTGGCTGAAGCAACGACTTTAATCGATCAGGTATTAGCTGATACAAAGAGCAAAGACGAAGATGTACTATGGCGAGCTGCTGAAATGTACACGTTGTTCACCAAAAAAGGACAAGCCAATGATCCGGGTAAAGCTATCACGCTGATTGACCAGATTGCTGGTTTGAAAAAGAAAAAAGATCGTCCTGAGTATCAACTTGTTAAAGGAGATGCTTACCTGATCAAAAACGAAGGTGGTCCGGCTATTTCAGCTTACGAGGAAGCACTTCGTTTACAGCAAGATACGCAAATGGCTGCTTTGGCCTATACGCGGATGGGTCGAGTTTGGAAACGTGGTAAGAACTACTCTAGTACCCAAACGTCGTACAATGATGCGATCAAAGCAGACGAAAAATTTGCTCCAGTATACTGGGAGTTTGCTGAATTATGGTTGTTTGCCGGTAACTACAAAAATGCCGCTGAGAACCTCGATAAATACATTCAGTATAGTGAAGAATCTCCAGACGTAATCTTGCGCTACGTTAAGTTTGCCTTCCTTGCTCAACAGTATCAGAAAGTAGTAGATGCATTGGCTAAAATTGAAGGTAAAGTAAATGATCCCGATCTTCCTCGGATTAAGGGCTGGTCTTTAACGGAATTAGGACAGTATGAGCAAGGAGCTCAGAATCTGGAAACGTTATTAAAGTCTAATCCGAAGAAAGTTTATCCGGATGATTATCGTTACCTAGGTATTGATTACCGTGAATTGAAGCAGGATTCTCTGGCTGTAATGAACTTCGAGAAAGCTGCTGCGGCAGGTGATACGGTGTTCAATAACTACGAAGAGATCGCTAAGATCCGTCAGGCTCAGAAACGTTACCTGGATGCAGCGAAAGCTTATGACCAATCGATTGCTTGGAAAGATAAGCGTCCTGACAAACGCCCAACTTACGCCGATTTCTACCGCAAAGGTATTGCTTACTATCAGCATATTAGCTCTGCTAAAGATACCACAGTAGTACCCCAAGCCGTTGAATCATTTGCTCGGATGGGAACGATGGCGGATAGTACGGTAAAAGCAAATACTCAGTTGACAGAGGAACAGAAAGAGTCGCTCCAAGGATTCGTAACAATGACTCCCCTGTGGCAAGCTCGTTCGAACCGTTTGTTCGCGGATCGTTCTAAAGCGTTACCTTACTACGAACAGTATATTGCTGTAGCGGATACGGCTAAAAATCAGAAAGAACTGATTGAAGCTTACCAATACCAGGCTTACTATGAGTTTTTAGTAACGAAGGATAATGATAAAGGTAAAGAGTACATGAAGAAAATCTTGGCTCTGGATCCTGAAAACGCAGAAGCGAATCGTATCCTGAACCCACCTGCTCCAGCTGTCGCTCCTAAGAAAGGTGCAGCTAAGCCTAAGGCAGGTGCTAAGGCTAGCTCAGCCCCGGCTAAAAACTAATCGTAGCCTTAATAAATAAAAAGAGCCTCGTTTCCGAGGCTCTTTTTATTTATTGCTAACTAACCTCATAAGCCCCTAATAAAGAGAGTCGAAGCAGATAGAGTATCATTCATCAACTTGAACCATAATAATGATTGCTTGTCATTCAAGGCTGATATTTCAGAACGGCTGAATTTGCCCTCCTTGAAAGGCCTGTTGATAACGATAGACTAGATAACACCAAAGATGGTCATGGGAATGAACCTATAAAAAAGCCTGCATCCATTAGATGCAGGCTTTTTTATAGGTTCATTTTATACTAGGGTAAAATCGTTAGACGCTTGGTACGTTCAAAACCATCTACTCTAATACGAATGATGAAAATACCGGGGAGACGGCCTAAACTGATGAATTTTCGTTCGTTGAATTCATTGATAATGCCACTGTATAGAACCACTCCTGAAGTAGTAACTACACTCACTTCTGCTCCTTTCCAGTTCTCTTTCGTTTCCAGGGTAAAGTTTCCGTCTGGGCTCGGATTCGGATAGACACTAAAGCCGTCTTGAGCCGGGTCATAACTATAACTAAAAGGCTGCGACAAGGCCGAAGTACACTCAAATCTTCCCACCGGAGCAACATTATATTCGATCACACTTTTAACCGTATATACTCCTTCTTTAAGAGGCTTGAAATAAACGGAATTAAACGTACTCGTATCCATGCCCATGATCCATGAATTACGCGTACCTGGAATATTGGCTTGAGCCTGTAAAGTATAAGGACCTACCTGAGCAATTTTGGGCGTTTCAGGATTCGGACGAGCCGATACCGTCACTTTATCCGATTGATTTCTACAGCCGTTCGCATCCGTTGCCTGAGCGTAGTAATCACCACTGATGCGGGCGGTTAGCAAGTCCGTATTCGAAACTTGCTGATTGGCCAGTAACCAGGAGGGACGTTCGGATGTGATGGCTCTTAAAGTGACCGTTTCTCCTTCACAAAACGCTAATTTTCCTTGTAACAAAGCCACAGTAGGCTTAGCGGGTAAAGGATTTACTTTTAAGCTTACGGGATCAGATACGGGCGAAGGACAGTTTGCTCTACTGATGGTTTGAACCGTATACGAACGGGCTTCATTAGTTGAAATGCTCAGCGTAGCCGCATTATTGTAATTCCACAAATAGGTACCGTCCGATGGACTCGAAGTAAATTCAACGGTTTCATTCGCACAAATGGTCACATTTCGGTTGGGGTCAATCCCGCGGTTAGCCTGAATGGTTGGTTTGGCCGGAATAGGATTTACGGTAATCTGAATGGCGTCAGAAGCCACCGACCGGCATTGGTCGGCATTGAGTACCTGCACTGAATAATTACTGGTCGTAGTAGGCTGAATGTTTTTACTGGTAGCTCCATTACTCCAGATATAACCTACAGCAGTCTCATTCGTAGCGAGGACCCGGGGAGTTCCCGCACAGAAGCTAGTGGGTCCATCAGCCGTGATACTAGGTTTAGCTGGCCGCGAGCGTCTTCCCAAAACGATGGATTCTGCACTATAATTACATCCTAAGAGATCCTTATACGTTAAGGAATACGAACCACCTTCTGCTCCTGGAATAGTAGGCGTAGTCGCTCCGGTATTCCAAACGTTATTCGCCGCATAGTTAGACTGAAGGGTAGGCGTAACGCCTTCGCAGAAATACGTACTTCCACCATTATCTTTCAAAATGTCACCACCAATTACCGGGCGATCGGGTACTTTATACGGCAGTGAAAAAACGGTGGTATTACCGCTTTTCATCTTGGCCATGTACGGGTCGCCCTGACCCACGGTGATAGTAGCCCCGTTTTGTCCATTACTCCAGCCATAAGGATTTTGATTGGGTACACTTAACGTAAGCGTATTGGTATTGCCACAGACTGCTGAAATCGTAGTGAGCGTATTGGCCTGTTTAGGTGTGGAGCGGTTGAACACACCATTTGACATTAGAGCATCGTACCAGCCTTGAGCTACCTGATTATAGGCATTGACGTAGAAGTGAACACCTCCTGAACGAGGAATGCCGTAATCGTCTGTATTAGGTCCCAAAAATACGTTAGGTACAGAAGAAGCTACTTGTGTTTGGGCAGCAATGATATTGGGCGATACGCCATTGTTATAACTGGTTCGGGCTACTACCCAGCTGAGCTGATCGTAACCGAGATCCTGACGACTTTTTTGGATGACTGCCGTTAAATCATTGACGTAAGAGGCTAATGGCGTATTGATCGTTGCTGAATCATCCGCTTCACCCTGCATCCACAGCACAGTACGGGCTCCCGTGATCGATAGGTAATAGGTCAGAATATTTTTCAGGTTATTATACGGATAACCCTGAGCAAAATATTTATACTCATCGGCACAGGAAGTACAATAGCGGCTGATGGTACGCTGGCCTTGCGATGATTCACGCCAGTTCTGAATCGTAGTACCGCCAAAAGCACCGTTGTAGAATAACACGGGTACATTTAGATTCTGCGTGAGTAATTCACCCAAACGGCCCCAGTAATAAGATCCTACACCCACCGGAGCTACATCTTGCGAACCGCTCATTTTTCGGAAGGTAGGAAGCATCGGATAGAGGGGACTGGCTGGTTGTCCGGATACTACATCATACCGGTAAAACTGAGGATCCTGTCCATTCCCAGGCGTACCCCCTCTTAAATTCGAAGGGTTAGCAATCGTTATTCGGTCATCACTGGGGTCACTTGGGCTAGGTTGATTTTCAGACGGCTGATAGGTCACACCCTGGGCATTGGATTGACCAGCAATCACGAATACTTCACCCACTCCAAAGGGCTGCAGATCGTCGGAAGCGACTACCTGGCCGGCCAACGAGCCGCGTACTTCAAGCTTATACCAGCCGCCTGTAGCGGAAATTGTACCCGAAAAGAAACCATTGGACATGGAGGGAAGAGCCGTCCAGTCGATTGCATTACCCCCGTTGAGCGGCGTTAGTTTTGCTTCAATCTTATCAACGGGTTGATAGTAGTTGCCCGCAATTTGTACGGTAGCTCTATTATTGTTATCCCGTTGAAACACGATCCGTTCCACTGGAAAGGTAATGGTCATCTGAGCTTGTGCTGAGATACTGAACACCAATCCCAAAAGGCATACTAGCTTACTTAAATAAGACCTCATGCAGCAAAGGTTTTTCATAACAGATAGGAAGCACAGGCGAATACTTCCAATTAACAAAAATATGAATAAAATGTTAAATAAAAAATCCTAATCTTTGACTGTCAATGAGTTACAGTCAAGTGAAATAGGCTTCATCTAATACTTTACCAATTATAGTTTCAAGATTGGCTAATTCGTACGGCAAAATTAGGTAATGCATTTAATCGATAAGTTGTCGGATGCAGTACTTTCACTCCTCCATGAATAACTACCACCCACACCTGATATTGCGTATTCGGTTGCAAGTACTCGACTGGAAAACTGCCATGAAAACCATTGGCGTAATAGTGCTTACCAAGGGAAGAAACGAAAGATTTGAGCGAATACCGTTTTTGTCTGGTTGGAATATAATGCGACTGAGAGGCATTCTTCAGTAAGATATACGCTCCGTCGTTTTTATGAACTGAACGAATAAACTGCTCATTAGTAAAGACCAATGCATGACCCATTTGTTTGGTTTCTAACGTAAATAAGTCGGCACTGACCTGATAAGGCATTTCAAAAAAGTAGTCATTGGGAAGGTCGTATACCCCTGCCCGAATGGATTGTGTGGTAATGGTATCTACGGCTGACTGTAAGCTTAAGTAGATGGGTGAACTGGGTAGGGCCCGGTTATTCTCCCAGCCATACATATCCGTATTGCGTTCTTTATAATAGTAATCCAAAGGAGCTAAGTATTCGAAATAGCTAAAGAAACAAACGAACACACTCAAAATTGTCCAGATACGAGCCCAGCGTAGCGTAGGACGAAGCTGGCTGAATACTAAAATTGAAATCAAAATCAGCCAGATAAAACCCATGTGTTTGTACCGGCTAATTAACACGGCCTGTGTACCTTCCATCGCTCGACCTACGGCAAAAGCAAGTATAGTGATACTGAAGTGAATAAGTCCACCCCATAGCGTAATCTTCCAGCGAGGGTAAGCAACTTTTGCGTGTTGAAAGGAAGGCTTAATGAAGAAGAAAGCCGAGTAAATAACAATACACCAAAAACTTAAACCCGTAGCCATAATCAGACCCGAGCGTAGTTTGAATGGAAGGACAGTATTTAAATCCGCAGACAAGCCGCTGAAAGACAGTAAGTTGTAAAGGATGAGCCAGGGGTGTTGTAAATTATCCGAGAGCTTAGGCCGATACGCGGGTACCACCAACTGATAGTAATACAACGCAATCATTCCACCAATGACGAGTACCCAAATACCCGCGTGCTTCCAACGGTGCTGGAGTAGTAGTAAAACTAAACCCGTAGGTAAGACGAATGTGCCACTAACGTCACTGAGAATGGCAAGAATAGCCGCACCTAAAGCAAGTGTTAAGTGACTTGCTTTGGGTTTATATAAGTAGTAAGCCGATAGTAAGGCAAAGAAGTGAACGACAATATGTTGCAAGGGAATCATTCCCCAGTAAATCGCTTCGTAGTACTGGATATGGAACAATAAAAAGGAAGCGGCTACTACCAGCAATACGGGTAATTGAGCTTCTTTAATAATGGTATAGAAAAGAAATAAGAATCCCAGTAGCGAAAGAAGCCCAATGAACATTTGAATCCGTAAATCCAGATGTCCGTTGATCAAATAAATGAGCGTAGCCGCAACCCGATCTACCACAATCCGCCGTTCGTCATCCTGTACCCAAATAATATGAATGAATTCTTTCCAGGAAAAAGGGGAGAGCTGCGTAAACTTGGTAACCGGTTCTAATAAAGCGTCGTAGTCATCCTGAAAAGGAATGTTAGTTACGTACGCAAAGAAGGTATAAAAGAAAAGACTAATCGGAATCAGGCTAACAAAGACAATCCATGTGGAGGAGATACTATTCTTGGAAATAGTAGAAGGCATTTTTTGAAAATAATTGGTTGAACGCAGTCATTTGAAACAATACAGCCCCCGTTAAGAGGCTGTATTGTAAAAATCAGGCTTGAGTCGGCGGATTTAACGCTTGCCAAATCAAATCGAGCAATGGATCCAGACCTTCTCGCGTAAAGGACGAAAAAAACAAATGAGGAATGTCAGCGGGTAATTGCTGAATGAAGGTTTGCTTATCTTCTTCCGTTAATAAATCGGCTTTAGAAATAGCTAATAAGCGGGATTTATCCATTAATTCAGGATTATATTCCTGCAATTCATTCAATAGAACTTCGTATTCTTCACCCGGATTTTCGGAAGAAGCCGGTATAAGGAAAAGTAAGATAGAGTTCCGTTCGATATGTCGTAAGAAGCGTAATCCCAGGCCTTTCCCCTGCGAAGCTCCCTCAATAATTCCCGGAATATCAGCCATGACAAACGAACGGAAGTCACGGTAGGGGACTACGCCCAAGTTCGGAACAATCGTCGTAAAGGGATAATCTGCAATTTCGGGTTTGGCAGCCGATACTACCGAAAGCAACGTGGATTTTCCGGCGTTGGGAAAACCTACCAGACCAACATCGGCTAGTACTTTCAACTCCAGAATAAACCAGACCTCTTGACCATCTTCACCAGGTTGAGAGGTGTGCGGAGCCTGGTTCGTGGAAGTTTTAAAGTGGGAGTTACCCAAACCGCCACGGCCCCCTTCCAGCAGAATCATCTCCTGGTCGTTCTCCGTAATTTCGAACAGTACTTCGCCCGTTTCAGCGTCTTTGGCAATGGTACCCAGCGGTACGTCCAGGTACACATCTTCGCCCCGGGCTCCGGTGCGGCGGCCACCCTCGCCGGGTTGGCCTTTGCTGGCAATGACGTGTTTCCGGTATTTAAGGTGGAGCAGTGTCCAAACATTGGTACTACCCCGTAGAATGATATGGCCTCCCCGGCCTCCGTCGCCACCATCCGGTCCGCCCAGCGGAACGTGTTTCTCCCGGCGGAAGTGCGATGATCCGGCACCTCCGGGTCCTGAACGGCAGCAAATTTTTACGTAATCAATGAAGTTTGTTGTCACAGCCCTAGTAGGTAATCTGATCCGTGTTAGCACACGGCTTGAGTGAGTATGGTCGTCCTTCTCCTAAATTTATGCAAAGTAAAGCAATGTTTTGCCTAGCCGGTAGCGATTCGCTCAAGTACGGCTGGATTCGGACGAAGCAAGGCCCGATAACTGGGCAATGCAAGGCTTAAGCCTGAATGAAAATAGGCCATTTCGGACGTTCCGAAATAGCCTATTTCAGTAATGTGAACGTATGTACTAAACGGCCGATTTTTCGATAGCCGTACAGATCTTCTCAAAAATTTCCTCGATGGCTCCAATTCCGTAAACTGAGGTGAACTTACCCTGTCCTTGGTAATAGTTGGCTACGGGCAACGTTTTTTCGTTGTACTCTTGCACCCGTTTGCGAATCAATTCTTCGTTCTGATCGTCGGGACGACCGGAAGTTTTTCCGCGTTCGAGCAAACGACGCGTTAACTCTTCCGCTTCTACTTCCAGAGCTACCATCGCTGAGATCGCCGTACCGTTTTCTTCGAGTAAGGTATCCAGAGCTTCGGCCTGGTTGACTGTCCGGGGAAAACCATCGAAAATAAAGCCAGCGGCCTGTTTATTTTCTTTCAGTTTATTATCAATCATGCCAATTACTACTTCATCAGGCACCAGCAATCCCTGATCCATCAGAGCTTTGGCTCTCAGTCCCAGTTCCGTACCTGCTTTAATTTCAGAGCGAAGCAGATCGCCGGTAGATAAATGGACGAGCTTGTATTTGTCAATCAACTTTTCGCTCTGGGTTCCTTTCCCGGCTCCCGGAGGGCCAAAGAGTACCAAATTAAGCATGAGACTATTGATATTCAGTATGAAACGATGTTAATAGGGCTGCAAAGGTACAATACTGCGTGGAAATAGAAAGCATCCGACTGGCTTTTACCCGTAATGTACTGTCGGGTTAGGCATTTAAATACTTCAAAACCTTTTCCAGGTCTTCAGGTGTATCTACGCAGGGGCTATCGTAAGTCGTTTCTACCATCCGAATTTTATAGCCGGCTTCGAGCCATCGGAGTTGCTCCAGCGACTCGGCTTTTTCTAGGGATGAAAGCGTAAGTTGCGTAATGGCCTGCAGAATATCCGTACGATACGCGTACATGCCCACATGCCGATAGTAGGTATGGTACAAGTGCCATTCTTGAGGCGGATAGTTACGCAGGTAAGGAATCGCCTGACGACTGAAGAGCATCACTTCACCCTTATTGTTAAGGACTATCTTCGCTTCGCCTGGATCGTGCAGGGTTTCCGCTGACGTGACTTTAATCATCTGCGTAGCTAATTCTACTTCTCCATCTAAAGCATCCACTAATTCATTGATCTGAATGGGATCTAGAAAGGGTTCATCTCCCTGAATGTTCAGTACATACTGCACGGATTCGGGAGCCTGATGCGTTTCTGCCCAACTCGTAAAAGCTTCCCAACAGCGATCTGTACCACTGGGATGATCTTCACGCGTAAGTACGGCTTTACCGCCAAAGTTCTGGACGTGTTCAGCAATACGTACATCATCGGTGGCAACAATAACCTCCATCAGTTTTGAAGCCTGGGCGGCTTCGTATACGCGTTGAATCATGCTTTTGCCCTGAATGTCGGCCAGGGGTTTACCCGGAAAACGGGTCGAAGCATAACGGGCGGGAATGATTCCTAATACCATAGTTTTGGTTATGGGCTATACAGTATGAAGCCGTGGATGAATTTACTAATCAACCTTCGTTTTGTTTATAGGCCAATAGTAAAATTGCCTCCCGAACACATTCGCTCAGGAGGCAACTAGGATATGCGTAGTTCAGTTACTTCCTGCTGGAGCAAGAAACTGAATCTAATTAATCGTTCTTCAAATCCTGAATATCCAGCATCCCTACGGGCTTGCCGTTTTCGGTGACCAGAATCGTATCTACGCTGGTTTTCTTGAAAAGAGCAGCAGCGGCGTCCAGCAATTCGGTACTTTCGATAGAAATAGGCGTTCCGTATTCGAAATCTCCCATTTTCTTCGACAGCACATCGCGACCACCGTCAGCCAGTTTCCGGCGAAGATCACCGTCAGTAAATACACCTTTCAGGTTACCGGCTTCGTCAACAACCGTAACACAGCCAAAGCCGTATTCAGTCATTTTTACGATGGCTTCCGTCAAGGAGATATCCGTCGTAACCGTTGGGTTGATGGTATTGATCGCCTGACCTACCGTGACCGTGATCAAACGCGTATGCTCGATGAACTGGTTCGTACCGATAGCCGTGAAGTTGTTTTCTGTCAGGGCTTTCATCAGTTTCCAGGGCACAGTAATGGTGTGGCAACCCAGGTCGATGGCGTTCCGTACGTGCTCGGTATTCCGTACTGACGAGAACATTACTTTTGAATCGAAACCGTAGGCTTCAACCAGTTCTACTACGTCACCGATCAGCGTCAGGGCGTCGTATCCCTGATCCTGCATCCGTCCGGCCAGTACGCAAATGTAAGTAGCACCAGCTACGGCTGCCATGTACGCCTGTTGGATGGTGTATACCAGGTGAACGTTTACTTTCAGTCCTTTGTCAACCAGCGTGCGGCAAGCTTTAACGCCTTCCAGCGACACGGGGATTTTAAATACCGTACGCTTAGGGTCCAGACCCAGAGCCAGTTGGCGTTCCGCGTCGGCTACAATATCGGCGGCGGTTTCACCCAGTGCTTCAATCTGAAGAACGGGTACAATTTTAGAAAGCTCCACGATCGTTGCATCCAGGTCACGAATTCCTTCGCGGTGCATGAACGTGGGGGTTGTGGTAAGACCGGTTAGAAAACCGAGTTGAAATGCCTCTTTGATTTCTTTTAAATCGGCAGAATCAAGATACAACTCCATGTGTGTAGTAGCAATGGCCGTTTTAGGTTAGGTTTCCGCGGTAGTGGTACCTGCGGGGGATAACTTATCCACCAAAAACGTTACGCCTCTTTTAAAATGTTACTTAAAAAGTAAAGAAGGAAAGTAGTAGGCTGTGAAAATCAGGTTTGTTGCCGGTGAAGGACGGTTATCGATCAAGGCATTGGAAACGAAAAAACGGACTATTACTTTCTTATTGTTTTCAGGCAAAAATGAATCGCCGGATAGTTGGCTGCAAAGTTGGCGATTTTCGGGGAGAATTTCAGAACAAATCCAAAGTCCTTTACTTCTGATTTTCAATCCGCCTATGATTACCAATCCTGCTCCTTGAACCAGCCCGCGTACATGACGTAGTTGTTTGCCGTACGGTCGAATACTTCACCCGCCGCTTCCGACACGGGTTTGAGGAATCTAGCCGGGTTACCCGCATAAATGCTGCCAGGGGGAACGACGGTATTTTGCGTGACAATGGCTCCGGCCGCAATGATGCTCCCCGTACCAATCACGGCTCCGTCCATGATAATGGCTCCCATGCCCACCAGTACGCGATCTTCGATGGTACAGCCGTGCACCACGGCGTTGTGGGCGATGCTTACGGAATCACCGATAATGGTTTGCGTTTTCTGATAGGTACAGTGAATAACGGCTCCATCCTGAATATTAGTACGATTGCCAATTCGGATGGCGTTCACGTCGCCGCGAATAACGGCATTGAACCAGACGGTGCAGTCATCGCCCATACTAACGTCACCAACGATGGTGGCGTTAGGAGCCAGCCAGCAGTTTTGCCCCAATTGGGGCGTATGATCCTGAACGGGTAAGATTAAAGCCATAAGTTTAGTTACTGTTAAAACCGCAACGTAGCTCCCTGACCATTAAAATCCAGAGCTACTTTTGAACGCTTTTTCAGCGGATGTTCGGGATGGCGACGGACAATGGTTTTGGAAATAAAATGGCCCATGGCCGCCCCAACGAGTAAATCCGAAAACCAGTGAGCATTCGCATTCAGACGGGATAAGCAGGTGAGCGTTGCCAGCGAATAGGAAATGATCGGTACGGCTTTAATGTCCTTAAATTCTTCCGCAATGACCGTCGCCAAGGCAAAAGACGTCTGAGCGTGACCACTCGGGAAGGAATGAAAGGGCGGATACTGCGGACCCGCCCATTCGTGCGGACGGGCACCATCCCAGGGCCGTTTTCGTCCAGCTGCGAGTTTTACCACTTGTCCGAGTACACCATTGATCAGCTGACTTTCTAGAATCAACAAACCGACACGCGTCGTTTTGTCATTATGGAAAATCTGACCGTGTAGGAAGACCAACCCCGAAGTAATCCACAAGTATCGTCCATTCCCCAAAGGATCTACGATTTCAGAAGCCGTATTGGTAAAATGTGATTTGTGTTCCTGAGAAAACTTCTGAATTCTGCCGTCCGCAAAGGCGTACGACAAAGCCGCGACACCGATAATGGTCCCGGCTTTGGCCCAGTCCTGACCCTTCCAGCGAAAGGGACTCGTCACCACCGCTTTGGTGTCGTACCAGTAGCTTTTGACGTAAGTCCAGTTTGGTTTTACTGGCTCGTACCGGCGGGCGGAGTCTTCCGAGAGAGGAAGCACTACGGCTTGGGTCAGCGAATCCGTTTGCAAACTGTCGCCGCTGATCTGGGCGTAGGCACCTGCCGAAGTAAACAACCAGAAAAGAAGGATCAGATAGGGTGGAAGTTTCATAAGTAAAAGCGTAAAATTACTGAATGAGGGCTTCCAAGGCGGTTCGTACCCGTTCAAAGCCAAAGCCCTGCAACTGAGCATCCATCAAAGCCGTAATCTGCTCGTTGGCCGGATTGCCGATGCTGCCCAGGTGCGTATGCTTCAGATCCCGGGAAGCCGCGTACGAACCCTCGCCAATTTCCTTACCCACCTGACGATAGGCATCCCGGAAGGGCACGCCTTCGATCACCAGTTCGTTTACCCGCTCTACGCTGAAAAGCAAGTCGTATTTTTTGTCTTCCAGCAAATCCGTTTTCACCTGAATGTTTTCCAGCATGTAAGCCGTAATATCTAGGCAATCCAGAATTTCCTCGATGGCAGGCATCAGGATTTCCTTGAGCAACTGCATATCCCGGTGATACCCCGAAGGCAGATTACTCAGGACCAGCGTTACTTCCATCGGCAGTGCTTTCAACCGGTTTGTTTTTCCGCGTAACAGCTCAGCCACATCCGGATTTTTCTTGTGCGGCATGATACTACTGCCCGTCGTCAGAGCATCGGGAAGCGTTAGAAAAGCGAAATTCTGCGAGTTATACAGACACACATCCATTGCCAGACGGGAAAGCGTCTGAGCCAGATTGGCGATGGCCGTTAAGGCCATCCACTCCGTTTTACCACGACTCATCTGAGCGTATACCACATTGTAGTGTAAGCCTTCAAATCCCAGTAAGTCAGTCGTCAGTTGGCGATCCAGCGGAAAGGAAGAGCCATAACCCGCTCCGCTACCCAGCGGATTGCGGTTGGCAAAATGGTAGGCAGTCTGGAGTAAAGCTACATCATCCGTCAGTGATTCGGCGTAAGCCCCAAACCACAGCCCAAAGGACGAAGGCATGGCAATCTGAAGGTGCGTATAGCCCGGTAACAGATCGTTTTTATGCTGTTCGGATCGCTGAACGAGTACGTCGAAAACGCGTTTGGTTTCCTTGGTAATCAATTCTAGCCGGTCCCGGGTGAAGAGTTTCAAATCCACCAATACCTGATCGTTCCGACTGCGACCGGAGTGAATTTTCTTTCCTACGTCACCAAGCGTTCGGGTCAACATCAGCTCTACCTGTGAATGGACGTCTTCAATACCGTCTTCAATCTCAAAATTTCCGGCCTGAACCTGAGCGTAAATGACTTTCAACTCTCGCTCCAGATCTACTAGCTCGGCTTGTTCCAGCAGGTTCACGGAAGCCAGCATACGGGCGTGAGCCAGGTTGCCCAGTACATCGAAGGGAGCGAGGTACAAGTCCATTTCCCGATCCCGGCCTACAGTAAATTTTTCTATTTTTTCAGAAGTCGAAACGCCTTCTTTTTGCCACAATTTCATGCGTAATGCTGGAAAGTTTAGCGGTTACAGAAAAAGCTGTAACGCGTAATTCAGTAATTGAATCGCAAAAGACCGAAAAAGAGAGCATCCATCAAAAAAAACACTTGTTTTAGAAGGAGAACCCTACCAATACATAGGCTCGTTTTACCGCCGATTTTAGGGTAGAATAATCCGACATGCCATTACTAGTTTCGTACCGAATCTCTGCAGAAAGCTTTCGCAGTTGTGCTCCAATACCTACGATAAGACCCTGTTCATGTTTTCGGGTACCATCTAAGACCTGTTCCAGCGTAACGCGATCTTTATCCGAATATAAGGTAGCTACTTTTCTTCGGGTATTGGTCTCTGAAACAACCCAGCCATTAGAAATCCCCACATGGGCAAAAAATTGTAGACGCTGCACCGGAAGCTGGTAACGAATAAGGTTATTGAGCTTAATATAATCATAAGCCAGGGTGAAATCCGTGAGAGAATAGCGGTCTGGATTGATATACTCCTCCGTATGGGCTGTACTACGATATGAAGTGTAGAGAAGCTCATTATGAATGGCTAGTCGCTGACGGGTACGGGGTAATCCCAGCTTGAGCGAAAGACCACCGGCTGGCCCGTAAGAAGAAGAAAAATTGGGTAGCGAACTTGGTCCCGAAAACTTCAATGTTGTGTAAGTGAGTCCGGCTACTAAACCCACTTGAACCTTTATTCGCTCGCGAGTCGTCGTTCGGATTTCGGTCGTATGTCCACAGTTACGGAAATAGTTTTCAAACAATTTTTGTAAAGAGATCTGATTGTAAGCCGCGAAGGAGACTTTCTTCTGAGTTTCTGCACAATCGCTGAAATAGGACTTCAGCTGCTCTTTATACGTGTCCAGAACTGCAATTTGGGCCGATTGCTCCGTAGAAACCTTGTAGCGGTAATACGTTAAGAGTTCATACGTACGATCTCTTCTGATGTAAAAATGAGTCCGATCTTTGGTATCTTTTAAATAATAAAGGCTTTTAACGCCTTCTACCAATGTTCGTAAGAAAACCGTACGCTCCTCTAGTTGAGGGGTAGGAGAGGTGGAAAGCTGCTGGAGTTGATCCGTGCTGGCATTCAGCCAGACGGTCGCTTTGGTATAGGTTTCATGATGAACGTTAAAACCTTGTAGATCCTGTAGGGTAAACGTTTTCTCAGGAGCTTCAGGGGAGGATTTAAAACGAACGCTTTCTGGATTTAGATACCAATTTCGATAATCAATGTAACCATGAAGCGTATCTCCCGAAGGCGTAATCAGCGACCCGGATTCAAAAGTTTCCTGGGCAAAAACGGAATGAAAGGAGAGGAGGATACCAACGAGTAAAAAGGCTTTCATTAGATGGACAAGCGTTTTAAGGATTTTGGTTAGGGAAAGAAATGCCAGCGTGCTGGAACCGTCAAAAAAACAAAAACCCACTGACTAATCAAGGTCAGTGGGCTAAATAAAAAGCTCTGGATCGTTTTAGAAATGCCGTTCGCCTTTTTCGCGTTTACCCAGCATGACCGCTCCAACCATTGCTACAAAGAACAGGATGGTAACTAGCTCAAACGGAAGCAGATAATCCATGAATAACGTTTCTCCGAGTACTTCCACGTAACCCGTACGAACATTAAACTGCTCGGGAGACGGCATCGGATATTGCAGACGCCGCACCGCCATGACAATGGCTCCCAAAATGGCGATGCCGACTACAAAGGCCGCCACCTTCTGGAGATTACTCTTGGTTTCTTCCCTATACTCCCGCAGATTCAGGAACATGACTACGAAGAGAAAGAGTACCATAATGGCTCCGGCGTAGACAATTAGATTGACTACGGCCAGAAACTGGGCATTGAGTAAGATATAGTGACAGGAAAGGCACAGAAAAGTTAAGACCAGACAAAGTACACTGTACATGGGGTTTCGGACCAGAATGACCGCCAACGCAAAGATGATGGTCAGGGCCGTCAGAAGGTACCAGATTTTATCAGCTGACATAGCGTAATGAAGGATCGATTTTTAACGAATAAACAAATTACTTCCAGCCCTCCCGCAAATACCGGCTACTCATATCTTCCACCAGGCGGTCCTTTCCGTAAATCACCTCATCCCGGCTCATAAATACGGGCACAAACTGATCGTGACGCAGGTAAATCGCTTGTTTCGGACAGGCTTCTTCGCAGAAACCACAGAAAATGCAGCGGAGCATATTGATTTCATAAACCGCCGCGTATTTTTCTTCCCGATACAGATTCTCTTCTCCTGCTTTCCGCTCGGCCGCTACCATCGAAATGGCTTCCGCCGGACAGGCTACCGCACAAAGACCACAGGCGGTACAACGCTCGCGACCAGCTTCATCCTTTTTCAGAATATGGTGCCCCCGAAATACGGGCCCCAAATACCGTTTCTGTTCCGGATAATTAATGGTCGGTTTTTTCTTGAAAAAGTGTTTGAGCGTAATAGCCATGCCGCCAGCAATGGCCGGAAGGTACATCCGTTCGGCTAGCGTCATTTCGCTCTTATCTATCTTCTTTGCTCGATTAGTGAGTTGCATGAGAGGGATGAGTTTAGGGTTTAGGGTTTTGAGTTTTTAAGAGTTGCCTGAGCGTTAACATTTAACACTAAACTCAAAACCCTAAACTCGATCTATCGTACAGGTGCGGCTTCCAGAATACCTCTGGCGGCTTTGGGCTTTGTGGCGGCCTGTATTGCTACGACGGCTACGATAATGCCGACGGCGACCCAGCTGAACCAGCGAAGGTTGAACATCAAACCGATACCCGTAACAATGATGTTAAGAATAGAAAGCGGAATCAAACTCTTCCAGCCCAGATTCATGAGTTGATCATAGCGGAAACGAGGCAAGGTCCAGCGTACCCACATGAAGAAAAACACAAAAAATAAAGCCTTGGCAAAGAAGGCAAAGAACCCAATGGCCGTGGCAATGTTGTGACCCGTGGCGTCGTTGCCCAGAGCTTCCGCGACTTTATCCATAAACGGATAGTTGAAACCACCGAAGTACAGAGCCGATACCACGCAGGACGATACGAACATGTTCACGTATTCGGCAAACAGGTAGAAACCCAGTTTCATCGACGAATATTCCGTATGGTAACCGCCGATCAGCTCGGCCTCGCATTCGGGTAAATCAAAGGGCGTACGGTTACATTCGGCAAAGGCACAGGTCAGGAAAATAACGAAACCCAGCGGCTGAAAGAGAATATTCCAGCCTCCGCCGTGTTGACTGTTGACAATATCCCGAACCGATAAACTGCCCGTCATCATGATTACCGCAATGAGGGATAAGCCCAGGGCCAGCTCGTAACTGATGTTTTGTGAAGCAGCCCGAATGGCTCCCAGCAGCGAAAATTTGTTGTTGGAAGCCCAACCTCCCACCATCACGCCGTAGACGCCCAGCGAAACGATACCGAATACCCAGAGAATACCAATGTTCACCTCGATACCCTGCACCTGAATTTCCTGACCGTCGATGCGGAGAGTATCCCCGAAGGGAATAACTGCCGAAGACAACAGAGCCGTCAGCATCGCCAGACAGGGACCAGCGATGAAGAGCCATTTGTTGGCTTGTGCGGGAATGAAATCTTCCTTGAAAAACATCTTTCCGGCGTCGGCGAGGGGTTGCAACAAACCACCCCAACCCGCCCGGTTCGGTCCCGGACGATCCTGCATGTAACCGGCTACTTTACGCTCGGCCCAGGTCGAATACATAGCCACAAAGAGCGAAAGCCCAAAAATGACCAGAATGATGATTGCTTTGATCCAGAATATATCCATCTTTTTTCTAGTTGATGGTTATTGGTTGACTGTTATTGGTTGAGTGATCCATTAAGGATTCTTGAGTTAATGACGCTTTTGTCATGCATACAACTTCCAACAACTAAGAACAATCAACGAACAACATTACTTATCCTCCGCCCAGTTTTGAATTGACCGTATACCTGCGACGGCAGATTCGCCCGCGGGTGGAATTAATGCTTTAAAACGTTCTTCCGGCAACTGCTTGATATCCAGTTGGCTGGTGTCACGTTCTTCGTGAACGTCTTTGTACTGCGAAGCCGCCAGACGACGGGCAAACTCCGGAACGATCTTGTTGGCTCCGTACTTGTTCGCGGAAATCACCGAATGACGAGCCACCTTCGTGGGCCCTTCAATGGTCCAGTCTGCCGTGTTTTTGCGTTCGAAGCGGCAGGTGTTGCAAATGAAATCCAGTACTTCACCCCACTGGTTTTTACGAGCTGTCACCCGGATCACCTCATCACCCCGATACCAGAGCGTTACTTTACCCGAACACTTTTCACAATCGCAGTGAGCATCGACGGGTTTGGTAAACCAGACCCGGTTTTTGAAGCGATACGTCTTGTCCGTCAACGCACCTACGGGACACACGTCGATTACATTTCCGGAAAAATCATTGTCAATCGCTTTTTCGATGTACGTCGAAATCTCCGCGTGATCGCCACGATTCAGTACCCCGTGTACGCGTTTGCCAGTAATCTGATCGGCCGTGAATACGCAACGGTAACACAGAATGCAACGGGTCATGTGCAACTGAATATTCGGCCCAAGATCCTGTTTTTCAAAGGTCCGGCGTTCTTCTTCGTAGCGTGTTTGCTGAACTCCGTGCTGGAAAGAAAAATCCTGTAAGTGGCATTCCCCGGCCTGATCGCAAATGGGGCAGTCGAGCGGATGATTCAGTAACAAGAATTCAACGATGCCTTTCCGCGTTTCGAGAACCTGTTCGTTGATGGTGTTTTCCACAATCATACCATCCTGAACCTGCGTGATACAGGAAGGCACCAGCTTGGGCATAGGGCGGGGGTCTTTTTCCGAACCCGCCGTAACTTTCACCAAGCAGGCCCGACACTTACCACCCGAAGCCTTTAACGGCTCGTAGTAACACATGGCCGGCGGAGCTACTTCTGGACCAATCTTCCGGGCCGCCTGAAGAATGGTCGTACCCGGCTCGACTTCAATGGTAATATTATCAATCGTAACTTTCATGTCATTACAATTTTGAATGAACGAATGATAGAATGAGCGAATAATACACTCATTCTATCACTTATTAAACCAGTTCCATGTGGCCTTTGAATACCGCACCGGGACGCGTAGCCTCCTGTGGATTGGTAATGTGCCATTCAAATTCGTCACGGAAATGCCGGATGGCCGAGGCGATGGGCCAGGCTGCTGCATCCCCCAGTGGACAAATGGTATTGCCTTCAATCTTCTTGGCTACATCCACCAGCAAGTCAATGTCGTGCATGGAGCCGTGGCCGTGCTCAATTCGGTGGAGGACCTTTTCCATCCAGCCCGTACCTTCCCGGCAGGGCGAACATTGACCGCAGGATTCGTGGTGATAGAATCGGCTGAAATTCCAGGTATTCCGCACGATACAGGTCGTTTCGTCCATGGCAATAAATCCACCCGAACCCATCATGGTCCCCGTAGCAAAGCCACCGTCGGCCAGCGATTCGTAGGACATCAGGCGATCTTCACCGTTCGCTGTTTTGAGTAACATCGCGGCAGGTAGAATGGGTACGGACGACCCTCCCGCTACCACCGCTTTCAAATGGTGACCGTCGCGAATACCACCGCACCATTCGTCAGAGTAGATGAATTCCTGTACGGGCAGACCCAGCGGAATTTCGTAGACGCCCGGTTTTTTGAGGTGACCGGAAGCCGAAATCAGTTTCGTGCCCGTCGAACGGCCAATTCCGATAGCAGCGTAGGCATCGCCTCCGTTATTGACAATCCAGGAAGTCGTAGAAATAGATTCGACGTTATTAACTACCGTTGGGCATTGGTACAGACCCTTGACCGCCGGAAAAGGCGGTTTATTTCGGGGGTTTCCCCGTTTGCCTTCCAGCGATTCGAGCAGAGCCGTTTCTTCACCGCAGATATACGCTCCGCCACCAGGTTGTACGTAGAGTTCGAGATCGTAGCCCGAACCCAGAATGTTTTTTCCAAGAAAACCGGCTGCCTTTGCTTCCGCAATGGCTTTTTCCAAAATGCGAACCACGTACATCAGCTCGCCCCGCACGTAGATGTAGCTGGCATTGGCCCCCAGAGCGTAGCTGGATACGATCATGCCCTCAATCAGCAAATGCGGGATGGTTTTCATCAGCCAGTGGTCCTTAAAGGTACCGGGTTCTGATTCGTCGGCGTTGCAAACCAAATAGCGGGGAACGCCTTCGGGTTTCGCCAGGAACGACCACTTCATACCCATCGGGAAACCCGCCCCGCCGCGTCCGCGTACGCCCGATTTCTTTACTTCTTCCACCACTTCGTCGGGCGTCATGGTCTGAATGGCCTTTTCCACAGCGGTGTAGCCGCCGTTTTTACGGTATACATCAAAGGTCTCAATCCCCGGAAGGTGGGTATGAGCCGTAAGGATCTTAGGAAGCGACATAATGCATAGTTTTCAGTTTTCGGTTTTCAGTTTTTAGTTTTCGGCAAAGCGTGCTTCGCACTGAAAACGGCCACTGAAGACTGAAAACTATTTCTTGAGTTCATCAATAATTTCGTCTACTTTCTCAATCGTTAGGTGCGTGTAGTACTTTTCACGGATCTGAAAGCAGGGACCCCAGCCGCAGGCGGCCAGACATTCCACGGGCTTGATCGTGAACAGCTTATCGGCCGAAGTTTCGCCGTCCTGAGCACCGATTTTCTGCTTCAAATGGGCGTATACTTCTTCGCCCCCCATCAGCATACACGGACCGGTTCGGCAGTATTCGATGACGTGTTTGCCAACGGGTTCGAGGTGGTACATGGTGTAAAACGTCGCCACTTCGTATACTTCAATGGGCTGTATACCCAGCAATTCTGCGATGTAATCCATCCCTTCGGCAGGCGTCCAGCCTTCCTGTTCCTGTAACAGGTGCAGGAGCGGGAGCAGGGCCGATTTTTGCCGGCCTTCGGGATAATGGGTTATTATTTCTTTGGCTCGTTCCAGCCGTTCCGGCGTGAATTCGATGCGAGGTTTTGTTTCAAGCATGGGAGGTTAAGCGTCTAATTCACCGGCAATTACGTTCATGCTACTCATGATAATGATGGCATCGGACAACGTAACGCCCTTGCATAATTCAGGGTAAGACTGATAAAAAATGAAGCAGGGTCGCCGCATTTTCAGTCGGTAGGGACTTCGGCCGCCGTCCGAAATCAGGTGGAAGCCCAGCTCTCCATTTCCGCCTTCAACGGCATGGTATACCTCACCCACGGGAATCGGGATTTCACCCATCACGATCTTGAAGTGATAGATGAGAGCTTCCATGTTGCGATACACTTCCTGCTTGGGCGGGAGGTAGTACTCTGGAGCATCGGCGTGGAAGGGGCCTTCGGGCAGGTTTTCTACGGCCTGCTGGATGATTTTAAAGCTCTCCCAGATTTCTCCGTTGCGTACCATGAAGCGATCGTAGGTATCGCCCGAGTAACCAACGGGAATATCAAAGTCAAAATCCTGGTAAGAAGAGTACGGACTCATCACCCGTACGTCGTAATCGATGCCCGCGGCTCGCAGGTTTGGACCGCTGAAGCCATACTGAAGGGCCATTTCCTGCGATACCGGACCCACGCCCACCGTACGATCAATGAAAATACGGTTGCGATTCAGCATCTTCTCGAACTCCTGCATCACGGGTGGGAAGCTGCGAATGAATTCACGGATTTTACGAATGGCTTCGTTAGACAAATCCCGCTCCATTCCCCCGAAACGACCCATATTGGTCGTCAGACGGGCTCCGCACATTTCTTCGTAGATCTCGTAAATTTCCTCGCGTTTCTGCATGACGTACAGAAAGCCCGTAAAGGCTCCGGAATCTACGCCCAGAATGGAGTTACAAATAAGGTGATCGGCAATACGAGCCAGTTCCATCATGATCACCCGGATGTACTGAGCCCGTTTGGGAACTTCAATACCGAGTAATTTCTCGACCGTCATGTGCCAGCCCATGTTGTTGATCGGACTGGAACAGTAGTTCATCCGGTCGGTCAGCGTGGTAATCTGGTACAGGGGGCGGCGTTCGGCTATTTTTTCGAAAGCCCGGTGGATATAACCAATCGTCGGTACTCCCGAAACGATCTTCTCACCGTCCATCGTTAGAATATTCTGGAAAATCCCGTGCGTGGAAGGGTGCGTTGGCCCGAGGTTGAGGGTGGTAAGTTCGCGACCGTCTTCCGCAATTAGGGGTACACCATCCTTGAGGGCCAGGTTTCCCACCTGCGGACCCATAACGGTCGGCTGATCCCGCTGGGTTAATGTATTATTTGTGTTGGTTTCGCTCATCGGATTAGGCTTTTTAGCAGTTCGCTGCAGTGAGGTCAGTGGAGTTCTAGGGGAGCATCGCTCGCAGAAATCCGCCTAACGGCCAAAAAGGGCGTCGATTTTGTCCTGACGGGTCGCGTCTTCCAAGGGATATTCTTTTCGCATGGGGAAATAATCCATTTCCTCGATGTTCAGAATCCGAATCAGGTTCGGGTGACCCACGAAATTGATACCGAAGAAATCATACGCTTCCCGCTCCATCCAGTTGGCACTCTTATGCAGGTCAACAATCGTAGGAACGTCCGGAGCTTCGATGGGAACGAAAATCCGGATCATAATGCGATGATTGTGCGTCCAGCTGTGGAGGTGATAGACCACGCTCAGCTCACCGCCCGTATTATCCGGGTAGTGAATGCCGGCCAAATCGGTAAGATATTGGAATTTAAACGTTGGGTGGTTATACAAATACGCAATCATGGGCTTGGCCGTCTCAACGGTCGTAAAGACACTCATGATCTCGTGATGCTCTTCAAACCCCGCAATCTTATCACCGTACTGAGCCAACAGATCGTCGGCAATTTCTTGATTACTAAGCATAAGTAGTTTTCAACGAGGGAATGAAGCCGTAGCTATTTGATAATTCCGTACGATTCGAGCAGTGCCTTATACTCGTCAGAATCCCGACGACGCAGCGGCTCGTTTTTAACAATCTCCTGCAATTGCATGACTCCATCCAGAATCTGCTCGGGGCGGGGCGGGCAACCAGGGACATAGACATCCACGGGAACGACCCGATCAATGCCCTGTAGTACCGAATAGGTATCAAAAATTCCACCCGAAGAGGCACAGGCTCCCACGGCAATGACCCAGCGAGGTTCGGCCATCTGAATGTACGTTTGCCGTACAATCGGAGCCATTTTCTTGGCAATGGTACCCATCACCAGCAGCATATCCGATTGCCGGGGTGAGAAGCTCGGACGTTCCGAACCAAAGCGGGCCAGATCATACGTAGCACCCATCGTAGCCATGAACTCGATTCCGCAGCAGGAGGTAGCAAAAGGGAGCGGCCAGAGCGAGTTGCTGCGGGCCAGAGCAATTACTTTTTCAAACGAAGTAGCAAAGAAACCCGAACCGCCGTAGCCGTCCGGAGCATCTACAATTTTGATATTATTGGGTCTATCGCTCATAGTTGGAATACTGTTCAGGGGACGTAGCACAGGGACAAGACCTTAGTCCTGATCCCACTTCAATACGCCCTTTTTAATTACGTAATAGAAACCTGCCAGTAGCAGGAGCATGAAAACGATCATTTCCCCAAATACCAGCGTGCCCAAACCAGCGTTTCGAAACTTGAGGAAGTTGACGGCCCAGGGGTACATGAAGATGATTTCTACATCGAAAAGCACGAAAAGAATAGCCGTTAAAAAGTATTTAACGGAAATAGGGGCACGGGCATCACCGTAAACGGGGATACCGCACTCCCAAGGGTCTTCTTTTCTAAGGGTACTACTGGTTTTACGACGACCCGTAAGCAAGTGAGTCGCCACCATGGTCATTCCGATGAATCCGGAAGCCGCAATAAATTGTACAAGGACAGGTGCAAAATCCGCGGGAAGTGAAGCCATAGGAAACGAGGTACGGGTGATTAGTATAAGTAAAGTCTGAATCAGACTCGATATTAAAATTGTACTTTCTTTACTTACAAAAATCGTATTTCCCGGCGTCTTTCCCAATCTTCTGATGATTTTAGAATCTTTCTAAATAATTTTAGATTATTCTAACCTCATTCCTGGAAATTGCTACTTTTTCACAGTTTATTTAAAAGTTTACGGCCTGTTTCGACGAAATAACTACCGGTATTAGGGCCAAACCAGTTCATAGCTACGCTCTCGTAGGTGTCGCGGGTCCAGTACTTGTCGGGCGTAACGTAGCCGATATAGTATCCATTAAAACTGGTTACCATGAGATGCTGGTTTCGTTGTCGTACAACCTCCGTGAAGTCTGTCACTAGTTCGCCGGAAAAATCGCAGGGCATACCCAGCAATACTGTCTGACCAATGCGTAAGGCTTTCAGATCGGCTTCGGCCTTTCCAAAGAGCCAGTTGAAAACCCAGGGGCGAAGTTTCCAGCCTTTGGCAATTTGGAGCTGAGGTTGGCGTAATCCGAGGGGAAGACGGACAAATTCCAATTCGCGGGCTTTTTGAGTAGGCAAGGTTCCGTACGCTTTTTCAATGTCGCCGAGTAAAGCCCGGGCCTGGTTGTTCATTTCCTCATCGTCGGTCTGGCCCTCGGTCTTGGGCCGCATGGAGCCCACGGCTCCGGCCATGTAAGCCGCAAAATTCACGGTTTCTTTTTCCAGGGAATCCACCAGAATGCCGGGGTAATCCCGCGATACCACTAGGTTTTCGTCTTTGAGCAGCGTTGCGTGAGCAGCATACGTCACCAGTAGGGCCGTTTCACCAGTAGATTTCTTGAACTTAAGCATCCGGATGAGGCTATCAACCGTACCTTCATTTCCCACTAAACGGTTTTCAATGCGATTAGGCTCACTGATTTCTCCGTATCCTATTTCTGTAGGAGCTAGGCGTTGCGTAGCCTCCGTAATGGCCGTAATAATTTGTTTAGCCAGAAACGTTTCTACTTCGGGATTGTAGCTTCCCGCAATCAGTTCGCTACCCACACCTGCCTGCCAGCCCCCTGCACTGTTATGGCTATGAATGGCTCCGTAGTAAATGCGATCCGCCGGGAAACCCAGATTCTTCGGCCATTGTGCCTGCACGGCGGCTACAACCGTAGGAGGGACGATGAGCAAATCGGAGGCAATCAAAGCCGTACGGGTTTTGCCGTTATCAAAGACGAAAGCCCGTACCCACAGCGAATCCCGTACACCGGTAGACACTTTGCCCCGGCGGGTACCGTAACCCGCCAACGGGGTTGCGTAGCTGGGGGTAATGTTCGCTTTCGCCCAACCGACATTCAGGGTAGGGCCGGTCGTATCCACCCGCTGTGAGGCCAGTTGTTGGTCCACGCGTTGAAGATTCTGCTGGGTTTGCTGATACGCTTCGGTGGCCGTATAGGGCGTTTCGTCAACGGTCGTCATGGTAACCGCTAAAATCAGGAGAATAAAAACAATAAGAGCCAGGGAAATCTTGGTAATGAGGCGTAGGAACTTCATGAACAATCCGTTAGAGCAAAGAAAAAACCCCACCGCTAGGGGTGGGGCAAAGATACAAAGGAACGTAGATGGACTTATTCGCCGTTGTAAATCTCGGCATTGTCCAGAATGTAATTAAGTTCGTAGATGTCGCTGGCGTTGAGTTTGAGCGTACCCTTGAAGGTTTGTACTTCGTCCACTTTAAACCGGCGGGTCTTCTTCATTTTAAGAGCCATGATCGTTTCCGGACCCGTACCCGTACAGAAGAAACACATGGAGTTCGGGTAGGCTGAAAGTACGAAGGTGTTGGTCGTAATGTCTACCGGTACCAGATAACCCTTGATGATGACTTCTTTATTACTGAGCTTCTGTACGCCAGGACCGAAGTTCGGGTACAGGATATACATTTTTTCTTCGGGATACCACTTCTTCTGAAATTTCACATCCTTCAGATTATCCCAGGTAATCTTAGCAGGATCTGCCACTTTCGGGGCGTCCGTAGTAGCGTTTACGAACAGTCCAACGGCCAAAAACAGCGATAATATTTTGAATAGCTTCATAACACGGAAATGGTTTCAGCAATGAGTAACGCTAAAAATCTGTACAAAGTTACCGCAATCCCTTACTTTTTTCAACAAGGTTGCAATCAGCTTTCTGGAATTATTCCTCGGCCAGGGTCCGCGACAAATTGAGGCGGTATACATTCAGCGAAGGCAGGGCTGCCGCCAGTAATCCCAGCAGGAGTACGCCCACCAGTAATAAGCCTTCCAACGGCGAAAGAGCCAGTACCTGAAAACTGTAATGAAAGCTTTGATCAGCTCCGGCGGAAAGGACTCCTAAACCCACCCGACTCAGCACAATACCAATGATATAGCCCAAGATACTGATTAGTAAACCTTCCAGCAAAAGCATGGCAAAGAGTTTACTCCGGGTCGCACCCATGGCGAGCATCAGGGCCATTTCATAGCGACGTTCTTTCAGCGAATTGTACAGCGAAACAAATACACTGATACCCGCAATGACAATGATGACCAGGGCCATCCAGCGAATGGTATCGACGCCCACGCCGAGCAGATCGAGCATCCGGTTGATTTCTAGGGCAGGCGAAGCGGCCTGTAGCTTACTATTTTCGTTGATGATCCGGGGCAGAATGACGTTACCCATCGGATTGCGGAACTTGATGAGCAACGAAGTAATCTCATGGCTGGGATCGTCGGCCGTGGAATCTTCCGGCGTTCCATTGATCATTTCACCAATAATAGCATTGCCCTGACTGCCTTCCTGACCTTCGTGTACTTTCCAGAGGCTTTCCACGGGCGTCAGGATTACATTGTCTACCACTGAATTATTATAAGCTGCAATGCCTACGACTTTATATTTGGCGTCGCCGTGTACGTGGCCTTCCTCGTCAAAACCGTGGGCTCCGGCGAATGTATCGCCAATCTTCAGGCCGGTCTGCCGGGCTACTTTTTCACCAATGACGGCTTCCAGCGGCTGGCTAAACATACGACCCTCCGTTAGTTTTGCTTCAAAATGAGTCAGGTACGAAGAATCGGTACCAACAATGCGAAAGAGTTTGTAGTTATCTCCCATAGCCAGCGGAATCGCTTTTTGTACCATGGGGTTACGCGAGAGCATCTGGGCGTCCGACAAGGGAATGTTGCCCGTAGGAGAGTCTATCTGATAAATAGAAGAAAGAATGATTTGCAGGGGACTGCCTTTGGCTCCAACCACTAGATCAATGCCTTTCAGATTCCGGGTAAACTTGTCTTCCAACTGCTGACTAATCAGTAACAACAGCGAAATCAAGCCTACACCTAAGGCCATTAGAAGGGTGCTCAGGAAAGTACTCAGCGGTTTATCCCGCAAATTAGCCAGGGAGATCTTGATTACATTCATGCCACAAAGTTGCAAAAAAACCAATGCCTTTTACGGGTAAAAAAAGGAAATTCAGCACACTTTTTCCAGGAAGAGAACGCAACAGACCAGGGCTGAATACATCACTCCAAAGGCTAACAAAAGTCAGTCGACGAAGAAATACATAAAAATTGCAGTAGAATTGTACTCAACAATCAACTCAGCCTACCCGAAAATGACAGGCCGCAGGTAGTAAAAGCGACCAGTATATTTTCAAATTTTAAACAACATGTCAGATCTACCTGAATCGACCGATCCCATTCGTACGGCTGCCCTCTTGGAAGGGCAGGAAGAAGAACGCCAACGCCTGGCCCGCGAGTTACACGACGGCATCGGGCAGCTACTGATGGGCATCCGTTGGCACATCGACCAGTTAGCGGATGCTTCCTTTACCGAACGCCAACGCAATAGTTATCAGGAGTTGCAACAACTGATTCTGGAAACAATTGCTACGACCCGTCAGGTAGCTTTTGATCTGATGCCTAGTGTGTTAAGTGATTTTGGACTGGAGGCCGCTCTCCGTCTGCTTTGCGAACGCGTCACCCGACCCGGGAGCTTAACGGTTGATTTTCAGTCCAATGGAAAAAACCAGCGATTGCCTGAAACGGCTGAAATTCAACTATACCGAATTACGCAGGAAGCTCTCACCAATGCTTTAAAATACGCTCAGGCTTCGCGGATTGAGGTACACTTGAGCGAAACTGATTTATATCAATTAGTTTTACGTATAGTAGATGACGGTATAGGTTTTTCTGTGGAAGAACTTACGCGACGTGCTCAGGTACAATCCGGGTTACGGAATATGAAATTACGGGCTGAATTGCTGGGAGGACGCTTCCATATGGAGTCTGTTCCGGGGCAGGGAACGAGTATTGAAGTATCTTTGTCTCGGTAATTGTAATTATTTTTAAAAATAAAAAAGTGGGGAATAGTATTCAATCTAATATGTTTCGTTACTTTGGAGTACAATCCTGTGGTTAATGCTTCCGCCGAGCAATATCACAGCACTTCTTTCTTTTATATAACCGTCAATGAAACGAATGGCAAAAATTCGAGTACTCGTCGCAGATGATCACACCATAGTACGGAAAGGGCTTAGAATGCTGCTCGCCGATGAAGATTCAGTAGAAATTGTAGGAGAAGCCGCAGATGGTCAGGAAGCGTTGGATAAAATTCCTGAAACGAAACCTGATGTGGTAATTCTGGATATTAGTATGCCTCGCTTATCCGGAATTGAAGCTGCTAAAGCCATTGCCCAGCAGTATTCAACCGTTAAAGCCTTGATTTTTAGCATGCATAATAATCAGGACTATATTCTAAAATCAGTAGAAAGCGGAGCTGCGGGCTATTTGCTGAAGGATACGGATAAAGAAGAAATTCTACTAGCCTTGCAGAAAGTATCGCAAGGGGATAAGTATTTCCCTCCGACCATCTCGTCCGTATTCGTAGACGCGTTGTTGGGCCGCAGCCGCGGACGCACAGCTACGCGTGGAAACGACGATAGTCCGCTGAGTAAACTTTCCCGCAAGGAACGTCAAATTCTGACCATGATTGCGGAAGGCCTCAACAGTCGGGAGATTGCTGAAAAGCTAAACCTGAGTATTCGTACCGTAACGAACCACCGGGCGAACATGCTGCGTAAAACCAAAGTAAAAAATACAGTTGAGCTGGTTCGTATTGCCGTGGAAGAGAAAAAGTCCTAAGGTTTTACGTACTTCGCGTACCGTTTTCCGGGAAGATTCATCTATAGGGATTGAATGTACTCGTTTGGAAAGCACAGTTGCGAAACCGTAAACAAACTTCCTGCATGATTCAGACGCACAATTTGACGTTTGCTTATAGCCCAACGAAGCAATTTAGCTTTCCCGATATTGAATGTCCCGATCAGGATACTCTTCTGATTTTGGGACGTTCGGGCCGGGGCAAAACGACCTTTCTACATTTACTGGCTTTGTTACTTCAGCCGCAGGGCGGACAAATACGCATTGGCCAGGAGGACATATCGCAGTTTTCACCCAGCGAAGCGGCGGCGTTCCGGGCCAAACACGTAGGTCTGATTTACCAGCGGCCGCATTTCGTACGCTCGCTATCGGTACTGGATAATCTGGTTTTGGCTAACTACTTAGCCGGGAAAAAAGCCGATACCGAAAAGGCCCGTCAACTGGCTCAACGTTTGGGCTTTGCGGAACACCTCGGTAAAAAAACGCATCAACTCAGTTTGGGTGAGCAGCAACGGGTAGGTATTGCCCGGGCTCTGATGAACGAACCGCAGGTAATTCTGGCCGATGAACCTACCTCTAGCCTTGACGATGAAAACTGCTATCTGGTCGTGGAGCTACTCAAGAAACAATCGGCTCATCTGGGGGCCAGTCTGGTCGTGGTTACACACGACGGCCGACTGAAAGACGTATTCCCGAAGCGAGTCGAATTGTAAAGCTATTCAGACAGATCTCAGAAAAATCCTGCAGAAATTATTACTATACCCTGCTACGTATCAGTAGTCAGGGTATTTTTATGTTTCCATCGGTTCAACACTTCCCTACCATGTATCGTCTTTCTGCTCTTCTCCTGGGCTTACTAATTTCGCTGGCAAGTTTCGGGCAATCGTCCTTACGCAAGGCTATTCAACAAATCGCCCAAAGCTCCGGGGGAACCGTCGGCGTCTCCATTATTCATCTGGAAAGGGGCGATACGCTTTCCTTGAATGGTACCGGACATTTTCCGATGCTAAGTGTCTATAAATTTCCGATTGCTATAGCTCTGTTGAACCAGATCGAGGCGGGTAAATTCGACCTGGATACAAAATGGCACGTTACGAAAAAAGAATTGTTATCCAATACACACAGCCCCATTCGCGACAAGTACCCGCAAGGAAACGTGGATATAACGATTCGGGAATTGATTGAGAACATGGTAGCTCTAAGCGATAACAATGCCTGCGACATTATCCTGCGAAAACTTGGAGGTACAAAAGTCGTGGAAAATTACTTTCACCACTTGGGTTACAAAAACATCGCCATTCGGGCAACCGAAGAAGAAATGGCGACGGAATGGTCCGTACAGTATCAAAACTGGTGCGAGCCGGTACTGATGGGACGTTTGTTGAACGATTTTTATGAGGGAAAACTCCTCAATTCCGCCTATACCAAGGTTCTTAAGGATATTATGCTCAGTACTTCTACGGCTCCTAACCGCTTGCCGGGATTGCTGCCCAAGGGTACGCCCATCGCTCGGAAAACGGGCACGTCAGGTACGAGCCCGGCGGGTGTGACCGCGGCTACTAACGACGTAGGGGTGATTACTTTGCCTTCCGGCCAACACCTGGTAGTGGCTGTATTCGTGATGGACTCTAAAGCGGAAACGGCAGTACGAGAGCAAACCATCGCCCGAATTGCTAAAGCCGCCTACGATCACTACAACCAGAATTAAAAGGCAGTACTCACGCATGAAGAATCGCTGCAACTTTTTCTCGTAACAGGGGTACCATCTCTTCTTCAAACCAAGGATTCCGGCGAAGCCAGAACTGATTACGTGGTGAAGGATGGGGCAGGGGCCAGTACGCCGGTAAAAAGCGTTCGGCCTCCCGCACGGCTTCGGTTAGTGGTTGCTGGACGGGTAAATACTGCCGCTGAGCGTACTGACCAATTAGTAACGTCAGTTCGATATGGGGTAAGTGACGAAGGATCGCTTCGTGCCAGTACGGAGCACACTCGGGCCGGGGCGGCAAATCGCCACCCGACCCCTTGCCGGGATAACAAAAGCCCATGGGAACAATGGCTACCTGCGTGGGATCGTAGAACGTATCCCGATCCATGTTCATCCACAGCCGCAGGCGATTACCACTGGCATCGTTCCAGGGAATGCCCGAATCATGAGCTTTCTGGCCGGGAGCCTGCCCGATGATGAGTATTCGGGCCTGACTACTGGCCTGCAAAATGGGTTTGGGTGGTAAGGGCAAAAACGAAGTACAAAGGGTGCAATTACGTACCTGAGCTAGCAATTCTTCCATTACGGTTCTAACGGAAAAACGAGCCAAAAAATTCAGGAATCTTTGGACGGTGCTTCTTTAACCAATCCTTCCGTCAGGTCGTTGAGTTGTTTGACTTTCGCCTGAAAATCGCCCTTGATCCGTTCCCGTATAACGACCAGATTATCCAAAATCTCCTGAATATTATCGGGAATGATTTCGCTGAAAAACTCCCGCAACCGCTTGGCCAGGGTAGGGGATTTCCCATTCGTGGAAATCGCAATTTTCAGATCCCCCTTCTGGACAATGCTCCCCAGGTACAAATCGCAGAGATGCGGCGTATCGGCTACGTTGGTCAGGATGCGTCGTTGCCGGGTTTCGGTTTTGATGGTGGCGTGTAAGGCGGGATTATCCGTTGCCAGAATGACCAAGTCGGTATGGTCCAGGTCACGGAATTCAAAGGCCCGTTCGACGAGTCGGACGCGGGGGTGTTGCCCGGCCAGTTGCCGTACTTCGTCACGAATAAGCGGGGCTACTACCGTCACCGCAGTATCTGGACTATTCTGGAGTAAGGCGGTCAGTTTTTCCAGGCCAACGTTGCCACCACCCACCAGCAGGACATCCAGCGTTTCGAGTTTTAGAAAGACGGGGAACAGACGATTCATCAGTACATACGGATTTTGATCAAAAGTACGGATTAAAAAACACCCGAACGAAACAGTCGTTTCAATCATCGCTTCGGCAGAGAGTAGGCCTTGCTGTCGTCGTCGAGAATCAATACCCAGTCCTGTCCGTATCCCTGCGTAGGTGGAGTGAATTTCTGAGGCTTCTGACCCGACACTTTCCCGACCGTTTTGCTGTCTCCCGTACGCGGGTCGTACCAGGTCGCCTGCCAGGAGGTTCCCGAAATTTTTCCGGGGCGGACCGTAAAGGGCCGCCCGGCAGCGGAGTACACAAAGGCGTAATCCTTCCCCCGCGTCGCCTGAATCCGGTCGGCGGGTCCGTACTGGTTTTCTTCGATCAGCGACTGATCCGGCACGCGGTCGAGCAACGGTCGCGATTCCATCAAAGCCCGTACGTACTGCATCTGATTAGCCGCGGGCAAATTCAACGCTTCTTCCCAGGAAAGATGCGGCCCGTTGACGGGCTCGTGCCGGGGCGTATACATCTGCCAGACATCGTGACAGCCGTACGTATGGCCGTGGGCACCCGCAAAGAGGTCGAAGTACGCGTACTTCCGCACATCGTATGCATTGGAATAGCCGAGGTCTTTGGCGTTGAAACACACCGGATGGTCTTCGTAAATGGGTTCGCCATCAAGGACGGGTTTGGCGGGCGTTCGCTTGTAGACGAAGGCAATTTTGTTGTACGTAGGCGTATCGCGGCAGTGACCGTTCTGCATCATATTGAAATCCAGCCAGCTATCCTGATGAAACCAGTGTGAAGAGCCGCCCATCGTCAGCTCGTTGGGTTGAGGATGAAAGGTCATCAGGGCCTGATCCACTCCCCCCACGCCTTCGGTGACCCCCTGAGCCAAGGCCCGCCAGACGGCCACGTCATCCGACTTCTCGCGGGGGGTACGGTCGCCACCGATCACCCATACCACATTCGGCTGATTTTTGTACCGGTTTCCCAGCCATTGGCCAAAGGTACGGGCGTTTTCAGTCGTGAAAATTTCAGGGCCTTTCCCCCAAGCTTTGTTCAGTTTATCTCCCCAAGTTGGTAACAGAGCAATGACGATTCCGTACGAAGCCGCCTTTTGAATCACGTAATCCACGTGCTGAAAATAGGCTTCATTGGGTTGGGCCGGATCGTTGTGTCGAAGGGGTTTTTCACCTAGAGCATTCGGCGTATGTAAGCCATCCAGCTCAGCCAGGGCTACGGCTTGTACTACGGTAAACCCCTGCTCGGCCCGGCGTTTGAGATAGCGATCGGCTTCTTCCCGATTCAGCCGGTGAAACAATTCCCAGGCTGTATCGCCCAGCCAGAAAAAGGGAGTGCCGTCGGCGTGAACTAGGTATCGTTGATTAGAGGCTACTTTTAATTTCCCGTGAGAAAAGGCTTGTTGAGCCCACACGCCCAAGCTCAGCAGAGCAAATCCCAGCGTCATGCCTACGGTTTTCATTGGTCAAGAGGTTTAGAGAAGAAAGATACATCCCGCAAGGGATTACACGTAGAATTTCCAGAAAACGGAATAAAAAAAGCCACCCCGAATGACCGGGGCGGCTTTTTTATAAGCGTAGGACCTACTAAGGCAGAGCTACTTTGGCCGACGCCTTTTGCGAGGCATTATCCATGCGAATCAGGTAAATACCTGAACCCAGCGTACCGGATGAGAATTCTACCGTATTGCGACCGGGTTGCAGTTCCAATTGCTGCGAACTCAGGATACGGCCTGAAAGATCCATCAAATACAGGGTGGTTTCTTTAGACAGTTGCTCGTCACCGTAGTCGACAAATACCCGAACATTCCGCGAAGGATCAGTACTGGCTTTCATCGCGATGCCTACATAACCATCCAGTTTCACCGAGCGTACCGTGGAAAGGGTGAACTTCCCATCAAAGTCTACCTGCTTCAGGCGGTAGTAGTGGATGAAGGCCTGATTTACCGACGCGTGTACGAAGGAGTAATTCTGACGCGTCGTTACCGTACCTTTTCCATCAACTGTACTTACCGTTTCGAAATCACGTCCATTCGTTGAGTACTGCACTTCGAAGTGGGCGTTATTCTTTTCCTGAGCCGTTGACCATTCCAGTTGAACATTGTTTCCGGAAGCTTTGGCCGTAAAGGCGATCAGCGTAACGGGCGTAGCCTGTTCAGTGATGGTAATGCTCGTGGTCTGAGTAATGGTTTGAGCCGGAGAGCCTGCATCCGTAACTGTTACGGTGATGTTATCGAAAGTACCAGCTTGCGTAGGCGTACCGGTAATCTGACGCGTAGTCGGATTGAACGTTAAGCCCGGAGGTAGGTTGTTTACCACATACGTGTACGGAGCCGTACCACCCGTCGCCTGAGGAATAATAGCCGAGTAAGCCGTTCCAGCTATACCATTGGCCAGGGTAACCGGAGGCTGAGTCAGGGCCGATGGGCTTACCGTCAAAGTGTAGCTACGCGTAGCCGTTTGCGGAGGATTACCCGCGTCCGTGGCCGTCAATACGATCGTGAAATTACCAAATTCCGTGGGCGTACCCGTAATCTGGCGAGTCGTTGGGTTGAACGTCAGACCAGCGGGTAAACCAGATACGGTGTAGGTAATCGGCGTCGTACCACCCGAAGCTGCCGGAAGCGTAGCCGTGTACGTAGCACCCACCTGAGCTGCCGCTAGTGTAGCGTCGGGTAGGATCAGCGTCGCCGGATTGACCGTAATGGTGTAGTTACGCGTGGCCGTCTGCTGCGGATTGCCCGCATCCGTGGCGGTTACCGTTACCGTAAACGTGCCCGATTGCGTGGGCGTACCCGTAATCTGACGCGTATCCGGATCAAAGGTCAGACCCGCTGGAAGGTTAGACGCTGCGTAGGTAATGGGCGTCGTACCACCCGTAGCCGTCGGAATGGTGGTGGCATACGATGAACCTACCTGGCCCACCGCGAGGGTTGCATCGGGCAATACTAGCGTCGCCGGAATAACCGTGATGGTGTAATCCTGCGAAACCGTTTGTTGCGGCGAACCCGCATCCGCTGCCGTTACCGTCACGGTAAACGTACCCGCCGTGGTTGGCGTACCGGTAATCTGGCGAGTGGCAGGATTGAACGACAGACCCGCTGGAAGTCCCGTAGCCGAGTACGTCACTGGGGTGGTACCACCCGTAGCCGCAGGCGTCGTCACTGCATAACTGCTACCTACCTGAGCCGTAGCCAGCGTTGCAGCGGGCAATACGAGTGTAGCCGGATTCACCGTTAACGTGTAGGTCCGCGTGGCCGTTTGCTGGGGATCGCCAGCATCCGACGCCGTCACTTCGATCGTAAAGTTACCCGATTGGGTAGGTGTACCCGTAATCTGACGCGTCGTTGGGTTGAAAGAAAGCCCTTCGGGTAAGCCCGTAGCCGCGTACGTCACTGGCGTGGTGCCACCCGTAGCCGCTGGAATGGTAGCGGTATAGTCATTACCCACCTGAGCGGCAGCTAGCGTAGCGGCCGGTAGAATCAGTGTGGCCGGATTCACCGTAATGGTGTAGGTCCGCGTGGCCGTCTGTTGCGGATTGCCCGCGTCCGTAGCCGTTACCGTTACCGTAAACGTGCCCGATTGCGTGGGCGTACCGGTAATTTGCCGGGTCGCCGGATCAAAAGTCAAACCAGCCGGAATGCCCGTAGCCGTATACGTAATGGGCGTGGTGCCACCCGTAGCGGCTGGAATGGTGGTTGCGTAAGGATTTCCAACCTGACCCGTCGCCAAGGTAGCCGCGGGTAGTACCAGCGTAGCCGGAACAACCGTGATGGTGTAATCCCGGGAAACCGTTTGCTGTGGATTACCCGCATCAGTAGCCGTCAAGGTTACTGTAAAGGTTCCGGCTGTTGTCGGTGTACCCGTGATTTGCCGCGTTGCCGGATCAAAACTCAAGCCCGCTGGAATACCCGTAGCCGCGTAAGTAATGGGCGTGGTACCGCCGGAAGCGGCCGGAAGGGTCGTCGTATAGCTCGTTCCCACCTGAGCCGTGGCGGGTGTGGCCGCTGGCAGCACCAGGGTAGCCGGAACGACGGTCAGTGTATAATTGCGGGAAGCCGTTTGCTGTGGATCACCCGCGTCGGTAGCGGTTACGGTGATGGTAAACGTACCCGACTGCGTCGGCGTACCCGTGATTTGCCGCGTAGCTGGATCGAAATTCAGACCCGCCGGAACACCCGTAGCGGCGTAAGTAATGGGCGTGGTACCACCCGTAGCGGCTGGAATGGTAGCGGTATATTCAGTACCTACTTGAGCCGTAGCCAGCGTAATGGCAGGCAGGACGAGGGTAGCCGGAACAACAGTCAGCGTATAGTTACGCGTAGCGGTCTGCTGGGGATTACCCGCATCCGTAGCCGTTACGGCGACAGTAAAGGTACCCGATTGCGTAGGCGTACCGGTAATTTGACGAGTTTCGGGATTAAACGTGAGTCCAGCTGGAACGCCCGTAGCCGCGTAAGTAATGGGCGTAGTACCCCCCGTAGCGGCTGGAATCGTCGTGGAATAACTCGTTCCTACCTGAGCTGTTGCTAAGGACGTATCAGGCAATACTAAGGTTGCCGGAATGACCGTGATGGTATAGTCTCGGGAAACCGTTTGTTGCGGATTACCCGCATCGGTAGCCGTTAAGGTTACCGTAAAGGTTCCAGCGGTGGTCGGCGTACCCGAAATCACGCGAGTCGTAGGATTGAAGCTCAAGCCAGCTGGAATACCCGTAGCCGCGTACGTGATCGGTGTCGTACCACCGGAAGCAGCCGGAAGCGTCGTTGTATAACCCGTTCCTACTTGAGCCGTTGCTGGACTAGCGGCGGGCAGTGTTAGAGTAGCGGGATTAACCGTTAGCGTATACGTACGCGTAGAGGTCTGGGCCGGCGAAGCTCCATCGGTGGCCGTCACGGTTACCGTAAAGGTACCCGATTGGGTAGGCGTACCGGTAATTTGCCGCGTTGCCGGATCAAAACTCAAACCAGCTGGAACACCCGTAGCCGTATACGTAATAGGTGTGGTACCACCCGTAGCGGCTGGAATAGTAGCAGTATAGGTAGTCCCTACCTGGGCGGTCGCTAAGGTAGCCGCAGGTAATACCAGCGGAGCCGGATTCACCGTTAGTGAGTAATTACGGGTGGCCGTTTGCTGCGGATTACCCGCGTCCGTGGCCGTTACCGTGACCGTAAACGTGCCGTATTGGGACGGAGTGCCCGTAATTTGCCGCGTAGTCGGGTTAAAGGTCAATCCAGCCGGAACATTAGAAGCCGTGTAAGTGATAGGCGTCGTACCGCCGCGAGCGGCTGGAATCGTCGTCACGTAGGGATTGCCCACCTGACCCGTTGCCAGAGTAGTATCGGGTAACACCAGCGTAGCCGGAGCAATGATTACCGTTACATCCCGGAAGGTCGTTTGGGCCGGATTAGAAGAATCGGTTACCTGTACCCGTACCGTATATGAACCAGCGGTGGTCGGCGTACCCGAAATCACCCGCGTTATTGGATCAAATGTCAGTCCAGGAGGCAAATTGGTGACCGTGAACGTGTACTTCGGATTTCCGCCCGTAGGCTCTGGTAAGGCCGCCGAAGCGTAGGGCGTTCCTACGGTACCATTACCCAACGCAAATGCGGGCAAGGTCAGGTCAGCCGGAGCGATCACCAGGGTATAGACGTGGCTACCCGCGGTTAGATTCCCGCCGTCAGTTACGTCGCGGATGTTCACATTGATCTGATAGGTACCAGGGGTTGCACTGGCCGCTACGGTACCGGTAATCGTTCCGTTGGCATTCAGCGTTAATCCGGCGGGTAAGCTGGAACCGGTGGCCAAAGCATAATTAAGCGTCCGGCCCGTGCCACTTGAGGTAGCGGATAAGCCGCCCGTATAGGCCTGACCTACTTTTCCACTGGGCGGATTGGTAAAGCCTGTCAGGGTGAGTACCGTAACCACGGCCGGAGTCCGTAAGGAGGTTTCCGTGCAACCATTACGCTGGGTTGCGGCGTAGTAACGGGTCGTTTGCGTCAGGGTAGGCGTGGTGAACGTTTTAGCGTTACTCACCTGATTCGTTCCCGTGGCTGAACCATACCAGATGACGTTGTCACTAGTAACGGTAGTAGAAGCCGTTAACGTAGCCGTATTGCCCGAGTAAATCGTTACATTCCGGCTAGCTGGAGCTACGGTCGGAGCTCCCGGCGTTCGCTGAATCTCATAGATGGTGAGGTTACCCAGCAAGTTCGCCACCCCCGCCGTCCGAACTTCGATGCGGTCAAAGGCTCCGCTGGCCCGGAAGCCTACGTAATAGCGATCGCTCGTACCACTCAGCAAATTCAGGGAAAGCAGGTTCCCCGTAACGCCCGAATTCACGAGTGTATTTCCCAGATAAGTATTGATGGAGAATGAGCCGAGAAGCTGTAAATCCAGTAGATTACCCGTGCGTTGAATCAGTACTTTTACACTGTCACCCGCCGCTCCTTCGGAAGTAAATACGGCCGTAGAATGAATGTAACCCGTAGCACCAACGGCCGTTTGTAATACTGCCGCCGTATTGAGGTTACCATCCACGGCATTGAGGGGATTCAACACCCCACCAGCAACGCCAGTAGCCAAACCAACCGCACCATTGAGCTGATCCTCCGGCGAATCGCAAGCTACGCCAGTGGCACTGGTTTTATAGTAGGCACCGTATACATCAATCCCGCCATTCAGCAGGGCCGCTACCGGAGCAAACGTTACCCGTACCCCTTGGGATGCCACGGTAGGCGTGAAGATGACTTCGTACTGGTTCACGCCATCGGCCAGGGACAACAATGTTGACACCTGGGCGGGCGAACCAAGTAATCCTCCGCTACTGGAAATGGCCTGCACGCGTAATCCTTCACCGACGCCTAATAAGCTTGCCGTACTGCCCAGCTTAATGTGGATGGGTGTATTGGCCGCAACGGGGTCCGCGAACGTAAGGTTCAGATAAGCACTGGCCAGCAAACCACTAGAATTTAGATTGGCCGCCTGATTTCGTTCCGCTAGCGTCGTATTCGTTATCGCGTTGTTGGGGTTGCTTACCGAACCGGCTCCAACTAATGGAATACTGGTCGTTCCGGGCGTTGCGTTGTTGGCATAGATGCGTCGCAGAGCCCGTTGAGCGTACGTGTGCGAAAGCAACGTTAGAAAGAAAATACAGAAGGTTATCCCAAACCTAAGCACGGCTCGGGCATAGATTGTCCGGGTAAAGTTTTTCATAAGTTGAATTAATTTGGATTGAAATCAAAAGGGTACTCACTTAACCTTGAAACAAAGGTTAAAATCAGGCATAGAAACCTCTGACTCCCTTGGTTAAAGGGAGACCGTAAAGCACACACGTGAAGACTAACCTAACTGTATAGCTAAGTCAGCACATAACGCATAGGTATGCTAGGAGCAGGACAAAAGAAAAGACGATTCGTGGGTTGTAAAATTAGTCATAGGCGGTAGCTAATTTTCACAAGGATTAATTTGGATTGGTCGATGGATACTCCTAATGGATAAGCAATAAATAATGTCGTGGATTGAGCTAATCTGCTTATTTATAGGAAACTTGAACGGCTTATTATCACTTGTCAAGCGGATGTAAAAGTAATTAAATAACTTATACTGTCAATAGTTTTTTGATTTTTTTGTGATTTATTTAAAATAAAATGCTCTTCCTAATATTAATATACGTATGAACTATAACCTCAAGTAATTGGTTGAATCCTGTAAAGGGATAGTTGGGTTAAAAGGTGCCTAATGTATGCGGTAATTGATTGTTAAATTTTATCCTAATTGAAAATATTATTGCTGTAATTGAAAATTAAATTCTTAAGAAAAGAATTTAGATTTATAGGTTTAAACACCTTTATCGATAGTAATTACGTGAACTAACGTACTTGGTAAGAAGACTTATTGGTGCAGTTTCTTAAGTGGTTTACCAATAATAAAGGCCAGCAGAGAACTGCTGGCCTTTTAGTTAGGGGAATGCTTAACGTTAAGGCAGTGCTACTTTTACTGCAGCGGGTTGTGAAGCATTTTCTAAACGAATCAAGTACAAACCGGAGCTTAACGAAGAAGCGGAGAAGTTTACGCGATTAAATCCCTTCTCCAATTCGATTTGTTTCGAGCTTAAGGTACGGCCTGACAAATCCATCAGGTGAATTGTAGCCAGGTTGGAAAGTTGTTCATCGCCGTAATCAACTAATACGCGTACGTTACGGGCGGGATCCGTACTAGCCTTGAGCTGGATTCCTACGTACTGATCCAGTTTGACCGAACGAACCTGACTCAAGGCGAAGCTACCGTCCGTATCGATCTGCTTGAGGCGATAGTAGTGAGTCAAGGCCGGGTTCAAACCCGGATGAACGAAGGAGTACGTCTGACGAACCGTAGTCGTACCTTTACCCATCACCGAACCTACGGCTTCAAAGTCCTGACCATTCGTCGAGTACTGCACTTCAAAGAGAGCGTTGTTTTTCTCCTGAGCCGTTGCCCAGTCAAGCTGGGCATTATTGCCCACTCCTTTTGCCGTAAATGATACCAGCGACACCGGCGTAGGGGCTTCCGCCACGACAATCGATCCTGAAGAGTTATCATTGTTTGCCACATTCGTAGCCACCGGTGGAATAGAAGCGGCATTGATGGTCATTGTGGCATTTAATCCACCCGTTGAAACCACACCTTCTACGTTGAGGACAATTTCATAGGCTCCATTTCCAGGAAAATCCCCACGGTTGCTTACGAGGGTAATGATTGTACCCTCTGCTGCATCATAATCGGTTACGGTTACCGTGATAAAGTTGGTAACGGTAGGATCTTCGAACGTGTAAGTCAACAAGCGGATATTACGGGGTAAATTGATCGTCCAGGTCGCATTGTTAATCTGCGGTATGGCCGTAGAACTCCCATTAAAGAAAGTAGATCTTACCAGAGTACTGGCTCCTACATTAATAGAAGCTACGTCAGGATTAATCCCCGCGGTAGCAGGATCTTGAGCCTGTGCCCAAAAACTTACCAAGAAAAAAGCTATTGCTAGTAAATGCTGCGTGATTCTAGTTTTCATATGATAAAGGCTTTAGTGCTTACAGAGCACTGTTGATGATACGTGAATAGATGTTATTGGCTGAGTTGCTGTCGAAGGTCTTGGTAGGATCATCCGAAATATTTACGGTGATCGAACTACTACCATTCGTAGAGGTCGTACGGCTAATGGTGAAGCCCAGTACGGAACTCTGACCCGCCGCAATGAATTCACCCGCTTTCATGCGTAGGGTCAATCTTCTGCCCCCTAAGCTGGAATTGGTTACCGTCCAGCGACCATTTTGAATCGTGGTGGAAGAACCGCCGGAAACGCCGATGGATGTGGCCGAAGGATTGAAGGTTAGCGAAAATCCATTAGGCACCGTTACCGTGAATTCGATGGTTCCGGCCGGCGTTGCGGAGACATTCTGCGTTTCGTAGATGCCCACCGTAAACGATTTAGTTGCGGTAGAACCCGTAGGGGGGAAATTGTTGGCGGGCAACTGAATAAGCGGAGTAAGGTCCGAGGTGAGCGGTACTCCCAGGCCACCAAATTCCGTAGGTTTGTTGTCTACCACGTCCGCAATACCATCATTATCATTGGTATCTACCGGTCCATCTACCTTGCCATCGTTGTTGAGGTCAGTCGATCCTTTACCATTTTCAATAATATCGTTGATACCATCACCATCGCTGTCCAGGTCGTTATAGTCCGGGGTACTATCGCCGTCGGTATCACGGGGCGGGGTAATGCCAGGGGAACCAAATACGCCGTCATTGTTATCGGCACTATCCTGAATACCATCACCATCCGCATCCGGACCGTCTACGACTCCATCATTGTTGCCATCGACCAGACCCGGATTACCACTTTCAACCAAATCTGAAACGCTGTCCTGATCGCTGTCGAGGTCTACGTAATCGGGTTTCGTGTCGCCGTCCGTGTCCTTAGCTGGCGTAATACCGGGTGATCCAAAGACTACGTCGTCGGAATCGGCACTATCCCGAATTCCATCGCCATCGGCATCCGGGCCATCAACTACACCGTCGTTGTTGGCATCCGTTAATCCCGTCTTACCACTCTCGACCAGGTCGGTAATGCTGTCATTATCACTGTCCAGATCCCGCTGATCCGTAATGGTATCGCCATCGGTATCTTTAGGTAGTGGCATATTGGGTGAACCGAAGGTCGTATCATCCGTATCCACACTATCCTGAATACCGTCCTGATCGGCGTCGGGGCCATCGACTACACCGTCGTTGTTGACATCCGTAAAGCCCGTAAGTCCACTTTCCCGCAGGTCCGTAATGCCATCATTGTCGCTATCCAGGTCGAGGAAATCAGGGATACCATCGCCATCCGTATCCCGGGGCGTATTGGTAGAAATGGGGTTAGGACTGTCAAGTACGCCATTCCGGTTCGCATCATTGTTTCCAACCGCAACACCCGATTCGTACAAGTCCAGAATACCATCGTTATCACTGTCCAGATCTAGGTAGTTAGGAATGCCATCGCCGTCCGTATCGACATCAATGCCCTCTACGGTATCCGGAATGCCATCGTTATCACTGTCGACATCGCAAGCGTTGAAGATGCCATCGGAATCCGTATCAGCAAAGGGTGATTTATTGTTCACCTGATTACAGCCATCGACGCAGTCCGGTATACCGTCGCCGTCGGAATCCAGAGCGTCATTCCCTGCAGGACAGGCTTCAAAGCAATTCGGTACGCCATCATTATCATCATCCAGCGAAGCCAGAGCGTAGTAAATTCTGATGCTGCCGCCGAGATTAATTCCTGCCGGAGTATTGATGGTAATACGGATACGGTTATACGGAAGAGCCGTTTTAAAACCGACGGTAGCTAATCCATTGCGACCATTAATCAGGCTTAAGCCGAGTAAGCCTCCAGCCGTGCGGCTTTCCTGCTGAGTAGTACCATTAAAGGTAGTAATGACGATATTATTCAGTAAACCAAGATTTAGTAAGCCATCGACTCGCTCGATGGTAAATCCTGCGAATGAATACCGGGGAATCGTATCCGTGTTAACCGTAGTGGCATTGTTGCGTACGGTCACCTGAGCCGAACCTCCCACACTAACCAAGGGGAACGAATACGTTGCGTAATTAGTCGTATCTCCGTCAACTATCCTTGCTTGGTTAGTGATGTCATCGGAGGAAGCAATGGCTCCCTTGAATCGGTTCTGCGTAGCCGTACTCACCAGCAGCGAGCGACATTCGGCACAAGCGGAGCCGCTTTCAAAGGCATAATAAATTAATAAAGGAGCACTCAGCACACTAGCTGAAATGCCACTCCGTTGTACCAGCCGTATTTCATTATAAGGCTTCGTCGTCGTAATGGCTACTTCCTGAGCCGGAGTCGTATTACTGCCAGAGATCAGACTCAATCCTAAGATGCCCGTACCATTGCTCAAATCCACATCGTCCTGTAACTGACCGTGCAAGTACGTGCGGATACCCAGGCTGTTGAGTACATCGGTACTCAACAGACCACCATTACTGACCTGAATGACGAATCCGGCTTTACTGCCCGCAGGGTACACCTGTTGCAGGCTGTTTACGCCCACAAAGGGTGAATTCGACAGCACCCCGGTGCCCGCGGTCAGCGTCCAGGAAGCGGCCGTATTCTTATTTCCGTCGATGATATTCTGCGGATTAGCTAGCCCAGAAAGAGCACTTGCCAGGCCGTTGGAGTAATTGACCACCGTCTGATTTCCCGCAATCTGATCAAAGCAAATGTTATTATTTTCCTTAAATCCACAGCTCGGATCAAAAGCAGTTGCGTAGTAAATCCGTAGTGAGGAAGCCAGAGAAACAGTTAGCGTTTGAGGCTTGTACAAACGAACTTCATTAAAAGGGCGGGTGGTTTTAAAATTCAAGTACACCCGTCCCGTGGAACTCCCCGAAACGACGGTTACTCCTACACCATTGTTAATGGTAAAGGTTTCCGGAGCCGTAGCGGAATTACCGTCGTCGGTTTGAATGACAAAGCCATTCAGTACATCCGCATTGAGTAGCCCAGAACCGCCTAATTCTACCACATATCCGGCGTGCCAGCCAGAAGGGTAGGTTGTCGAGCTGTTTTTTACGCTTACGCCGCCATTTCCCAGTAGGGTTACGATATTGGAAATCTCAGCGTAATCGTTGAGGTTGCCATTAGCAAGTTTATCTGGGGTATTGCCCGTCGTGAACCCAAGGCTTGCTACCGAGCCACCGATGGGTGTAGCCGTAACGCCGGCTCCTACAATGGGTTTATAGCAAAGGGAACCTTCTTGGGCATACGTAACGGAAGGCCGTAGTAGTCCCAGTACAAGCGACAAAAAGAGAGCCAGTAAAGGCCTACTACAAGCCGCTGATTGCGAAGTAGAAATTTCCATAATTTAAATTTGGATTGTTGAACCTTAGGTAATCAGAAATACGCCTATACGCTTCTCGATCGCTTGGACGTTCGGGAAAGTGTATATACCAATGACTCCTACGAAAGAAGGTAGGAGAAAGAAGCACATCGATTGCAAACCATCCTTAAGAGGAGGTCAGGCAATCACAAGACGTTGGGAAGCCATTAAAGGCTGTACCGTTAAGAAAAGTGGGCGATTGTGGGCGTTGTTGTAAAATTGGTCATAGCGGTCACTAAGTTTACAAACGATGGACGGGTACTTACTACAAATAGATTCGAGGCAACTGAAAAGGTAAAAAGCAGGTAGTTAATGGACAAATTAACGCCTGATAATTAGTAATAAAAGTAAACAAATAACTTACATTCGTTAGAAAATGTTTAAATTTTATTGACGTATATTAATCATGTAAATAACTATGCCAGTATAAAATGGTAATAAAAAAAGCCGTCACCTGGTGACGGCTTTTAAGGGTTATTGAGATAAATTACTTATTAAAAAGGATTCGTTTCTCTAAATGCTCTTCGAGCTGCGAGCGTTCAATTCCCTTGCTCCACCAGTCGGGAGCGGGTTTATTCTTAAGATGGTAATCAAAAAATTCCATCATCCGAGCCGCATAATCTTTACGATTGGGCAATTTCGCCAAACCATGATTTTCTCCCTTGTATTGAAAGAGTACGACGGGTTTTTTCAGTCGGCGTAAGGCCGTGTAATACTCAATGCCCTGGGTGAAATCAACGGCACCGTCTGCATCATTGTGTAATAGCAGTAATGGCGTCTGAATGTTCTTGACGTGGTGCAGGGGGGAGTTGCGGTAGTAGGCATCCCAGTTTTCCCAGGGAGCTACGAGTCGGCCTTGTGAACCCTCAAAAATCTGACCGTTGCTGGTCCCTGAGTTCTTGTAAATCAGGTTGTACATGGAAACCATGTCAGTCAACGGGGCACCCGCCGCCGCCGCCTTGAACAAGTTAGTTTGGGTAATTAGGAAGCTGGTTTGGTACCCACCCCAGGAGTGCCCGTGAATCCCCATTTTCGTTTCATCAATGACACCCGTCTTTAGAGCCGCCTTTACCGCGGGTAGTACACACCACACGGCCGACATACCCGGATCATTCATTTTGTAAACAATATCCGGAATGAAAACAGCGTAGCCATTCGAAGTATACACGCTAGGGTTCCAGCCCGTGCCACTGTAACCCGGATTGGTATACGCGTGCAGCGTTTGCGACAGCTTTTCGTAGTAATAGACAATCGTCGGATATTTCTTACCCGTTTCGTAACCTGCGGGCAGGAACAAGGCTCCCTGTAAGGTGTCACCTTTGTCGGAAACGTAGTCTACTAGA